>CAYJVZ010000013.1:7951-15867 GCA_964373765.1 uncultured Candidatus Saccharibacteria bacterium | reverse complement strand
CGCAATGGAAGCCCATTGTTTGGCTGGAAAAAAAGAATTGAGTTTCGTCTTGGTGGGCGGTAGAGGACTCGAACCTCTGGCATCTACAACGTCAATGTAGCGCTCTACCAACTGAGCTAACCGCCCTTTTGCAATAAAATTTAACATCTATCTTAAGGATGATCAAATAAGTATATCTCTTATTTCTTAATTTAATGCGAATATCGAAATGCTCGGATAAAAACATCGTTCCGCCCTTCGATTCAACCTCGTCCCAAAAAATACAGAGTGCGGAGCGCGATATTATTTTTTGAGGATCCCGTTCGAAGAAAGACTTTGCTTACTTTCGATGCGAATGGCGAGAATCGAACTCGCGCCCTATGCTTGGGAAGCACATGTTCTGCCACTAAACTACACTCGCTTACTATCGATTGATATTTTACATATGCAATCGCGCTCCGTGTAACAGGATCGCCAAAAACCTAGTCGCTGCGCTTCTTTTTTTCGGGAGGAAGGTCCTGTTCTGCCGCTGTACTATAGCCGCTTATTTAAAAATTCCCCATTTGGAGAAAAATCTTTCAAAAAAACCTGCTATTCCTTTTTTTGCTAAGCTGCCGCTGGCTTCTTCTTTTCCATCGTCATCAATTATGACAACTAATTCTTCTCCCGGTTTAGCCACTCGGAATTTTTTGCGAATTTCTATTTCAATGCCTTTTTCGGTGCTAAGTCTTGTAACTTCAGCATTTAAAAAATCTCTTCTTGATAAAAGCGCTCCTAGCGCCTCCTCGGCTTTTGTTTTATTCACTTGGCTCTCCAAAACAATTTTATACATATTAAAAACAGCTTTGCCAAGAAAAATTATAACAATTAAAACAACAACAATAGTAAATTTTGAGTATATTATCCTCTTGAATAATCTTTGTCGCCTTAATTCCTTCACGGTTTCTTGCTACGCTAAATTGTAATTATACTCTAATAACTGATATAATGTGGTTCAAGTATATAATTATATTAAGAAAATCAAATGCTTTTCCATAAAAAAACTAAAAAAATAATTAATATTCTCTGGATTTTCGTGGGAATACTCATAATAATCAGTATGGTTGCCCTTTATACTCCTATATTCTACTAAAATTCACTATCAGTTCGACTGGATCATTTTCATAAAAACATCATGGGGTATGTTGACTTTACCTCTTGCTCTCATTTTCTTCTTGCCTTTTTTTTGCTTTTCAAGAAGTTTCATTTTTCTGGTAACATCGCCTCCGTAGAGATAGCCGGTCACATCTTTGCGCAAAGCCGACAAAGTCCTTGATGATATGATTCTTCCGAGAGCTTTTGCCTGTATTTTTGTTGCAAATAGCTGTTTAGGCAATATTTGATGAAGCTTTTCAACCGCATTAATTGCTTCAGTCTCGACTCTCTTTCTTGCGACAATTCTGGCAAAGGCCGGAACAATCTCTTCGGCCACCAGAATGTCCATTCCGACAACATCGGCTTCTCTCATATCACTTATTTGATAAGACATTGAAGCGAAACCTGATGACACGCTTTTTATTTTATCAAAAAAATTCCTCATCAATTCCCGAAGGGGCATGTCGAAATTGATTTTTGTTTGATTACTCATGGTTTCAGTTTCGCCCACTTTTGCTTCGTGCTCGTATAGAACTTGGTTAATTGGTCCAATATAATCCGGTGGGGTTATTAAAACTACTTTAGCCCATGGCTCCATAACCTTTTTAATGTTTCCATATTCTGGAAAAAGCGATGGAGAATAGATCATTGTTTTTTTTCCTTTTTTGTCTTCAACTTCATAGCTTATTGTAGGCGTAGTGACGATAAGCTTCAGGGAAAATTCTCGTCGCAACCTTTCTGTTATAATCTCAAGATGAAGCATGCCTAAAAATCCGCATCTAAAACCGCGGCCTAAAATTCCAGATGATTCTTCCTCGAAGGAAAAAGAAGAATCTGATAATCTCAATCGTTCTATAGCTTGCCTCAATACATCAAAATTGTCTTGGCTGTCTGGATAAACTGATGCCCAGACAACGGCAACGGGCTTCATATAGCCTGATAAAGTTGGAATATCGCTGCCCTCTTCTGTAATGGTGTCGCCGATTCTGGCCACTCCCGGGCTTTTTATGCCCGTTACTATATAGCCGATTTCACCAGACGACAAAGATAAAACCGCCTTTTCTTCCGGCAAAAAAACACCAACTTCAAGAGCGTTGAATTTTTTTTGAGTAACTCTTAAAATAAGTTTTTTGTTTTTGGAGATTGATCCGCTAAATATCCTTACATAAACGATAACGCCTCTGTGATTTGAATAAGTAAAATCAAAAACCAGAGCCTTAAATTTATTTGAACTTTTATTGTCCATTTGAGGCGGTGGAATTCTATTTATCACAGCTTCCAAGAGATTTCCGACACCGCTGCCTGTTTTGCCTGAACATTCCAGCACTTCCTCTTCTTTTACGCCGAGCAAATTTGCCACATCCTTCTTTATTTCACTAATTCTGGCCAGAGAAGAATCAACTTTGCTAAGGGCCGGAATTATCTTTATTCCCGCTCCTTTGGCCATATTCAATGTAGAGAGAGTTTGGGCCTGAATGCCTCGCGTAGAATCAATCAATAAAATAGCGCCCTCTACCGCTTTTAGCGATCTTGAAACTTCATAATAAAAATCGACATGTCCGGGAGTATCAATCAGATTTAAAATATATTTTTGACCCTTTTGCTCGTCTTTAAATGAGCGAGGTAAATTGGAGTCTAGCTCCTTTTCATCTTTTGGTTTCCAATAAATCATCCGAACCGGTTGCATTTTTATAGTGATGCCTCTTTCCCTCTCAAGCTCCATAGTGTCTAGAACCTGCTCCTTCATTTTTCTTTTCTCAACAGTGTTCGTGATTTCAAGCATTCTGTCAGCCAGAGTCGATTTGCCATGATCAATGTGAGCAATAATGCAGAAATTTCTAATGAATTTTTCCATATTTTTACTGAAGATTTTCCTGTTCGGGAACTATTGTGTCGGCTTTCCATATTTTTCTGTGCAGTGTCGTCATTATTTCTTCAATTTCTTTATTTCCAAGAAGTTTCAGTAGCAATACGGCGCTTAAAATACCGAGAATTCCCGATAAGAAGCCTTGCATAAATATTCCAAACAGCGTATTTATGTTGAATATGTCGTCAAAGAATTGTAGAAATAAATATGTGATGAAGCCCATTATGATTGACGAAGACAAAGCTTGAAAAAAAGGCCCGACGATATATTTGCTCATTTTACCGAAGTCCTTTTCAAAAATCCTCCATAAAATGATGACATTAAAGAGCATGCCGAGCGAATAGCCAAGAGGCAGCATTAGTATTTTAGTGCCAGCAATTCCTTCAACTCTTAACAAGCTTTCAATGAATGACTGAAAAAAAACTGAGCTTTCATAAAAATACACCAGTACGAATCCAAAAATAATGGCAAGAACCGAGGAGAAGAGATTTATGTAAAGCGGCTTTTTAGTCCTAGAGGCCGAATAATATCCTCTGACAAGAAGCATAATCATGCTCTGGGCAAGGACTGAAACGGCAAAAAGGGCGAGGGCGGCCGCCACTAATCTGGTGTCAGACCAACTAAATTCTCCCGATCCAAGAAGAGTTCTCACTATTTGAGCGCGTAAGACTATGAACAGAACTGTTATCGGCAAAGACCAGAAAATAACATGTTTAGCCGTGGATAATATCTCCTTAAAAAAACTTGGATGATCGCCGACATTGTATAATCTGCTTAATGTGGGAAAGGCGGCTACGGAATAACTGACTCCGATTATACTAAGTGGAACTGATTGCAGGTTGAATGAAAGGCTAAAAACAGATATAGAACCTTCAGTCATAAGCGAAGCTAGAGCCAGAAAAAAAATTAAAGCGATGTGGTTAGAGGAGAGAGCTATAGTTCTGGGAATAGAAAGGTAAACAACTCTCTTTATCGAATTCCAATTTAAGACAAATCTGAATTTCGGCATAAGATTAGATGAAATTATAGCGGGCAATTGGACGGCAAGGTGTAAAATTGCTCCAATAATAACGCCAATTATAACTCCTTCAAGGCCAAGAAAGGGCAGTAAAAATATGACGCCAATTATTATGCCTAGATTATATAATACCGGACTTATGGCATAGGCGTAGAATTTTCTCTGCATTTGCGTAATACTGGCAAGAAAATTTGAAAGACCAAGGAGTATCGGGGAAAGGAGCAAGATTCTGGTAAATTTGACCAGCTGATTGAAGGCCTCTGGATCGGTAATTCCCGGCAAAATCAGTTTAGAAATACTTGGCACTAAAAAATAAATAATTGCTGAAACAAAGACTATGAATAGAAAGAAGAAGGAAAAAATGTTGCTGGCAAAATCTTTTCCTTGGTCTTTGCTTATATTAAATTTCTCAAAAAGAAAAGGTATCAGGACTGACACGGAAAAGATTGAGGCTACTGAAATAAAAATGAAATCGGGAATGCGAAAGGCGGCGTAGTATATATCAAGTTCAACGCCGGCTCCGAAGTTATGGGCTAAAAGGCGATCTCTAATCAGTCCGAAAATTTGCGATAAAAAAGCGAAAATAGCGAGTAAATAGGCCGCTTCGTGAAGACCGCTGACTTCCCTATCTAATAAATTCAAAATTCTTTTAACCATGTCCAGATTATACAGACTTTCAGCGATTCATGAAGCTGGAATAAGAAGTCATTATTGAATGCCGTAAAGTGGACTATTGCCTAATTTGAGATTTTCAATAATAAGCGCCAACTCGGCATTTCCCGGATTAGTTCTATCTAATTCCTCAAATTGGGCCAGTGATTCCTTTACTTGCCTATTTCCGTATAAAGAAAGACCTAGAATATATCGGGCATTGGCAAAATTGCTATTAATTTCCAGAGCTTTAATTTCAGCCTCTATGGCGCCTTTAAAATCGCCAGAATTGAATTTTAATCGTCCTAAATTATAAAAAAGACCTGCGTCAAAAGGCACTATATTGATAGCTGCATTCAAAGTCTCTATAGCCAAATCTATATTTTTCTCCTCTAAATATATTTGAGCCGAAAGATAATACGAGTCAAGCAAGTTATTTTTTAAAATTAGTGATTCTTCAATATACTTTCTTGAGGAGTCATATTGTCTTTCGTAAAATTCTAATCTCGCAAGAGCGAGCGGAATTGAAGGATTTGTTGGATTAAAACTCCGAGCGTTAAGGTAGGCTCGTCTTGAAGCATTGTAAGAGCCGTCTATGCCAAGAAACATTCCTGATTCATAGATGTTGCCGAGGGCCATCCAATTTTCATAATTAGAAGGATTCATCTTGGCCGCCTCATCAATAAGCGAAATAGCCTTGTTTAAGGTTGTTTGAATCTCCAAAGCTTTTTCTTCTTTGCTAAGTTCGCTGTTTAACAAATTGTTTATCTTAAGCAAGAGTAAATCGGCATACACTCTATAGTACAGATCTTCCCGCTTGTCTTTTTCAATAGCTAAAATAAATTTGGATTCGACTAAATCCAGAGATTGTCCAGAGTCAAAAGCTTTTATGGCGTAAATAAAATGCAAGCCGCCTTTGAATTTTTGTATATATACAAAACTTAGAGCGCCAAAGACTAATATGATAAGAGCAAAAAAAACCGTAGCTAGAATTTTCATCCATTTGTTTTTATCGAGTCCCATTTGCCATGTCTTAGTCAATTTCTGCTCGTATAAAACAGACATGAGAACCCCGCTAAAAATAAAAGCTAATGTAAATGGGGCAATGCTTGGGACATATATAATTTGAAAAAGCCAAAGATAGACTACGGCAGTAAGAAGTGAAACAGAAATATATCGTCCAATTGAATTACTGGGCGATAATTTGATGGATTTTATACCATAATATATTAATAAAATAATCAGAATTATCCATGAAATAAATCCGATGATTCCAGTTGTCGAGAGATAGGTAGGAATGAGCCCATAGCCGTATAAGAAATTTGTATTCCAGAAACCAAAATTATTGACAATTAGAGGCTTGTATTTCAGCCAGCTGGAAACAAAATTGCTCGGACCAACGCCAAAAAACGGATTATCTTTTAATGACTGTTTTGATATTTGGAAAGTGCTCTCAACATTAGGCCTGACTTCGATTTGGTCAATGCTGAATTTATTAACGAGATAACTATTTATACCCGCTCCAGAAAAAACGAAAAAGATGGAAATAATGAATACTGCTAGAGATGGGTAGCGAAGCATTTTATTTATGCTTTGTTTTTTGGACACATCTTTCTTGCCAGCTTTGTAACTAGTTAATAGATGAGAAGCGAATAATGCGCCTGAAACAATCAAGAGGGCTATCCAGATAGGAATGAAATATATAAGGGAAATAAAAAATAGCGAAATGGCTAGCGGCAATAGCAGAAAAAATTTAAGTTTTTTAGCTGTTGGAAGAAGTTCTAAAGAGATAAGGGACAATATGGCTGAAAGCCCAAAAAAGATGCCGAGATTATTCCAGTTGCCGATCAGACTTAAAGCGGAGTTTTCAAATATTCCAAAGGATAGGAAATCCGAGCCAAAGGTAAGTCGCAAAAGGTGATAAACTGAAAGTAAGATAAAAGTTATCCAAAAAATAAAGAAAAATCCAAAAAATATTTTCCTGTGATTGGCCAGCCATGGTATGACCATCATAAGTGAGATTAGAAATAAAATGGAAGCGAACGTTCCTACATCAAAACCATGCCCTATTATTGAGTAATAGGATAAATTTGTTGAAAGTGAGCTGGCCAAAGCAACAATGATAACCGCTAGAGCGCTAATTGATATTGGATTAAAAGAAATTTCTTTCTTGCCTAAAATTTTTGTTATAGACCATAATATAATAATGAGGGCGGTAGAAAGATAGGCTAATAATCCTTTCGGAAAAGAAACTGGTAAAGTTGTGTAAAAAACAATTGGCAGAAAAAAAGCGAGGGCGTAAAAGATAAAAAGAGAGATTGTTTTAAGGTTGATGTTTCTTTTATTTATCTTAATTTCTTCCATAATGAAAAATGAAAAAATAATTTATTTATTGTACACAAAGGTAAAATTTATTGCAAATTTTTAAATTCTTGAGACGCTGTCAAAAGTCAAATATGTAGCAAAACTCCCCCGTTTGGCGAGGGAGTTTTGATAATTATATCTATAAGCCGAATTCTGTACCAATTTTGCCCACCGAAGGTGGCTGCAAAATTGAGTACCCCGACATTCTTCTCGTTAAGAGAAGAATTGTCTTGGGGTAGCATGATGTCTTCCCCGACATTCTTCTCGCTTCTCGCTAAGAGAAGAATTGTCTTGGGGTAGCCCCCCTAAAGCATATACGTGCTCGGGCGCGGCCCCAAAGCAATTACGTGCTCGCGGGGACTCAATTTTGTGCTCACTTTTGGTGAACAAAATTAGCAGCGGTCATTTATCTAGGCCCGGCGTCGCCGTCGGGCTCAAGCGGCACAAACCAATGCTACGCATTGGAAAATCCTAAATTCGAAATTCGAAATCCTAAACAAATTCAAATCTTCTAAATCCAAAACCGTTGTTTAGAATTTTTGGTTTTAGACTTATAAAGTGTTTGGAACTTCGTGTTTCGTACTTCAAATTTCCCAGTGCGAAGCACTGGAGTACGGCCTTGCACAGAAGTAAGGATTTAGCCGTTGCACTTAAACATTCGCAAAGCGAATGTTTGTGCGACCCGAAGATGAGATTTTGTCTCATATTAGGGTTTAGCACCCACGTTACCATGGAATTCACCCCATTTCGCTAAAGCTTTGTAGGGTGGTTTTATCCTTTCGGACAAAACCGTCACTGTTCGCACCTCTACCAATTTTGCCCACCGAAGGTGGCTGCAAAATTGAGTACCCCGACATTCTTCTCGTTAAGAGAAGAATTGTCTTGGGGTAGCATGATGTCTTC
>CAYJVZ010000013.1:0-7851 GCA_964373765.1 uncultured Candidatus Saccharibacteria bacterium | reverse complement strand
AGATTTTTCTGGGCTTGTTCACTAGTCTCGCTTGAAGCAAAATCTATCCATTTATTAATGAGCTCCTGATTGCCGATGTCTTTTATATCGTTTTCAATTTTAAGCTTGTCTTCATATAAAACCTCTTTTTCAGACTGAAGAACTCTCTCAACAAAAAATTTAAGAAATTCCACGGTTTTTTTATTTTCTTCCATGACTGCGATATTTTTTTCGTCTGGCTCGGAATTGGTTTTAGATTTTAAAAAGAGTCCAATGGTAAAGATATTGGATAATATTAAAAGAGCGATAAGGGCTGTAGATGGCTTGATTTTATTTATCTTATCCATTAAAAGCTAGATTACTCCAATCGGAGTTTTAAAGCAATATCTATAATATCCTTCCAAATTTAAAAAGAAAAGAAGATGAAAATATTTATCCTCGCCAAGAAGCTAATAATGCTCCAATGACCGCCACAAAACCCCGCCATCGCGGAGAAAACAAGTTACACTCATTCTTCGGCCCTAGAGGACTATATTTCTCTTTACTTAAACTATCTCGCAAACTCCCGCTACGCAAGCCAGCTCATTTTTGACTTCGGTCTCGTTCTTCTTTTCGTAAGTAATTATTTTGGAAAAATCTATGTGCGCTAAACGTTTTTCCAATTCAATAAATGTTTTTTCATCTATTGACTCATACGGGGCAAGCTGATAGACGTGATTATCTCTTGGAAGAAAAGACAGTCCCCCGACTATGTCCCAGTTCTTATATAACCAGTTCGCCACCGCGAGCCACTCATCGTCGCCCACGGAAACAGTCACTGAAGGATTGTGCTCTGTGTAATTTTCCTTAACTAATTTCCAGTGTTCAAGCTGTTGAAGGGCGGTCAAATCATCTTTATAAATTGACCCGGCCGGAGCCTTTACTGGAAACTCCATGACATATGTCGTGGCATTTCCTTCTGACTGTCCAACTTCAGGATGATACGGCACGCCTTGATCTTTTAGCATCTTAAAAAGCGAGTCTGTGGCCGAGATTCTAATTCTTCTTATAAAATATTTTGAGTGACGAGGATGCATTCCGCTCGAGCAGTTTACTACTTGTGAAAGCGTACCTGATGGCTTGACGCAAGTAATGCAGGTTGATGCGTTGATTCCAAACTTTTTGGCGTATCTTTCGTTTATTTTTATAGCATGTTTTTTTAACTTTTTTAAAACTTTGGCGTCTCTGGTAACGGGACAATCCCAATGTCCCGTGATTGATACGCCAAGCAGTCTTTCTTTCTCGCAATTTTCTTTCCATCTTTTTGATAAATATGGAAAATGCGTCAATGTCGCTTGATACGTTCCCAAAATAGTAGCAATCTTTATTTTTTTCAGCAGCGACTTTTCATCATCGCTTGATCTCGCAACTACTTCAGATAAATTGCAAAATTGCTTTGATTGCAATATAATTTCGCCGCACTGCAGATTATTTAGATAAGCAAATTTTCTTTTTCCATTCCGAGTCAATCCTGAAAAACCGCCAATAAAAAAGTTATGGAACTCATCTACAGTGCCGTTATATACTGTCTCGTGGCCCGCGAAATCAACGGAAAGCACTTTATGGTTAACGACCTGGCTAGCATCTTTCAATTCATCATAAGTTCTAAACGGTGAGTTCGGTCGAGAGATTTCCGCACTGATACCAGATTGCCTGCACGTTTCTACCCACTCTGATTTCAGAGGATCCCTGTTTAAATTGAATCTCAAGTCCACATATAACTGTGCTTGCTTCAATCGCATTTTCTGCTTATTACTATTATTAGAATCATTGATAAGCTTGACGGTATTCCTTCTAAAGTCCTCATTCTGCCAAGCTTTTTTTAAGCCACAAGAAATACCGCACACGCCATATTGGCGCGTGCTAATGCCGCAGCGAAATTCAACATTACAGACCTCGCAGTGTTTTATTATCTCGAGCTGTTCATTTGTAATATCACAATCATATCCTAGCGCCGTATATTTTTTATATGAATCAAGAAGCCTAGGGTCAGCGTCAATATGATCAAGCCCAGACTCAAATGCGGCCCACTTAGCCAAGCCCATAATTCCGCCCAGGTGATCCCGTCGCCATTTACTGAAGAATAGTGGTAAGTCATTTAATCGAGCATATCTTAGCCAGTCATTGCACGAGAACCGACGGCCAATCGATTTAGTTAGCTTCAAAGCATGATTGCGAAGTTCCTCGTCGGTAATACCAGAAAAATTCTTATCGTTGTCCTCAAAACTATTCTCGGAATGTTTAAGCTGGTATGACCTCCACTTGCTCTCATCCCATTCCCGAAGAGCGCGCGGCATAGGATTGCCTTCGCCAATCATGCGCTCGGCATGCAAGGCGTCATGATCTTTTTTAGACATTATCACTAAATTTTCGGGATTATTATTTTGCGCGTCTCTGTCACGATGATGGACAACATATTGTTTTGGAATCTCCGCATTGTGGTGAAAGCTTGCAATAAGTCTATGTTCCGCATCATTACCAGAAAATCCGCGATTGACCCACCAATAATCCTGTGAATTAGAATTTGGGCCTGGAAAAACATCTTTTATGGATGCTTCAAATCTAGTCAAAATAAATAGACTGTCACCATATTTGAGATCTTCGACTTTTTTATACTTTCCGTCTCTTAAACGAAACTTGTGATTAGCCGTGGTGCGAAGGGTTGAACCATCATCAAGAGTAACAGTATAAACCTTCTCATTAAGACCAGTAACTCGTGGATTTCGCATGTAGCGAATTACTGTTTTGCCTAAATTGTCTAAACAAAAAACTGGAACATCCTTGTTTGCTTCGGCCAATTGTTTTATCGGCACGTGACCACGACCATCAGCTACATAAACCATAGTATCCCCAGTGACGCAAGGATTCGTGCCGATCGGCCCGACTATAACGTCTTTCAATCCATTAAAATATCCCTTGTAACTTTTTAAAACTTTAATTCTTCTCTCGGGAAGGGTTTTGCCCAGAGATCCGCGGTTAAAAATTCCCCTTTCGCCTGACTTTGATTTGATAAGCGACATCCATTCTTCCAAAAACTCTTCATTTGTGGGCTTTTGTATGTATACGGCCGAATTGTTGGCTAGGCTTCTTTGGGGCTCTGTTAGGTAAAATTGGCCTTTTTTAGCGTCCCTTATGTCCTGATCGTCAAGATCAGACAGCGAGATCATGGCGCTTCTCCTTACGCCTCCAGAAACGACGCAATCTCCGATCATGCAGATAATGTCATGGACGTCTAAATTGGTTAACCGCTTGCCTTGGCGCTTCAACATTTTTTCTCTAGTAAAAGAAAGCAGCCGCCTTAGAGGATCCGGACCTGAGCTTTTTCCGCCCATTGTTTTTAATCTCGCCCCAGCCGGCCTCAACAAAGAAAAATCAAAATCAACATCATTTCCTTCTGCCCATGTTTTCATTCCGAAAACTAAAGCATCGCACCAACCTTCTTTGCTGTCATCGATTTGATGAGTATGAGATTTTTTTCCGCTTTGCATTTTTATTTGCGGAAATTTTTGAACATTCATGCTTTCTGCCGACCAACCAGAGCCAGTGCCGCACATAGAAACATACATAATCTCCGCTAAGTCCTCGAAACTCTCCGGCGCTATATACGAACAATTATAGGCGCAGACATTGGTGGTGGCTGCTGGTTTACCGGCAAATTGAAGCAATCTCATTGAGGGCATCGTCTCATGATTTAAAATAGCATCTCTTATTTCTGAATATTCGGATGGGCGCAACTTTTTTTCGAGCTTCTCTTTCATGAAACTGATATAACGATCAACAGTCTCTATCCATGTCTCTCTCCTTTTTTCCTCTTCAATCCAACGCGAATAACTTCTATAAAAAACGAATTCGCCCAAAGAATTCTGAAAATATTTTTTGCTTTCCTCCGCCAGTTTTTTCACATTTTCTGGAACTTGAATGCCTTTCTCTCTCAATTTCGCTCTTTGCTCGCGATAAAGAATATAAGATTTGGCAGTCTTAACATATTCACTTAAAATAAGCTCCGATTCTACCGAGTCTTGAATACCTTCAACTGTTGGCAGAAAATTTTTGTGTTTCTTAGCAATGCGAACAAGATCGGCGTAGACTTTATTAGCCACTAAAACCGCTTCCTCCTCGGATCCTTCGCCTGTCTGCAGCATAGCTTTATAAATGGCATTCGATATTCTCTCCAATTCAAAGGGCACTATTGATCCATTTCTTTTTTGCACCGACTTTACCATTTTTTCTGCTCGTGCTTCAACAACTTTCTTGGAGACAGCGGATTTTTTTGCCATATTTATTTTTATGCCCTCCTCGGTTTTCTTATTAATAATTAGTATAATTCTACTCTACTTTTTTTCAAAAAAAACTGTGGGTAATGGCAAAATCAGCACAAAAACATGAAAAAAAATTAATGTAAATGGCTGTACTGGGATATCTTTTGATAGAAATATCATAAATCGCCTTTAAATTTATTTTCTGGGTAATAGTTAAAAAAAATTAAGTATTTTTCTATTTTTTCAGAAAATCTTTGTCCAAAATTAATTTTTAGGCAAGATCTTTTAGGTTATAAGTTATTTTATTAAAAAATTCCCTATCTTTTCGGTGGCTAAGTTTCGAGGAAACTTGACCGACCTTTAGCCAGTGGGCTTCGGGATTATGCGTATCAATGGGAGCAAGTTTTTCTTCATTCGTTTTAAAAAGAAACATAAAAATCTTCTTTAACTCGCTTGTATCATCTTTGTCTGGATCAAGGCCTATCTTAAATCTTTCATAACTGCCAAGATTTTTAATAAATGTCAGATCTTTTATTCCGCTTTCTTCGTAAATTTCTCTTTTGGCCGCGTCTATGGCTTCTTCGCCTTCATCAATATGGCCTTTTGGAAGCGACCATGATCGTCCGCGCTGGCTAACTATCAGTACTTCTCCATTTTTATTCACAACCACTCCTCCGGCTGATTTAGTTTTTTTCATTTAAATTTTATGCTCATGCCGCACCACGGGCAAAACCAATTCTTTTTTGACTTTGGCGCTTCGCTTACCGACCACCACTTTTCGCATTTCGAGCAGTTAAAATGCGTTATCTTTTCTACTGATTTTTTTTGCTTCATAATTTTATCCTCATGCTCCATGACATTTTTTATCCTTCGACTTCGCTCAGGATTGCGAGATGTCACTTTCCGTGACATCTCTTATACTTTTTTCCGCTACCGCACGGGCACGGATCATTTCGTCCGACTTTTTCCCGATTGGGAGACGCGGCCGTTGACGATGTCTGACTAGCTGAACCTTGGGAACTAGCGCTAATCATTTGCATCTTTTTTTGAGTTTCTTTCATCTCTTGAATTCCTTTTTCAAACGCGCCCACCCCGATGTTTGGCAGAACCGACAATATCTGGGCATTCGTCGCTTCTTGCATCTCCCGAAACAATCTTAATCCCTCTTTTTTATATTCAATCAGCGGATCGCGTTGGCCATAAGCGCGAAGCCTGACGCTTGAACGGGTGTAATCCATCAATTCAAGATGTTCAACCCAGAACATATCAATGGTCTGCAATAAAAGTTTTCTGACCGTGGAATAAAACTCTTCCATACCGAGCGTTTTTTTCTTTTCCGAAATAATATCAATCAATTTTTTATTATCCGCCACAAGATCATGAAGTTCCTGATCAATGACTTCGTGGTTACCTAAAAGAATATTTCTCCTCCTTTGGTAAACTGATCTTCTTTGGATGTTTAGGACATTGTCATATTCCAGAACATGGCTTCTTGAATCAAAATTAAATCCCTCAATTTTTGTTTGGGCGCTCTCAAGTGAACGTGTGATAATTCTGTTCTCAATAGGTTCGTCTTCAGGAATGCCTAATCTGCCCATCATCTTTTTAATCGTGTCCGCGGCAAAGACTCTCATCAGACTGTCTTCCATGGAGACAAAAAATTGCGTCTCGCCTGGATCGCCTTGCCTTCCGCTTCGGCCTCTAAGCTGGTTGTCTATCCTTCGCGCCTCGTGGCGTTCCGTTCCCAAAACAAAAAGTCCTCCTATTTTTTTGACTTCTTGGTAATCCTCGTTGGCGGCATTTACACCCCCGAGTTTTATATCCACCCCTCGGCCCGCCATATTAGTGGCAATGGTAACCGCCGCCTTTCTTCCGGCTTGAGCTATGATCTCGCCTTCTCTTTCGTGGTTCTTGGCGTTTAGAATTTCGTGCTGAACTCCGTTAGTTTTTAGAAAGGCCGAAAGGAGCTCATTTTTTTCAATAGAGACCGTGCCAATAAGAACAGGCTGGCCTTTTTCGTTTAGTTCTTTCACTTTTGTGGCCACGGCTTTAAATTTGCCTGTTTCAGTTTGGAATATGAGATCATTTTTGTCATTCCTTAAAATTGGCACGTTGGTGGCCACGGCCAATGTGTCGAGGCCGTAAACTTTGTAAAATTCTTCTTTAGAGGTGATGGCTGTGCCGGTCATGCCTGACAATTTCTTATACAACCGAAAATAATTCTGGAAGGTGATTGAGGCAAAAGTTCTTGATTCTCGCTCTATCTTAACGCCTTCTTTGGCTTCTATTGCTTGATGCAAGCCCTCTGACCATCTTCGGCCCGGTTGGAGACGCCCCGTAAATTCGTCCACGATAATTATTTGATTGTCGCGTGTCACATAATCTTTGTCCCGCTTGAAAAGAGCTTTAGCCCTAATGGCCGTCTCCAAATGATGAACGTATTTTATTCCTTTTTCAGTGTAGATATTGTCTATGCCCAATATTTTTTCGGTTTTTTGAATTCCTTTGTCCGTCAAAGTAATTGCTTTGAACTTCTCATCCACCGTATAATCCTCGCCCTCATTTATTTTTTCGGATATTTTGGCGAAAATTTCATAAAATCCTTCCGATTCCTGCGCCGGCGCCGAGATGATTAGCGGAGTTCTGGCTTCGTCTATTAAAATGGAATCTATCTCATCTATGATGGCGTAATTATAGCCGCGCTGTCTTAAGTTTTGGGCTTCGTATTCAATGTTGTCGCGGAGGTAATCAAAGCCAAATTCATTATTCGTTCCGTATGTAATGTCAGCGGCGTACGCTTCGGTTCTGGTGCAAGACTTTAGAAACTCATGCACTACCTTAAACGAACCCTGCTCGTCGCGCTTCTTATCCAACTCGTCCCTTGAATTTTGGTCATTAGAATTTTGAATTTGTTTCGGATTTCGGATTTCGGATTTCGGATTTCCATTTCCGTGTGTTGGATCATAGAGATACGACGTATCATGGTTTATACATCCAACGGTGAGTCCAAGGAAATGGTATATTTGTCCCATCCATACCGCGTCTCTTCTAGAAAGATAATCATTTACGGTAACAACGTGAACTCCTTTCCCCTCGAGGGCGTTCAGATAAACGGGCAGAGTGGCAACTAAAGTTTTTCCCTCTCCAGTCCTCATTTCAGAAATATTTCCGCCATGAAGAATCATCCCTCCAATAAGCTGAACATCAAAGTGTCTCTGACCCAGTGTCCTGACAGAAGCTTCCCGCACAGCGGCAAATGCTTCGGGCAAAAGCAAGTCCAGCGCCTTGGCATTTTCATTTTTGGCGAGGCGCTTTTTAAATTCATCCGTTTTAGCTCTTAGCGCTTCATCCGAAAGCAACTTAAACTCGCTCTCAAGCGAGTTTATCTTTCCTACATTGCCCTCATATGCTTTTAGGGCTTTGGCATTATCATCCCCAAATAGCTTCTTTAAGCCAAACATTGGGCTATATTAGCCTAAAACTTTTGCTTAAGCAAAAAAGTTCGGCCGATCACTCTACGACTTTGAATTACAAAACACCACAATCGCACTTTTCCACAGGTAAGCAAAAAAAC
>CAYJVZ010000012.1:15634-18304 GCA_964373765.1 uncultured Candidatus Saccharibacteria bacterium | reverse complement strand
TTTGAAAAGGAGATTTGAGGAGCATAACACAGGCAAAGTTCAATCGTCTCGACACAGGAGGCCATTTCGTCTAGTGTATTATGAAGCTTACTCAGCTGAGAAAGACGCGCGACAAAGGGAGTCGAATCTGAAATTGGGTAGTCGGGCTTATACACAGTTGAGACGTCGGATAGCTGAGAGCCTCAAATAATTTGGTGTGGGGGTATACAGACCGCAAGGACTGGTGGGGGAGTATAAGCTCTAGCGAGCTGAATTATGATATACGAAGTATGAATTATGAATATTCTAGAAACAAAAAAGTTGGTTAAGAATTTTGAGGGAGTTCTTGCTCTACGAGCAGATTTATAATTAGGAATTATGAATGTATTAGAGACAAAAAAACTGACGAAACATTTTGACGGAGTTCACGCCGTGGATAAGCTCTCAATTTCAATTGAGAGGGGAAAGGTGACTGGCGTGGTTGGGCCGAATGGTTCTGGAAAATCAACTTTGATAAATGTTCTCACGGGAATTTTTCCAATTGACTCGGGAGAAATAATTATTGCTGATTCTAGAAAGTTGCAGAAAATACAAGCTCATGAAGCAAAAAATTTTGGTATGACACGATCGTTTCAAGATGTTCGATTGTTTGAACAGATGCCTGTCTTGGATAATGTGCTGGTGGTGCTTACCGAGAGAAACGTAGCGAGTGCCCTTTTTGAAAAACATAAAGAATTTCATCTTGCAAAAGCGAGAGAAGTTTTGGAACACGTTGGTCTTTGGGACAAAGAAAAAGAGTTGGCGGTGAATCTTTCCTACGGTCAGCGTAAACTTTTAGAGATTGCCAGAGTGCTGGCGATGGACTCGAGCATAATTCTACTAGATGAGCCTTACGCGGGGCTTTTCCCAGAAATGAGAAAAATTGTTAGCAAAACTATAAAAAAACTTCGTGACGAAGGTAAAACAATTGTTCTTATCGAGCACAACATGGAAATTATCCGCGAACTTTGCGATCATCTTATAGTCATGGACTCCGGAGAACTTTTGGCAGAAGGGAAGCCAAATGAAGTTCTTAAAAGGAGGGATGTGGTGGAGGCTTACCTCGGAGAATAATCTCCGAGAGATTTCCGATTTATGAAATATGATTTTGAATAGCGGATTAGAACCGATTCGTTAGATGGTCGAAATTCATAATTCACTTTACATGCAAGCGCAACATAGGATTTTTTTTCATGGTTCAACAATACTGAAAATAACGGTCGTGAGATTTAGTATTGCTGGTGGTTTGTCCTAAAGTTTAGTTTGATTTTGATTCAAAAATAGCTAAAATGAGTGTATTAATTACTAAATTAAATTTATGGAAGGGGAAAATAATCAAGTAAATAAGGCAAGTTTTAGCAAATTAGTCATCTGGCTCATCCTTGCTGCGCCCTCGGCTTTGATGCCATCCAGATAATAGCTAAAGCTACTGATGATCGATTCCTGGAAAGTGAAGAAATTGCAGAGAACATTCTCAAGCTCAAAACTTTTAATAGCCTCGATGGAAGACTTGAAATAAAAGATAATGGAGAAATTAATCCGCCTCTGTATGCGGCACAGATAATAGATGGAAAAGTAGTTGAAATAAAATGAGCTCTACTTTAAAATACATAATTTAATTTGTTGTAAATCATACTCCATAAATCATAATTCGTAATTCATTAATCAAATTGAAGGAGATACTATTAAAACTTGAAAACGTACATGTCCACTACGGAGGAGTAAAGGCTTTGGACGGCGTATCAGTCCATATTGACGAGGGAGAAGTGGTGGCTCTGATGGGGCCAAATGGCGCTGGCAAATCCACAATCTTGAAGAGCATTTTTGGATTGACGGATATTCATTCGGGAAGTGTCAGTTTTCACGAAAAGAAGATAGAACCGGTGCCACATGAGATTGTACAAAGAGGGGTTTCTTTTGTGCCCCAAGGGAGAAGAGTATTCAAACATCTTAGCGTAGAGGAAAATCTCGAAATCGGAGGCATTACCGTAAAGAATAAGAAGATTGTAAGAGAAAGAATTGCCGAAATCTTGGAATTATTTCCCGCTCTCAAGGGCAAACTGAAAGCAAAATCCAATACACTCTCTGGTGGCCAACAGCAGATGCTCGCTATTGCACGAGGTCTTGTGACTTCGCCTAAAATATTGCTGCTGGACGAGCCAACTTTGGGATTGGCGCCAAAGATTGTGAAAGAAGTGTTTCAGAAAATTCGCGAAATAAACGAAAGGCATAAAACCGCCATAATGATTGTTGAGCACAATCTTAAGTCTCTATTGGAATTCGTGCACAGAGCATACATATTAAATAAAGGGAAAGTAGTCGCCGCGGACCGGCCGGAGAATATAATAAAGAGCAATATTTTGGAAAATGTGTTTCTGGGCAAGACTAAATGATAAAAGTATTTGTTTATCATAATCCCATCCCCACCCATTTTTCTTTTACAGGATTTTGAGAACTATTTAGAAAAAAGCGTCAAATTAGGAATAAGCATTTAGTTTCTTCCCCAACTTAACCTCTCCCCATTGACTTTTTCCCATATTATATCCTATTCAAGTATTCAATTGAATACTTGAATAGGATATAATATAATATAATATATTCATTGAATCGCTTAATATAGACAGTCTTGTAAATTACATAATTAAATTGAAT
>CAYJVZ010000012.1:0-15534 GCA_964373765.1 uncultured Candidatus Saccharibacteria bacterium | reverse complement strand
AATTGAATAGATTGATAAAGATAATTTTTTAAATTATATTCTAAAAATAATTAACTTAATATAAATAGCTTTTAGATTACATGATTAAAACGCATTACAAAAAATTTCCTATTGATAAAAATGTTGTGAAAAAAGCCCGCTTTCTTACTCTTGCCGGCGGACCGACCAGAGTTCGGATTTTATGCTTTATGTTTGAATATAAAAAAGGTTGTGTATTTGAAATAGCCGAATCTCTGGGCATGAGTGTGGCTTCTATCTCTAACCACCTTCAAAAAATGAAAGATAATGGTTTTTTCACGACCATAAAGGATACAAACAGAGTCTGTTATAGATTGGTCGAAAACAAATTTACAAGCGAATTAAAAAATCTGATTTGTGGCAATCATGTCTGATGAGATATGATAGTCTTCTAAACACTAATTAGCAGTAAAAAAAATAAAAATAAAATATGAAAAATGTAACCATCTATACAACTCAAACTTGCCATTTTTGCCACGCCGCCAAAGAATTTTTTAATCTTAATAATATTAAATTTACGGAAAAAGATGTTTCTAACAATCAGGAATTTCAAAAAGAAGCTATTTCAAAATCTGGCCAAATGGGTGTGCCAGTTATAGATATTGATGGAGAGATAATAGTCGGTTTCGACAAACCAAAGCTTTCCAAAGCTCTCATGATCGCTTAATTTTTATGAATTATCTATTTAGCTATTCAATTGAATACTTGAATAGATTGTCTGAATGATTTAATAAAATAACCTAGTTACCGCCTGCATAATCAAATAAATAAACCTGGTGTCTGAATCTGGGCACATATTGAGAATTATCAAAGCATAGTATAATAGAAAAATGATAGGAATATTTGGACTGGGCAAAATGGGTTCGCAGATACTAAAGCGACTCTCAAAAGGCGGTCACGATGTGGTTGGCTGGAATCGCTCGAAAGGGCCAGCTGAAGAAATTAGAAGGGCCGGCATTTTTGCTTCTTCGGATATTAAGGAAGTGGTGGATAAATTTGGCCATGAGGGGCCAAGAATCTTCTGGATAATGATTCCACATACGGAGGTTGATAAATTTCTTTTTGAGTCGGGACATTTGAGCGATCACCTTAGAGCCATGGACATAGTTATCGATGGGGGCAATTCATATTACAAAGATTCAATTCGGCGCGCCGAAAAATTGAATGAGAAAGGAATTATATTTTATGACTGTGGAACGTCTGGCGGAATATGGGGAGAAAAAAACGGTTTTGCCTTAATGATTGGAGGGCCTAAAGAAAAATGGAGCGAGGTTCGGCCGATTTTTAAAACGCTTTCATCGGGTGAAAATTATGGCCTTGTTGGCCGAAATGGCGCTGGGCATTTCGTGAAAATGGTTCACAATGGAATTGAATACGGCATGATGGAAGCTATAGGAGAGGGTTATGCCATTATGGATGCCAGCGAATTTAAATTTGATTTAAAGCTCGTCAGCCAAATTTATCAAACAGGCTCCGTGATACAAAGCTGGCTAATTGATTTAACAAGAAATATTTTTGAAAAAGAAAATATAACCGCCGTGAAAGGCGTCATTAGGGCTTCTGGCGAAGGAGAATGGACTGTGGAAGCGGCCAAGGAATTGGGTATTGACGCTCGGGTCATCAAAGAGGCGTTGAAGGTCAGAAAAGAATCAAATGATCCGAAAAATCAGCAGAAGTTTTCAAACAAAATTGTGGCACTTCTTAGGAAGCAATTTGGAGGACATGAGGTAGAGATAAAATAATGTCACACATCCATGGCGCTGATGATATTATATTAAAGATCCCCAAAATTGGCGGATGAAAGTATATTCAGTTATAATAATCAGCAGCCAAGATAACATTTATAGATAATGATTTCTGATTATTTAAACAACACACTGCTTAAAAACGAGATTTGGAATACTGAACTTTTTGGAAATTTAGCCAGAGAATATTTTTATTCATTAATAATTCTTTTAATTTTTGTTATTATTTTTAAACTGATTTACTCGATAATAATTAGAAAATTAGAAAATTTAGCGAGGGGAACAGAAAATAGCATTGATGACACCCTTATTGATATCGTTCGCTCGCTCAAACCTCCGTTTTATTTTTTTTTGGCATTATATTTTTCTATAAAGACTCTTGAGACCACCGTTTTTGTTGATAAAGTCCTAAACTCGATTTTAGTTGTCTGGTTTGTCTACCAGATAGTTATCGCCGCGCATATTTTTATTGATTATTTCTTTAGAAAGAAATTATATAAAGGGCGCGAAGAGGGCGCCATAAACGCAATTAGTGTCGCCTCGCTGTTAGTCAAAATAATCCTTTGGGCCTTCGGTCTGCTTCTTGTTCTTTCTAATCTTGGAGTGGATATTACTTCTCTTATAGCGGGACTTGGCATTGGAGGCATAGCCGTGGCGCTGGCGCTTCAAAATATTCTTGGTGATTTATTCAGCTCATTCGCCATTTATTTGGACAGACCGTTCGTGGTGGGCGATTTCATAATAGTTGGCGACAAAATGGGAGTTGTTCAAAAAATCGGCATAAAAACGACCAGAATCAGAGCTCTTCAGGGCGAGGAAATAGTGATGTCAAATAAGGAACTGACGTCTGCTCATATTCAGAACTTCAAAAGTCTCAAGGAGCGCAGGGTGGCATTTTCTTTTGGCGTGGCTTACGAAACATCGAGCGATCTCGTGGAAGAAATTCCGAAAGTGGTTAAAGAGATAATTTCAAAAATAGACTTGGCCAGATTAGACAGAGCTCATTTTAAAAGTTTTGGGGATTCAGCTCTTCTTTTTGAAGTGGTTTATTATATAGCTTCTTCTGAATATCTGACGTATATGGATGTTCAACAGGCTATAAATACGGCCATTAAAAAGAGATTTGAAGAATTAGGAATTTCTATGGCCTATCCTACGCAGACACTGTATGTTGAACAGATTGGGAAAAGTCGGCACATAAAAAAATAAAGCAATAATGGGAATTTTTCAAGCGCAGTTTACAACTTATAAATATGGAGCGACGCTGGTCAAATTTATAAATGATCATCTTTTACCGTCTCTCGGAGACCTTCAGAAACTTACTGTTGATATTTCTCGCTACAAACGCGGCAACATAGACACTTTTTTCGGGCGGAGACTTTATCTGCTTGAGCGGGAATTTGAGGAGAAAAATAAAAATTTTATGATTCTTTATAATATATACAATAATCCCGATAAACTTTTCGCCGATTTCAAGCTTGACCCTATTAAAGACGAACAGAAAATATCAGTCCTTATGGATGAGTATGAAAGAAACAGAGCTATTATAGAGAGATATTTTGATCAAGGATTTCGGCTTCTTGAGGTATCCGGAAGATTAATATTCAAGCACTATGAATGGCGCGATAAAAGGTTAATTATAATCATTTCTTTCGCCGCCATTACAATTTCTGTTATCGCAATCACACTCTGATAAAATTGTCATAATTTATATGAGTCAAGTCAAAAGAAAATGGTACAGGGACACGCCTACATTGTATATGCTTGTTACTGGTTCTATCAGCACATTTTTTACTCTTCTAAACTATTTTTTTTCATTTTTTAAAATAATTAAAAAATAAAATGCTGGAACAAGCCACATTTGGAGCCGGTTGTTTCTGGGGCGTCGAGCAAGCTTTCAGTCAAATAGACGGGGTCACAAAAACAGAAGTCGGCTATTGCGGAGGAAAAACAAAATACCCCTCTTACAAGGATGTCTCAAGAGGGGACACATTGCACGCTGAAGCGGTTAAAGTGGAATTCGATACTTCCAAAATAAGCTATAGCCAGCTGGTTGATAAATTTTGGGAAATACATGATCCAACCACCTTAAACAAACAAGGGCCAGATATTGGCACTCAATATCGCTCGGTCATTTTTTATGAAAACGAAAGACAAAGAGACGAGGCCCTTAAATCAAAAGAAAAAGTTGAAAAATCTCGCAAATTTGACAAAGCCATAGTAACGGAAATAAAACCTCTCGGTTCATTTTACAAAGCTGAAGAATATCATCAAAATTATCTTAAAAAAAATAATTTAAACAGCTGTCAGCTGTAATATAATATGAGTATATCTTGGTATAAAATTTCAGCCGAAGATGCCATTAGAGATTTAAACTCTTCGCCTTATGGTCTTAGCCAAAATGAAGCCGAAGTCAGGCTTAAAAAATATGGAGAAAATATTCTCTCTTTCGTAGAGCCGGACAGTTATTTATCTATTTTTTTTAGACAATTCGCCAGCCCATTAATATACGTTCTTTTAGGCGCGGCCATTTTAGTTTATTTTCTTGGCCATACCATAGACGCCAGTATCATTTTAGCAGTTATAATTTTAAATTCCGCGATAGGCACTATCCAAGAAGGCAAAGCTCAAAACGCTCTTCTAGCTCTAAGGAAAATTACCATGACCAACGCCAGAGTCCTTCGCGACGGCCAGGAAAAAATTATTGAAGACAAATTTCTGGCCTCGGGCGACATAGTTCTTCTCGAAGAGGGAGACAAGATACCAGCCGACGCTCGAGTTTTGACATCAAATAGCCTGCTTATAAACGAGGCTGTTTTAACCGGAGAATCTGAAGCGGTTTACAAAAACGCGGACACAGTCAATGAAATAAAAAAGGCGGTAACAGAGGCTTCCAATATGGTTTTTAGAGGCACGTATGTCTTATCCGGCAATGGCAGAATAATTATCACCCAAATTGGCGCGGATACGGAAATGGGGAAAATTTCTTCCCAACTCAAAAACATAGATATGGAAATTCCCTTGCGCGGCAATATAAAAGCTCTTTCCAAAGCCATTTTATTGGTAGCGGCTTCGGCCAGTTTATTTATTTTTTTTAGCGGTCTTTTATTCGGCAATGAATTAAAAGAAATGCTGGCGGTGGCGGTTGCCGTTTCAGTTTCAGCCATTCCAGAAGGTCTGCCGGTGGTTATCACTCTAGTATTGGCCACTGGCGTATGGCGAATGCATAAGAAAAATGTTCTTGTAAAACGGCTTCAAGCCGTTGAAGCTCTCGGTCAAGCCGATGTTATCGCCGTTGACAAGACCGGCACTATTACAAAAAATGAGATGACAGCCACGCAGATTTTTGTTGGCGGAGAATTCTACGACGTCTACGGAAATGGTTATGAACCCAAAGGACGAATCACAAGAAGGGAGGAGCAAATCGAGCCCCTTAATCATCAAGAAATAATAGATATAGGCAAGATCGCCACTTTTTCTTCTAATTCCAGAATAATTATCTCTGATGATAAAAAAAGCTATCAAGTTGTGGGAGATCCCACGGACGCCGCTTTATTAGTCTTGGGCCAGAGGATAGGATTTAGCAGAAAAGACTTGGAAAGGGAGAATCCTAGAGTGGCTGAAATTCCATTTGACTCAAAATTAAAATACCACGCAGTTTTAAATCATGACTCAAACGGCGAATATTTCATGTCCTATATTGGGGCGCCGGAAATGACCATTATGGGCGCGTCTTTCTACGTTGATCAGGGCAAAATTCATAAGATGACAGATGCTCACAGAGAAAAACTGCTTGGTGTTCTAAATCATATGTCGAGCTCGGGTCTTCGGGTTATAGCTTTGGCGGATTCCAAAAAAACCGGAGCCACTTTGGAAGCTGACAAATTGCCGCCCCTTTCTTTTGTGGGCTTAGTCGGTGTAAGCGATGTTATCAGACCGAATGTCTACGGTTCTGTTAAACTCTCAAGAAGAGCCGGTGTTAAAGTTGTGATGATAACTGGCGATCACAAAATAACCGCTAGAGCTATCGCTGAAAAAGTGGGCATATATCAGAAATCCGATAACATTTTAACAGGCAATGATATAGACGGCATGAGCCAGAAAGAACTTGTGGATAATTTAGCCACTACCACGGTTTTCGCAAGAGTCAGCCCGTCTCATAAATTAAAACTTATTGAAGCCTATAAAAGGAATGGGCAAGTTGTAGCCATGACGGGCGATGGAGTAAATGACGCTCTTTCTCTGGTAGCCGCTAATTTGGGAGTATCTATGGGAAAGATAGGGACTGAAGTGGCCAAAGAAGCCTCGGATATTGTTTTGGTTGATGACAACTTTGGCAACATTATTTCAGCCATGGCCGAAGGGCGAAATATTTATAAAACAATAAAAAAAGTGATTTTTTACCTCTTTTCAACAAGCTCCGGCGAGATATTCGCCATAACCATCGCTATTTTCTTTGGATTGCCTCTCATTTTAACGGCTGGCCAGATTATATGGCTGAACCTCGTGACTGACGGATTTTTAGTAGCCGCTCTTGCAATGGATCCAAAGGAGAAAGGCATTCTACTTAGACCGTATATGAAACAGAGCAAATTTATTGTTGACGGCTTGATGTCAAAAAGAATTTTGATTATTGGCTTTGCTATGGCTTTGATAACAATTTTCTTATATGCAGGATATTTAGGATTTGACGCCATTAAAGCCGGCACAGTCGCTCTTACGGCTCTTGCCGTCATGCAATGGTTCAATGTCTTAAACAGCGAAAGTGAAACACAATCAGTATTTACGACTGGACTAAATAATAATAAATATCTAGGATTTTCCTATTTGATAATCATATTTTTGCAGATTTTCGCGGTTTATAATCCATACATGAATCATCTTCTAAAGACAGTTCCGCTTGATTTCTCTGACTGGGTTGTGATAGTTTTGCTATCTTTAGGGGTGATCGTTGTAGAAGAATTAAGAAAGATTTACAGCAGAGTTTTTAGTTCTAAAAAATCTCTTAAGATAGCTCAAATTCCCGCCAATATTTGAACATTGCTTTTAAATCGATTAAAAAATATTTTCCAATTGGTCTTGACAATTTTTTGGTATTAAATATTATTTTGCCTATATGAAGAAATTAAAGAGGAGCTTAAATAACAGATTTATTGCTGGGGTTATAGGCGGTTTAGGAGAATATTTCGCCGTTGACCCCGTTCTTTTAAGGCTGTTATTTCTCGTTGTAGTGATTTTTACGGGTATTTTACCGGGGCTATTTATATATATTTTGGCCGTAATAATTGTTCCGCTAGACAGCATCGTCCGCGATTTATAAAAAAAACCTGCGGCCACCTCATTAGATGAAAATGACCGCAGGCAACTAATCAATCCCAAGATTGATTAGGGACAGCTGGTAGCGCAGAATGCATACCGCGCTTTGTGGCAGCTATATCCGAAATCTTTATAGCACAGTTTGTATAAATAGGCAAAGTTTTTTTCTTGAAGACTTGATACAATGGAACATTATTCGTTTAGTAATAAAATATGGCTCAATATAAATGCGAAAGTTGCGGAGGCAAATTAGATAAGATGGGAGTATGTCAAACTACCAATTGCGCGTCTAAAGGCAAACCCCTAACAGAAGTTCATCCAAATCAATAATTAAAAAATATCGGATCTCATTTTACTTGGCGGCCTTGCGGCCGCCAAGTAAATTTTTGGATGAAATAATTTATAAGGTATCTCGAATTTTCAGAATCGGTCTTAAACTAAGTATCATTACAATCGCCAGAATAACAAAGAGATACTTAATCTCAACTTCAAAAATTGTGATAAAGGCCACGGCAAAAAGGGAACTGGTTAAATAGGAAATCGGCTTCAATGTTCGAAAGAAGCTGATTAGGTGTATTTCCTTTTCCTTAATAATCTTAAAGAAATATGTTTCACTCATAATTTCTGCCATGCTGGCGCCGATTCTTGTAAGAAATAAAACTCCAGCCCAAATGATCAGGCTATCGCTCTTTATAAATGAAAGTATTGCCGTAAAGCCCGCCATCACAATAAATCCAGCTATCAATATTTCTTTCTCGCCGATTTTGTTGTCGGCGATTCTGCCTAAGGGAATTTCAATAAAAATGAAAGGCAAAAGCATTATGCTTAAAATCAGTCCGACTTCAGGCCAGCTAAAACCAATTGAATTATAAAGATAAATAGGCGTATAAATCACCATCCATGTATAAAAAAAATGGAGCAGATAGTTAGAAAAGAACGCCCCTCTTAAATTTTTACTCTTCGCCACATCTTTCAACCCTTTCATTATTGACATCTTTTCATAAGTATCATCTTTAAAATCTTTAAATTCGGTTCTTACGATAAACATAATAAATAATATTAGAACGGATGAGATGATATACAATATGGAAAAGCCTTTATCCCTTAGCAAGAAACCAGCAAAAAGGGGCGAGAGGGCCCATGCCACATTCATACTGGTTAACATTATTCCCCTGACGGTTCCAGTTAAAGTGTGAGAGGTTACGCCATCAAGGAAAATATCAATGCTTAAAATTAGGACCGAACCCATGGCAAAATACAATACGAAAAATAACGCCGCGCTGACAAGGGAAGTTGAAAAAATGAGGCCGATAAGAGCGATGAATTCAAAAAGTAAAAAGACCAATGTCATTTCATAATTGCCGTATTTTTTCAGAAATTTTGGAGTTAAAATAATAAATACTATCGAAAGAATAGAACCAAGAGCGTATATAAGAGCCACTCTTTTTTCAGATATAAATTGGTTTAGAAATGAAGAATTATAAAATACCGGAATAGCCCACTGCAAAGCGAAAAAAAAGCCAACAAGATAGACTGCCAGTATTTTATGAAAATTTCTATGTTGCAGAGGTTTTTCCATACCAGAGCTTAAACGCTGATAATCAACTACCCCGCAGCAGAGCTGCGAGGAAATCTTTTCTATTATAACACGCAGCTTTTTAGTTTTACTTAAATACCCAAGAGGACAGGGATGACAATTGGCCTTTTGGCGGTTTTTTGAAAAAGAAACTTGCTCATATTGTCAGTCACATTAGCTTTGACATAATCAAAATTGATAGGATTCATGCCGTGGGTGGATTCTTCTATCGTTTTTTTTATCAAGAATCTAGCCTGACGCAAAAGTTCCTGCGACTCGCGAAGATATACAAAACCGCGGGAAATAATATCAGGCGATTTTTTCAGCTGACCGGTGGAAGTATTGATTGTGGCGATGATGACAAACATGCCGTCTTGAGCCAGCAGTTGGCGATCCCTTATGACCACATTTTGTATGTCGCCGACAGAAAAGCCGTCAACCATGACTATTCCGCTCGGCGCTTTTTCCTTTAAAGTAGATATTTTTTCACCCTTGTCCTGAATTTCAATTACAGTGCCGTTGTCTGGAATGACCGCGTTTTTCGGGTTTAAGCCAGAGGCGATAGCCAGTTCAGCGTGCAATTTCAATCTATAATGATTGCCATGAATAGGAATAAAAAATTTCGGTTTTATTTTCTTGTGAAGCCACTCCAATTCTCCTTTATTGCCGTGGCCGGTTGAGTGAATATAAACTTCCGAAGTTCTGTAATGAATTATTTTCGCGCCCTGTCTCGCCAAATTGTCTTTCAATTTCTCAACAGTTTTCTCATTTCCAGGAACGATTGAAGAAGACAGAAGGATTGTGTCATTTTGCGTAATCTTCACGTATTTATGGTTTTTAGTTCCCATTCTCATAAGGGCCGCGAATTCTTCGCCTTGAGCTCCAGTAGCCAGAATAACGATCCTATCCGGCGCGTAATTTGCTATGTCCTGGGAAGATATAATAGTTCCTTTCTTTACCTTCAGTATGCCAGCTAATTCGGCCACTTCTATATTAGTCTTCATGCTTCGCCCCTCCACTACTATCTTTTTATTGTTTTTCTCGGCTGATTCTATAATTTTTATCATACGGCCAAAGTGAGAAGCGAATGTGCCGATAATCAATCTGCTTTTAATATTTGTGATTATTTCCTCAAGATTCTTGTGAACAAGAGCTTCTGGAGTGGAGAAACCGGGGTTTTCAACATTGGTGGAATCAGCCAGAAGAACCAAAGTTTTCTCTTTTTCAAATATGGCATATTCTTTTTCTTCTTCGACTGACGCTACGGAATCGGTATGAGTCAATTTGAAATCCCCGGGAGTTACGATATTTCCATAAGCCGTTTCAACAATAATTCCCATTGAATCTGGAATAGTATGAGTGACATTAAAAAACCTGACTCTTAACTTTCCCGCCCTGACCGATTCGTTTGTTTCCACTATCTTAATATCAAGCGCCGGAACATGGGGGAACTCTTGCTGTCTTTTTTGAATCATCAGAGCCGTTAAATTTCTGGTGTATAGAGGCGGATTGCCGATCCGTTCCATTAAGTAAGGAATTCCGCCGATATGATCCAAATGGCCATGAGTAATAAAAATGGCTCGCACTTTGTGTTTCCTCTCTTCCAAATATTTCGTATTTGGCAGGATGTAATCTATGCCCGGAGTGTCCTCTTCTTTGAATTGGAAGCCAGCATCAATGACAATTATATCTTCACCGATCTCTATCAAAGTCATATTTTTCCCGATCTCTTCCACTCCGCCAAGAGCGATAATCCTAATATTGCCCCCAAGCTCTGGAATTATTGATGGAGAAGAAGGATAAGCATGCGCCGGACTTCTTCTTGGGGGCGGCCCAAATCTTCTTGGCCTTAATGATCTTGGGCTATGACTAGAACTTCGAAATACCCTATCTCTTTTTGGATCACTTGTTTTGTGCATAACCATTCTTGATGAAGAGGTCTGTCTTTCGCTCTCTCTTCTTGTTCCAGAGAAATCCTTTTCTTTTTGTTCGTCTATTCTTCTTTCCATATTTATTAATTCAACAGTTATTAATCCTAATAATTTTATCTAACATAAAACAACCTTCTTTGGCTTTCTTCGGCATTATCATTTTTTACGAAGAATTTCCAAACTTTATCCGTTTCTATATACCAATTATGAATATTTAAAAATCTATCGCTCGAGGAATTGATTTTTCCTAGATTAACATTGTGAATTTTATTCGGGTAGATATATATAAATTCAGGAGCGTAAATAAAGATGGCCGGCGACTCATTTTTTATAAGACTCGATATCTCTTGCATAATAAGCGCTCTTTTCTCGCTGTCCATAGTTACGCGGGCTTTTTCAAGCAGTTTGTCAACATCGCTATTTGTATAAAGGGCTATATTCAGCCCCGGATCGTTCCTTTGCGATGAATGCCAGAAGGCGTATAAATCGAGGTCATTTACGATAATCTCACCGAATAAAAGAGCCTCGTATTTTCTTGGCCTAATAATTTTTTGATTCAAGTCTCCCTGCTCAAATATTTTTATTTCAACGCTTGCCCCCAGTTTTTGCCATTGCTTTTTCAATAATTCCGCTGTCAGCTTTAGATCCTCTGAATCAGAAGTGGTAAGGGTAAAACTCATAACATAATTCTCTTTTTTTGTTTTCTTGAAAAGAATGTTGTCTTCATTAAATTGCCAGCCTTTGTTTTTCAACAATTCCACGGCCGCTTCAATTTTCTGGCTCGAAGCCGATTCTTTTTTTTGTTCTTCAAGAGGCGAAGCGCCATCTTCATCTCTTGGGGTGGGCCCCGATATAGCTACGCCATATCCAGCAAGGACATTTTCAATGATGGCCTCTTTTTCTGTGGCTAATTCAAGAGCTTGGCGCACTTCCTTATTTAGAAAAAGATTATTCTGATTGGCGTTCAGGAAAACTCCGAAGATTCTGGGCAATGGCGAGCTTGAAATAGAATATTGTTCGCCCTTTAAGTTAGCAACCATTTTTGGCGAAATGGCGCCGAGCGCCTCGACCTCTTTTCTATTAAAGGCCGCCATTGCCTCTTCCTCACTTGAATAAAAGATTGTTATAATTTTGGAAATAAATGATTTTGGCAAAGACCATTTGGCGAAAGGCTTCAAGGTATATGAAGAAATAGAACCTCCGTTTGATCTTTTTATACCCGCTATTTGATATGGACCGGAACCGACTGGCTCGGTGTTTAAAAAGTTAAAAGAGAATTGATCAGATTCTACCCCTTTCCATAAATGCGAAGGCAGTATGCCGAGAGTTAAATTATCAGCGAAAGCCGAATAAGGTTGTTTTAGCTTAAAAACTATGGTTTTTTCATCAATTCTGCTTACCTCAACCCCCTCCCAATTGACCCTTGCCGGGCTTTTAATCAAGGGATCAAGAGCTTTTTTAATTGTGAATTCAACATCCTCTGTCGTTAATTTTACGTTATCGTGAAAAAATAGCTCATCTTTTAAAATGACAGTATAGACTCGTCCTTCGTCAGAAATATCAAGACTTTCGGCGAGATCGTAAATCAAATTTCCACTTCCATCAAATCGCAAAAGTCCCGAAAAAATTATGGAAACCATATCTTTGTCGGCGTTTAAAGAAGCGATAAGAGGATTAACAAAGCGAGGCGACCCGATTATTGCTTCCTTATAAACGCCGCCTCCTTTCGGAATTTCAACTAAAAAAACGTTATTAAGACGGATTAATATGGAAAAAGCGGAAACTATAAAAACAGCCAGAAAGAACGCAAAAACAATTCTTTCCACCACGGAAAGGGAATTAGCGGCATTATTCAACCTTTTGAATAAACCTATTTCAAGACGTTTTAAGAATATTTTTTTAAATGTATCCATCGGAAAATTTAGTAGTGCTGACTTGTTCAGCGTTGGCTTAAAAACTTAGAATAAAAAGCGATATTAAATTTTAAGAGCGACGAAGGCTGAAATCGCAAACAGGACAGCCATGACCAAAGTTGCATTATACAGATATTTTTCAAAACCTCTTCTGGTATGAAAGCCCGAATCAAAATTATTACCCTCGCCAAACGCCCCACCCAAGCCCGAACTTGAGGTCTGAAGCAAGACGCCGGCGACGAGGCCTATGCTTAAAACTATTTGTATGTAAGGCAAAGCCATTACAAGTAAATTCATTATTTTCTAGTTTATCACACTAAGAGTTAGAAATCAAAAAAATTAGATCAAAGACTATTTTTTGGCCAGGCATCAAAAATGCTCTCTGATGTATCCGATAAAGCAATTGTAATCATATTTTGCAAAATCTTAATTTTATTGTCAAGTTGCGAATAATGTTAATTTTGCATATAATGGTCGGTCTATGGTAACTTATCCTTTAATTGATGGGTTTAACCTATAGAAGAATAGCCAAAAGGTCTAAAAGTCAAAGTAAATATGAAAAAAGAAAAACAAAATATCAGCAAAAACAAAATTGTGCCCCTTGGAGACAGGGTATTAATCAAACCTTTATCCGATGAAAAAAATAAATCCAAACACGGAATAATAATTCCGGACACAGTCAATAAAGAAAAGCCAGAACAGGGAAAAGTTATAGCCGTCGGAGAAGGAGAATATAAGGACGGCAAACTTATAGCTATAAGAGTCAAGCCCGGCGATGTCGTTGTTTTCTCGCGTTTTGGATACGATGAGATAAAAGTTGACGGCCAAGAGTATTTTATTCTGCGCCAGGAAAACATTTTAGCCATACTGAAATAAAAGAAGCTAATTTTCTAGTTGCGGATAAAACATGAATGGGCGGAGATAAAAAGTCTTAAAACACCGAACTTATAAATTTAGTATTTAAAAATTAAACTTATGTCAAAGCAAATTTTATTTAATGAAAACGCCAAAAAACTTCTAAAAAACGGAGTTGATAAGGTCTCTGACGCCGTCAAAATCACGCTTGGTCCTAAAGGAAGAAACGTTGTTTTTGATAAAGGTTATGGCGCTCCGACTGTCACTAATGACGGTGTTTCAATAGCTAAAGAGATTACGCTGAAGAATAAATTTGAAAACATGGGCGCCGAAATCGTAAAGGAAGTGGCTTCTAAAACTAACGATATCGCTGGCGATGGAACGACGACCGCGGTAGTCCTCACTCAAGCTATCGTGCGCGAGGGCATGAAGAAGACTTCCATGGGAGCCAATTCAATGATGGTAAGAAGAGGCATCGAAAAAGCCACTAAGGATGTTGTATCGGCCCTTAAATCTATGGCTAAACCGATTAAATCGAAAGACGAGATCCGCCAAGTGGCTTCAATTTCCGCGGAGTCCGAAGAACTTGGCGAAATAATCGCCAAGACCATAGACAAAGTTGGCAAAGACGGCGTAGTTACAGTTGAAGAGTCGCAGTCATTTGGCGTTGATTCGGAAGTTGTTGGCGGCATGGAATTTGATCATGGTTATATTTCTCCATACATGATTACAAACGCTGAAAGGATGGAAGCTGAATACAAAGACCCGTATATTCTTTTGACGGACAAAAAAATTTCATCAGTTAAAGAAATATTGCCGATATTAGAAGCGGTTGCCCAAAGTGGAAAAAAAGATCTAGTAATTATTGCGGACGATGTTGATGGCGAAGCTCTGGCCACCTTTGTGGTCAACAAATTACGAGGCTCTTTTAACGTTCTTGCCGTCAAAGCTCCTGGCTATGGCGACAGGAAAAAAGAAATTTTAAGCGATATCGCCGTTACCATAGGAGCAAAAGTAGTTTCTGAAGAACTGGGAGTCAAGCTTGAAAGCGTCAAATTAGATTCCCTTGGCCGAGCCAATAAAGTAATTTCAACTAAAGACAGCACTGTCATAGTCGGAGGCAAAGGGAAAAAAGATGATCTTCAAAAAAGAATCCAGTCGCTGAAAACTCAAAGAGCCAGCATAGAATCTAAATATGATAAGGAAAAAATAGACGAAAGATTGGCGAAACTCTCTGGCGGTGTGGCGGTAATTAAAGTGGGCGCGGCCACGGAAACCGAAATGAAATATCTGAAATTAAAGATTGAGGACGCGGTAAACGCCACAAAGGCGGCCGTGGAAGAAGGCATTGTGCCTGGAGGAGGAACAGCTCTTGCCAAAGTCACTTTTTCTCTTGAGAAAAAACATAAGTCAAAAACTATTAACGTCGGCGCGTCAGAACTGGAAGAGGAGTTTAATGCCGGATATCAAATATTATTGAGCGCCATGTATTCTCCTTTGAAGCAAATTGCCGAGAATGCCGGCAAAGAGGATTCCGCAGTTATAGTCAATATGGTAAAAGAATCAAAAGAAAATATTGGCTATGACGCCAATACCGACAAAATGGTCAATATGATAGAAGCGGGCATCATTGATCCAGTCAAAGTGACTAGAAGCACGGTAGAACACGCTTCTTCATCGGCCGCTATCTTGCTGACAACTGAAGTGGCTATCGCCGACGAGCCGGATGATGATAAAAAGGCGTCTGCGGGAGCTGGCATGCCAAATGAAATGGGTATGGATTACTAGAGTCTAGCTGGCACATTCCTCTCGACATTTGCATACCCCCTCATCTTAAAAAAGATTATTAATTCTGATATAATAGGAAAGTCAATTTTAAGAGAATAATTAAATAAAATATGAAAAGCATAACTTTCTTCATTTACGGCGCAATGGCATTACTGGTCCTTTGGTCAATATTTACCTACAACAGTTTTATCACTCTGATCAACCGTGCCAAAGAAGCTTGGGCGGACATCAATGTCCAGCTAAAGAGGCGATATGATTTAATTCCAAATCTTGTGGAAACGGTCAAAAGATACGCTACTCACGAAGCGGGCACGTTTCAAAAAGTGACCGAAGCTAGAACTGCCGCTATGAAAGCCGAGAATGTTGAGGACAGACAGAAAGCCGAAAATATT
>CAYJVZ010000011.1:0-21252 GCA_964373765.1 uncultured Candidatus Saccharibacteria bacterium | reverse complement strand
AGCACTGGATTGACTCCTTGTAAACATATGGTTTCAGGTCTATTTCACCGCCCTCTCCGGGCTACTTTTCACCTTTCCCTCACGGTACTAGTTCACTATCGATCTTAAAGAGTATTTAGCCTTACCGGTTAGTTCCGGCAGATTCCTCCGAGCCATTCGTGTCTCGAAGTACTCAAGTTCCACAGCAAAAGAGATATTTTATTTTCACTTACGCGACTATCACGCTCTAGGGTTTTGCTTTCCAGCAAATTCAATTAATAAAATATTTTTTAACTCTTCTTGTATAAATACAACGCTGTAGTCTTACAACACCACTGCTCCGCAGTGGAAGCACGAAACACGAAATACGAAGCGCGAAACAAATTAGTTTCGAATTTCGATATTCGGATTTCGAATTTCCAATGCGAAGCATTGGTTTGGGCTTTTTCCTTTTCGCTCGCCGCTATTCAGGAAATAACTATTGTTCTTTTTTCCTCCTGGTACTAGAATGTTTTACTTCCCAGGGTCTGCTCCGTCGCATCTCGCTAAGCTTGATGCGAAACTCCCAACTTATAACCACCAACTACCAACAAGATTTCGGTCTCTTTGTTGGAAGTTGGTTGTTGGAAGTTGCATCGAACTCATTGAGATGCAACGGTTGTCCCGTTTTGCGGGACAGGGTTTCCCCATTCGGACATCTCCGGATCAAAGGTTGCTTGGCACCTCACCGAAGCTTATCGCAGCTATGCTACGTCCTTCATCGCCTCTTTAAGTCAAGGCATCCACCATATGCTCTTAAATTTCCTATTAGGAAATTTACATCGAATCTTACGATTCGATACTTCGTCTTCGCTCGCGCGCTATGTTTAGCCTTAGGCGAAACATTCGTCGCTCGCTAGCCGAAGTAAACCACAATATTTTTACAATTTTTCTTGCGACAAAGTCGCAAGAACTTACCTTAATCTGCCTATAGCGCCTAAAGACCCCTATGGTCAAATTTGCGCGCCACGACAGGATTGATTTTTCAAGGTGTCAGTCTCTCCGATTAGCTTTCTTTCTGTGTCCTTCCAAAAGATTATGTTTTCATAATCGTTTGGAACGAAACAAAAAATCCGCTTTTAAGCGGAGTCTGCTAACAGCAAAATAAAGCTGCTATTTTTTCCGCTTTAATTTAATAATTTTTAACATGTAGATTCATTATATATGAGCTATTATTCCTGTCAACAAAAAGTATAGTTGACTCAAAACAACTAATGTTATCCGCTTCTTATAAGGCTTTCTAAGTCTGAAATGTTTTACTTCCCAGGGTCTGCTCCGTCGCATCTCGCTAAGCTTGATGCGAAACTCCCAACTTATAACCACCAACTACCAACAAGATTTCGGTCTCTTTGTTGGAAGTTGGTTGTTGGAAGTTGCATCGAACTCATTGAGATGCAACGGTTGTCCCGTTTTGCGGGACAGGGTTTCCCCATTCGGACATCTCCGGATCAAAGGTTGCTTGGCACCTCACCCTAAATTTGTGCGTGTCAGATATCCGCACTATGGATTTCTGCTTTCTAAAAAGACTTAGAGAAAATGTTTTAGTTCCTCTTCTAACATCCACAAATAAAAAAACCACCCCGTCATGAAAGCGACTTTTGGGGCGGCTTCTTTCTTTGAATTGAGAAATTATTTCTTGTCGGAAATGTTATCTCTCACCTTTTCAATAAGATCCGATGCCGCGCTTTGGCCTCCCAAACCAAAGGCAAGGCCTGCCGCAAGCGATAGTGCGATTATAACGCCCGTAAACAATGTCTGAACAAAAGTTGCCGCGATGCCTAACTGGAATAATGCCGCCAAAATCGCAAAAATCCAGATCGCCCATTTTGTAATAGCTCCCAATAAGTTTGACGAGCGAATATTGACAGCTCTTGAAGCGTGAACCACAACTTTCTGCATGGCGTCAGCGATAATGACTGCCGCAACCAGAATCAACACCGCTACGATAACTCTAGGCAAATACTGCAAGATGACATCCTGTAAAAAGACGGTAACTTGGTCAAGGTGAAGAATCTCAAGAGAAGCCAGTAAAAATGTGATGACTATAAACCACTGAACAAGAACGCCAATAAATTTTCCTATGTCCAGTTTTATGCCTGCTCGCGAGAAATAGTCCTCCGCATTAGCCTTTCTGACAAGCATGTCAATTTTAAGCGCCCTAATTACATGAGCTACTAATCTGCCGACGAGACCTCCGACTATAAGACCGATAATAAATATTATTATCGCTATTATTAGGTTCGGAACGAAAACCGCAACACCTGACCATACGCTTTGAAATGACTGGCCAAGCACTTCTCTCCAAATATCTAACATATTTAATCAATATTAAACCAAATTTCTATTTGGTTATAAATTCAATGGATAAATAATCGAACCAGCCAAAAACCTCTAGATTTTCGGCTCGACCTGGACCTGGTAAAAATACTGCCGTTATTATAGCATTTTGATTCTTCTAAATGTGAGAGGTTGTGGATAAAGTGTCCAATTTTTAAGCCTTAGAAACAAGTTTAGCTCCTATTTTGTCCAGAATGATTTCATGCGGATAATCAAAGACATCTCTCATTAATTTATCGCACATTGTCAACCGATACTGATAATCCGCCGTTTCTAGCGAGGCATATTGCAATTCTCGGCCTATTTCCGATTCCAAACCCTTTACAACAGATCCGAGTACTTTAGATTTCAGTTTATCCCCCACCACTAGAAGATCTATCCTGCTATTCCAACGCTGAACAAAGACCCCGCATAAAATGACCAATTTTAATCTTCCAGATCGCGATAAACGAGATATTATGTCTTCCTCTTTAATTAAAGCAGAGTTGACAAGCAAATTCCTTAATTCCTTAATAAATAGGAAATTTTCGTTCAAAACCCAGCTTATTTTTTTATTTGATTTTTTTCTTCGCTTTTTTTTTCTTGATCTCCCATAATCTTTGCCAATTTCTTTTATTATAGCCCGTTTTTTTAGCAATCCTATTTTGGCCAAATTATCTAATTCACGCCGGGCTCTTTTGATATTAATCCTTGTTCTTCTAGAGACATCTCTTGCGTCTTGAAACATATCTGGATTCATTAGAAAAAGCCTCATAATTTTTACCTTAGCTTCGCTGCCGAAAATTTTACCTAGTATTTCCATAAGTGGCTATAGAGTAGATATATCACAGCATAGATAAAATTGTCACATTGACAAAAATGGATTTTTTACTGCAACTATTAAGCTAATTATTTTAGCTCTACCCCAGCCCGGAGGCCATAAGGCCTCGAGCTTAGCCCGTAAGGCTTGGCCTGTTTGGCCACGCACTCGGCCTCTCGGTTCGGGACGGAGTTCCGCTAAAATAAATCAGAATTTATTTTAGCTCCACTTCGGCGCCAGCTTGTTCAAGTTTCTTTTTAATTTCTTCGCCCTCTGATCTTTTAACGCCCTGCTTAAGATCGGCCGGAGCGCCGTCCACCAAATCTTTAGCTTCTTTAAGTCCTAATCCAAGAACGTCTTTGACTACTTTTATAACGGCTATCTTTTGGGCTCCGGCGCTCTTTAAGTTGATGGTTACAGTGCTACTTTCAGAGCCTTGAGCTTGATCTGAAGCGCCAATAGGAGAACCAACTTGAGCCACCGCGGAAACTCCGAATCTCTTTTCTAATAGTTTGACCAGTTCGTTTAAATCAATGACGGTCATTTTCTCAATATCCTCGACAATCTTTTTGAACTTTTCGGGAATCTTGGTTTCTTCTTTATTTACTTCTTTCGCCAAATCAGGCCCTGTCTGATTGATCGAGCCGCTTTCGGCGACTTTTGCTTTATTTTCTTCCGACATAATATTTTGCATATTAACTTTTAATATCTGACCTCCAAGGCAATCTAGGCGCCTTCTTATATTTTAGATTTAGCGATGGCGTCTAAGGCTATTACAATCCTTTGAATTGGCGACTGAATAAGATTGACAAATTGGCCGTACAATACTTGAAGAGGTGGAATTTGAGCTATATTCATCATTTCATCGCGGTTCATAAACTTGCCTTCGAAAATCCCCCCGACTATATTGAATAGATTTTCGGTCTTCTTATGGCAAGAATATATTTCTCTTGCTGAAGCTATGGGGTCTTTGCTATAAGCTATGGCGATTTCGCCTTCAAGATTTGGAATTTTGCCTTGAAAAGATTTTTCCTCCAAACTTTTTTTAATTAGTGTTTTCTTGGCGACATAAAATCCCACTTCGGCTTCCCTCATCTGCCTTCTGGCAAACGCCGCATCATGAACATTGACTCCATGAAAATTCACAAAAACCAGACCATTGTTCTTGGAAATTATATCAGCAATCTTTTTATATATTTCGCTCTTTTTTTCTTTAGAAATCGGCATGTCTTTGTTATTATGAGCGTTGCGTTTATAAATGAAAATCGACCTTGTTTAAGAAGGGTGAAAACAATATAGAATGGTTATTAACCACACCTCGGCAGGCTAGAACAAATACAATACATTTGTTCGCCCGACTCCGCCTTTGGCGGAGTTTAGGGACATAATTTTAAGGATTAAATCGCGCCTGCTGTCTTCGGCCTTCAATAAGATAATATAGCAGTTTTTCCGCAGGTGTCAAAGAGTTGTCCCCCGAGTTCAACTAGTCCAGTTCAACTAGTCCAATAGTCTGATAATTATTTCTTGACTTTTCCCCAGTAATAAATATTATAAATCTGGAGGCACATATGAGAACACGCAAAAATGATTCTAGGTTCAGGGTCAGTAAATGGACGCCCGGTCCTAAAGTCAGAGTAAAAATTTCGACAGACCGACGCTGTCGAAAAATTCAGCCGCGCGCCAAATTGGCGCGCGGTTTTTGTAACCAGTCAACCCCCTCGAAACCATGGTCTATAGATTCACTTACCGCTTAGCGTACCCGGGTGGAAGAGGGCAAAACGAGCATACAAGCAGAGCCAGTTTTTCCATCTTTTTCTATATATCGTAAGAGATGGAATATTTAAAGGAAGCCCCGAGCGAAGCTTTGTTTCGCCCGCAGAGAAAGTCATTTTCTAAACAATTTTTCTTAATTTGATTGCGCTTCAATTTTAACTTGGTCTTGGCTAAGCGAGTCTCCTTCTATCAAGACTTTAGAAGTGATCATTATCATAAAACTTATGAAAAGTATTAAAATAAAACCCAAAAAAAATTTAAAGAATGTTTTATTAATGTAACGTTTCATAAAAATCTTAAATTTATTAGTCTTTAATATAGCCGCGAATGTGCCAATGAAGATGAGATTCTGAAGTATAAATGTGGGTAATTCTGGGCTCAAATACTCTGTTCAAGGCTTAGCAATTCGGTTGAAGTCGGATTGGCTTTAATACCTTTTTGAACTATCGCCCGCGCTTTATTTGGCGAATTAATAAAATTAATATAAAGATCTGTTATTTTGAAATAATATTCAATCTGATTTGGATTCTTCTCTATTGCTAACAACAAATTTTGTTCAGCTTTTACGTTATCTTTCAGGTGATATGCATATAGATCACCCAAATTTCTATATGCCAAGCTATTCTCTGGAGAAACCTTTATTACTTGTTCAAAGGCCAACCGAGCACCATCATAATCTCCGATTACTTTTCGGAGGGTAGCAAGCGCGAGTAAGTCTGAAATATTATTAGGATCTGACTTTAACCTTGTTACAACTTCGCCAATCGCCTTCTTGTCTTTTTCTGTTGCACTCTGAAAATCTGTAGATCTATCCAAATCAATCGTCGGTCCTACATATTCTGGTGATTTCTGATTATCTACTGGTTCAATTTTAATTTCATACTCTAGACCGGTTTCTTCTTGAATGAATGTATTAACGCCTTTCACCGCACTCTCATCCTCACCTTTAAAATAAAACAAAGCTGCAACTGCAAACAGGATTATGACAATCAAAATGTAAACTATGTTCCGCGTGTTAGTCATGCCCAATGTTATATCAAAAAAACGAATACTAAGCAAAACAAAAACCACCCATATGGGTGGTTTTTTGTTTAACTGAACCCTAACCTCTTCTTAAAAAATTTAAGAAGTCACAAGATGGTTAGACTTAGTTAGTACTTGACCAGGTTTGAACTGGGAAGTCAGTGTTAGATGGGAATCCAGGCAAACCATATCCGTTTGTCCAGTCTTGATTACTCTCTGTAGCTAATGTAGCGACAGGCGTTGTAGTAGAGAACGGTGACCAGACAATGTTGTCTGTAGCCGCTGTTCCAGCCTGTACTTCAGTAACCGTACACATCAAGCCCGCGCAAGATGGATACGACGTATCAGCTAGAAGTGCGAGAGTTATTGAATCAACAACAGTGTTGCTTGGATTTGTAACCGTAGCTGCCTTAACGACGTAAGTCTTCGTTTGTCCAGCTGGTACAATCTTAGCCAGCGAAGTGTCAGCCGCTTCAAATTCTAGCAATGTTTCAGCGTTTACCGTTGAAGTTGCCGTAGTGTTGAAAGCAACACCGTCACCATAAAGCGTGAAGGCGTTTATGGCAGCCGAGCCGCTCGTAGCATGAGAGAAGCTAAAGTTGTTGAACACAACATCTCTACTGTTAGGGTTTGTGACTGTGAACTTGTACAAGTCAGCGCCTGCAACTAGAGTTCCGACTCCCCCACTGCTTGTTACAGCAATAGTAGGGACGGTTCTAAAGATTCTCACACCGTTTGTAGTTACGTCTGCAGTTGTTCCACTACTGATATCAGTTCCGGAATCAATTCCTCGAGCATAGTTACCGTTTATTCCGACGTTGTTTCCGTCGTAAGTGACAGATAGGAATGCTCCTGGTGTACCCTCATTTATGTTTTGTGCTGATAGGTCACCTTTAATTGTAATCAATACTGCTTCACCGGCTTGTATTCTTGGCGCTGGAGAAAGCTGTGTCGATGTTGCGTTGTCAGAATTTGCTCCACCGAACTGTGCTGTACCGATCAAGGTTGTTCCGTGGTAGATCGAAACTCTTTCGCCTACTAGATCAGATGGTGAGTTTGAAGCAGTATTACCCAACTCAAGCGCAATCTGTCGCAATTCAACAGTTTCAGAGGCACCTGCAGTAAATCGTAGGGACGCTAGTGTCACTCCGTTTGTTCCTGCTTGTGCCGCCTTGTATAGAAGCGCCCCGTCATTTGTAACTGTGTAAGAACCACCCGTAGCTGCGGTCATTGCCTGGCCGAGTGCTGCGGTCATAGTTTCAGCCACTGTTTGACCTGATCCTACAGATACGGCACCTGTGTAAGTCCCCGAGTTATCTTTCAATCCCCAAAAGACTTTTCCTGATGTAGCGCCGGCTGACAGATCACATTTCATTGATAGAGACTTTTGAGTACCTTTTGGCACTATAAGCCCACCACTGTTAAATGTGAATGTGTTGTCACCAAGTGCAAGAGTTACATTTGTCGCATCGGTAACATTTGTTGAACCGTCAAACAGGTTACAGTTTGCTAATTGCGAAGCTGTAATTGTGACCAATGATGTTGAAGCGATGAACGTAGAAAGCTTTACATTTTCTCCTGATTGACTTGCATCGAGTATGTATCGAGCAAATTCAAATTCTTTAGCACCTGCGATGACTGATCGTGCTGTTGGTTGAGCTGAAACATTGATTGCCAAAGCGCCTGCCTTAACCGTCATAGTATTTCCGCTAACTGCTGTGCTAAATGACGACAATGAAATTGTGTCACCTGTGTTAACCCCTCGTACAGTTGTCCACTGTGTCGAAGGTGTTGTGGAAGCGGCAACAGTATCGTTCGTTACGAATGTTGATCCGAGTTGACCTTTAAGGGTTAGAATTGTCTTTCCTACTGGAAATGTAACTGTATCAGTAAACGTAACTGTTCCGTTTGCAGTGTCTGTACCTGTACTTGCGCCATTAACTGGACCTGCAACTACTGTGCCGTTCTGATTTAACAAGCTAATGTTTGTGATGTTTTCTGCTTCATCACCTGTTGCCTGAAGATTGAAGATAATCTTGCCAACTGTGATAGGCTCACCCTTGATTTCAACTTCGAATCCTCCCAATGGCTGATTTGGAGCAAGAACTGCAATGTTTTGTGCCGCTACTGTATTTGATTTAGAGATAGTATTTGCTGTTCCAGCTGTAATCGTTACAACCGATGCGTTGTACCATGGATTTGTTGCAGCAAATCCCGTTCCATCTGTTGGAGGGGTTATGCCGTAGAAGTAAGTATCCCCGCTAACATTAAGATCCGTTGTTCGATAAAGATCGAATGCGACAGTTCTTGTTGTTCCTCCGACGAGGTCTCCTTTAACAGAGATTTCTTTTGAAAGACCTCTGTCGATCAAAATTCCAGATGCTCCAAAGTTTGTTGTGTAGTACTTGCCATCGGTTGATACAACTGCTGGATACTCTACTCCGTCAACTATAGTTACAACATTTAATAGGTCATTTGATGATGCTGATCCAGACTGATTCCATCGAATAGAATTCAATCGAACCTTCTCACCCGCTCCTGCTGTAACCATGACAGAAGAGAAAGTGTATCCCGATGTTCCAATTGATTTTGACTGGTCTCCATTTGGATCAAGAGAACCTCTCTGGGTTTTTACGGTAGCAATTGCCAATGTGGCGTTAATCGTATGCGCTGCTCCGCTAATTGGCAAAGATCCGCTTACCGTGGCTGAAGTATTAATTCCTGTAACTTCCAAGACAGCTACTTCACCAGCCTTAACTGTAGCTGCAGCTGCCATATTACCAGCAACCGTCAATGTTTTTGATGTGCCGGCTTTTACTGTAAATGGCTCTCCAACATTTGTCTGATGATCGGAATTCAATGTTTTTTCAATTCCGATTTGATTGCCATTTTCATCAAGTAGAACTATTCCAGAGAAGTTTATGTCAACTGCCAGACCGGCTCGTTTTACTGTAACGCTGTTAACTGTTACGTCTGTGGCGCCAGCTGAAAGAATAAACTTAGTAAACGGAACTCTGGCGGCCGTTGAAGGCGCCAAGCTGTTTGCAGGTTGTGTTGCTGAAGAAACTGAAAGTGTTCCGGCTGCTCCAGTTCCAGTGCCTGTTCCGGTTCCTGTGCCCGTGCCAGTTCCTGTTCCAGTACCCGTTCCTGTGCCCGTTCCGACATTCATAGAAGCGATCTTTGATTTTGTGATCGGACCAAAGTATCCAGCTGGCGGAACAATTCCGTTTTTAAGCTGAAATTTAATAACTCCGGCTTTTGTAATTGAACCAAAATATGATGTCTCATTGCCCGGTGATCCCGCTCCTGAAGAAGCAAGAACTGTGTCTGGATCAGAGTTTAGAAACATCTGCAATTGTTTTACATCTTCACCTGTTGAACCCATAGTCAAATCTCTAGTGAAATTGTATGAGGTCGAAGAACCAGATGTGGATGTGCCCGCGAGAACTGAACGCGCTTGTTCAGCTTTATCCGCAGGGATTACTCCGAGAGCAATGAAGAGTTCGACAAGTTGAGCCAAGCTTGTAACTTGAGCTCCCGCCGTCTGAACGCCTACTCCCGCAAATAGTGAAAGGGTCATTGACAATCCAATGATGCCAGCAATCACTTTAGAAGTTTTCGATTTTTTTAAATTCATTTTTTTATAATTTTTATAGTTAATTTTTGCTAACTTTGTCCGCAATAAAGTCGGACATTTCGGAAGCAAAAACTATTCATAAGCTAAATTTGCTTCGACTTAAAACAGATTCAGCCAATATCATTTTCTGATAAAACTAGTTGCAATTTTGATATGCGTGTAATTTAGGCAACTAATTTTTTTGATTAATTTGAAGTTATATTATATGTCGCTCGCTTATAAGCCATTGACCGATAAATAACATTCATTATTAACCATTCACTATTTCACATACGCCTATATTTCATCGACACAGGCTATGTGACTTAGCTAATAAGTTTGGAACTGATTTTCTTATCTTTAACAACCGTTGCTGAATATGGAATTTCAGTGCGATTTTTTAGCAATTTAATTTGCCATTATGTTTTATTTGATTGTCAACGACCTCCCTAATCGATCTGAATATAAAGCCCCATTACCCGCCTTTAAGGTTTACAAAAAATTGCAAGCCGTCAAAGATTGGCGTCTAAATTCGAATCCGTTCAGTATCGAAAGGCTTTTGGTTTAACCAAAAACCATTCGAGGCTAATTATAATCTTTACAATAAAGAACCTGCAAAGAATATGTGGATAAGTATAGCCTAAAAGACAAATGAGACCTTTAAGATATAGGTCTAATCAATCCAAATATAACTAACCTAGCCATAAGGCTATACTTACACGCGCACAACCCCGTGTCAAATATAACCAATAAATTCCACAACATTTAGAGGAAAAAGTAAAAAATTAGCTATCTTTTAAAAAATCCCCTACTTGCATGTCCAATAAGAAAATACGCCTAACGGACATAGGAGGAACGTCTATACCTTGTCCAGCGCTTTAAACCCTCTCTGACCAATATTTTTTCATCAACCATTCTAATAAGCTCTCTTTGTATAGTCTTATTGCTATATTCACTAATTCTATTAACAAAGTCATGAATGGCGGCAACTCCCATAACCTCAAGTACAGTCATTATTTTAGCCCTTCTCAAAGCAGAGATACTCTCTTTTGTCACCTTCATATTTGGCGTATTTTTGCTATTAAACATTCTTGCTCTATCGGACATTTTCGCATTTCTATAGGACATTTGTCCTTTAGAATTATCTTGCGCTAGAGAAGCGCCAGTTCCATCAGCGTCATTCTTGTTCTTTATAAAATTAATAATTTTCTTTTGAAAGTTTTCATATATATGCTCCTCTTTTTTATCATCAAAAATCTTTTGAAAGTCTGTTTCATCAAAGGAATGCGTGGCGGAAGTATCTATACCTGCCAAGAAAGAACTAAATCTGTCTATCTCTGCCAGTATTAATTTGAAATTTAGCTCTGAAATCATGCCGGAGGTATAGCACACCTCAAGAGCGCTGCTTATCAATAATATCCGCGATTTAATATCAACAATGGCATTTTTCAGTTTAACTTTAGGAACATTACCCATGACAATTTCTGAAATATTGACCAATAGTTTAGATGATGATTTCCTCAAAGTATGTCTTATAGGTTCAATATAGGACATTCTATAGGTCAACATAAAGATAACACTGCAAATCCTTTTGGTTCTTTTAAGAAGAAAATCGTTATATTCTTTAGCTATAATGGCACTATTGTGTTTTATCATGGCATACATTTATTGAAATAATTGTTTACTTCTTATGTCCTATAGACTTTTATTGCGTTAGTTCCTTAGATTATTTTGACCGATAGAATCTATAGGACATCTATTGGACATTATATACTCGGAGTTATCTGCGGTATAGTAAAAAATATTTTCTAAACCATATAAGGCTAAATGTAAAGAGCTATCAGTTCTGGAGTTTCCAATATTCTCTATAATAATTGGAGATTTTTTATATTTATGCAAAAAATTGTGCTATTATAGGTCTTATAGCGCTTTTAATTTAAGTCTTTAATGACTTATTGTTATGTCTTCAAGGAAAAATAAGTCCAATAAAAATAATGATGAATCCGATCTTAGGAGTCAGTTTGGAGAACATACGATTAGATCGGTTTTAGGCATAATTTCCTTTGCTGTGGCTGTTTTTCTGATTATGGCTAGATTTTCTAAGGCCGGTTTCGTCGGAGATATGGTCTTTAAGGCCTTTGATAAGCTTCTTGGGGTGGGCTATTTTTTACTGCCATTATTCACTATTATCCTTGCTATAATCTTTCTAAGAAATTTACGGAGCACTTTCCATTATTCAAGAGTAATTGCCTCAAGCCTTTCATTAATTTCTGGTTTAGGGCTTATTGAGCTTTTGTTTCGTACTCGAGGAGGAATTCTTGGTAAGCTGATTATCTCGCCTTTCATTAACTTTTTTGATTATTATGTGGGAGTAATCTTCATGATTACGCTATTTCTGATATCTGTTCTTTTAACATTCAATATTGGGCTTAATTTTGATTATCTTTTCTTTTGGAGAAAATTTAAAAAAACGGGCAAGGAAGATATAGACAATTTAAATTTGATTGTTGAAGACAATGATCAGCAAATCCCGCAGGAAGTCAAAGAAGAAATTTCAAGCAATCAGGCGGAAAAATTGACTGAAGAAAATTTAGAAAATGAGAGTGGAATGGAGGGGCGGCTTAAAAATGAAGGTGTCATGGCAAAAAAATCAATTAATAAATGGCAAGATAAAGAATACAAGCCTTTCCCTCTTTCCCTGCTTGAGCGTGACAGTGGCAAACCCGGTGTCGGCGACATTAAGGCAAATGCCAATATTATAAAAAGAAGTCTTCAAAATTTTGGAATTAATGTGGAAATGGATGAAGTTTCAATTGGTCCGTCCGTAACGCGCTACGCTCTAAAACCGGCCGAGGGCGTAAAGTTGTCTCGAATAGTCGGTTTGCAAAATGATTTGGCTTTGGCCCTTGCCGCTCATCCAATCAGAATTGAAGCTCCAATACCCGGCAAATCTTTAGTGGGCATAGAAATACCAAACAGCACAAAAACCACTGTCGGGCTTGGCACTCTTTTTTCATCATTGGAATTCCAAAATTCTGAAAAACCTCTCTTAATGGCATTGGGAAAAGGAGTGGCTGGAAAATCTCATTTTGCCAATTTGGGAAAAATGCCCCATCTCCTCATTGCCGGAGCGACTGGGTCAGGAAAATCTGTAATGATTCATTCGGTAATCACTTCACTGCTTTATAAAAATTCTCCATATAATTTGAAATTCATAATGGTCGATCCAAAAAGAGTCGAGCTTACTTTGTATAATAAGATTCCGCATTTATTAAGTCCGGTTATCACAGATTCAAAAAAAACAATCTTGGCTTTAAAGTGGGCGGCCAACGAAATGGATCGCAGGTATGACATATTGGAGGCCGAGAGCGTTAGAGATGTTGAGTCATATCACAAAAATATTCTGATTCCTGAATTGGAAAAAGTAAAACGAAAAAAATCTGCCTCTCTGGAGGAAATAAAAATCCCTGAACTGATGCCCTACATTGTAATCGTTATTGATGAATTGGCCGATATAATGCAAGCTTTTCCAAGAGAGCTTGAATCGGCAATCGTTCGATTGGCTCAAATGAGCAGAGCTGTGGGAATTCATCTTATTTTATCTACGCAAAGGCCGTCGGTTAACATTATAACTGGGCTTATCAAGGCAAATATCCCGTCCCGAATCGCCATGCAGGTTATCTCCCAAATTGATTCAAGAACTATTCTTGATATGGGCGGCGCCGAAAAACTTCTAGGAGCCGGGGATATGCTTTTTTTGTCGGGGGAAATGTCAAAACCCCAAAGAATCCAATCCGCCTTTATATCCGAAGATGAGGTAAAAAAAGTGGTAAAGTATTTGTCTCAAAATCACGAAGAGGAAATCCCTGAAGAAATATCTTTAACTCCGGAAAATAATAAAAATCATATATTTGATTCGGCTGTTCTTGACAGAGAAACCTTAGAGGATGACGATGAGCTGTATGAGGAAGCCAGAATAATCGTCCTTGAAGCGGGCAAGGCCTCAACTTCGTATATTCAGAGAAAGTTAAGAGTCGGTTACGCCAGAGCGGCAAGACTTATGGATATGTTGGAAGAGCGCGGCATAATCGGGCCTTCTGATGGATCTAAACCAAGGAGTGTCATTGACGGCGTTAACATCTCTAGAGAGAACGAGCCTTTAAATTAAAATGGAATTCAAATCAAAATATTTAATAATTTTATCGGCAATCATTGTGTCATTTTTGGGTATCAGTCTTTTCGTCTACGCCAAGACCATAGACCTAATAAAAGGCCCGCAGATTATTATAGAAAGCCCAGTCAATATGAGCAGTATGTCAAAGGAGATAATTTCGATCGAGGGAAAAGTCAAAAATGCCAGTTCTATATTATTGAACGGAAGAAAAATATACACCAGAGAAGATTTTTCTTTTAATGAAAAGTTGCTACTGTCAGAGGGCTATAATATCATTACGGTTGAAGCGAGCGATAGATTTGGCAGAATACAAAGAGAGGTTCTTGAATTATTTTTAAATAAAAACAATTATGTCTCCAAAAAAAATTGAGTCTAAGGAAAAGACATCGAAAGATCAATCCATCATAGAGCAGACGATAAATCAAATAAAAACCAAGTTTGGTGATGATGCAATAGTTAAACTTGGAGAAAAACCTAAAGTCGGTGTCAACGCCATTTCCACCGGTTCGATTGGTCTCGACTGGGCTTTGGGCATTGGAGGCCTTCCCCGAGGACGAATAGTGGAAATTTTTGGGCCAGAATCGTCAGGCAAAACCACTTTATCTCTTCATGTAATCGCTGAAGCTCAAAAAAAGAACGGCATTTGCGCCTTTATTGACGTTGAACACGCCATGGACCCTGATTATTCAAAGCGTCTTGGGGTAAATATCAATGAATTATTAATTTCCCAGCCTGATACGGGCGAACAAGCTCTTGAAATTGTGGAAAGTCTCGTTAGATCGGGAAAAATAGATGTTATTGTCATTGATTCCGTGGCCGCTCTTACGCCTAAAGATGAAATTGAGGGTGATATGGGAGCGCACCATGTCGGCAAACAGGCCAGACTGATGTCTCAAGCCCTTAGGAAACTTACCGCCATAGTGGCTAAATCTAAAACAATTGTCATCTTCATAAATCAAATACGAATGCAAATTGGAATCATGTTCGGCAATCCCGAAACAACTACGGGCGGAAAGGCCTTAAAATTTTATACTTCGGTAAGGTTGGATATAAGGCGAATAGCTCAAATAAAAAAAGGCGAGGAAGTTATGGGAGGAAGAGTCAGAGTTAAAGTTGTCAAAAATAAAGTAGCCGCCCCTTTTAGGGTTACGGAATTCGATCTTATGTATAATGAAGGAATTTCAAAAGAGGGTGAAATTATTGCTCTTGGCGAAAAATACGAATTACTTAGCAAATCTGGTTCATCATACAGTTTCGGGGAAATAAAACTTGGTCGCGGATATGACGCCACAAGGCAGTTCTTGAAAGAAAATCCAAAAATCGCTGCTGAAATCCTAAAAAATATAAAGCTGAAATTGGCAGAACAAGTAAGTTAATATTATCGCCTTATAATTTTATTGATGGCGGGATTTGGACAAAAATCCAAATCATGCTAGTCTGAAAAACTAAAATCGGGCCGAATAATTTTGTTGGCTTTGCTAAGAAATTTATGCTTGAATATAATGAAATAAAAGAAAATAAATATATTACTTATGATAACGATCCATACGAGGTTTTATCATCGCACGTCTTTCGGAAACAGCAGAGAAAACCGGTAAACGCCACTAAGTTGAAAAATTTGATTACCGGCAGGATCGTGGAACATTCATTTCATGTTTCGGACAAGGTTGAGGAAGCTGAAATTAACTCTCGAGAGATTAAATACCTTTACAATAACAAGGGCCAATTCTGGTTTTCAGAATTAAATGATCCTTCAAAAAGATTCTCTATTAAAGAAGAGATTGTCGGCAATGCCGGCCGATTTATCAAACAGAATTCTATTATCAATATCTTGAATTTCAATGAAAAATTTGTCGGCTTGAAACTGCCTATTAAAGTAGAGCTTAGAGTTGTAGAATCGCCGCCTGCGGTGAAAGGCGACACGGCAAAAGGCGGGGCAAAACAGATAATTCTTGAAACTGGTTCAACAATAAATTCCCCGCTTTTTATCAATGAGGGCGATACGATAATAGTAAACACAGAAACTGGTGAATACGTGGAGAGAGCCTAGAGAAAACCTTTGGCTCATTGGGGACAAAGATCATCTGTCTATGAGGCGTCGCCTCATAGACATGAAACACTTATAATAATCGAGGTGATACCTCAATAGTGATAGTTTTTGTAGGTTTGCGCAGCTATCTTGATACAAAAGGAAGAAGTCCCATGTATCTCGCCCTTTTAACGGCGAGAGCCAGTTTTCTCTGGTTTTTCGAACTTACTCCGGTTTTCTTTTTTGAAAGCATTCGAGCGTGAGGATTGAGAAATTTCTTTAAGATTTCTATATCCTTATAATCTATATGCTTTATATTATTTTGCGAAAAGAAGCACTGTTTTTTCATAATAAATTGGATTTCAAACTATAATACATACATTTTAAATAAAGACAACATTTTGATTTTAGTCTAGCGCGCATTTAACGTTCATTTTACTTCTTAAGAGCTCCTTTTCTTATAATTTAAATTCTGTAGCCATTAGGATTTCTAAAACGGTATATCATCCGGATTAATTTCTTCCGTTGGATATTCTATGGCAGGTGGAGTTTCTGTCTCTTGCTTCTCTTTTTCAGAATTATTTTTTGCGGCTTTAGAGCTTTGGCCTTCTCCTCTAACTCCAGTTTTTGGCCCAAATTGTATCCTATCTGCCACTATTTCCGTTCTATATTTCTTTTCTCCCTGTGGCGTATCCCAGCTTCTCGTTTGTATCCTTCCTTCAACTAAAAGACTGGAACCCTTTCTAAGATATTGAGCCACTAGTTCGGCTTGTCTGCCAAAAACCACAGTATTGTGAAATTCGGCGCTCTCCTTTTTATTTCCATCCTTATCTTTCCAAACCCTGTTAGTGGCAACGCTGAAAGATGCCACTTGCACGCCTGAAGGCAATGAGCGCAATTCTGGGTCCCTCGTCAAATTTCCGAAAATAAATACTTTGTTTAGATACATAGATAAAAAATTATTTCTTATTAAAATTCCCTTCTAATATATTATATTGTACAAAAAATTCACTCGCTGACCAATAGATCTATCTGCTTATCGATTTCCGCTTCAGAAATAGGAGTCTTTTTGTATTCTGACACTTTTGTCTTTCTAGTTATCTCCTTAATTTGCACTTTGGCGGGCATCATTTTTATTGATGACATGGTGCTTTCTTTAACCGTTTTTATAATTATGCTGCGGAAAATTTGCTCTATCTTATCAAGATTCTTTTTTATCTGATCAATATTTTTTGAATCAACCTCAAATTTAACCCACCCGAAATAAGATGAGTTAAATTTGTGTTTCGCGCCTGAAATAACTTTGTGTATTGAGTAGGATAAAGCTCTCATTTTAGGAAATTCTTCCGACACAATAGAACCGCCCGCTTTCTTCAACAGTTTCGTAATATCACTAACGATATTAGCGAGGTCAGCTTCGCTTAAAGTGGGAATGACGTGGTATCCAATTTCATAAATCTGGAGGATTTCCTCATCATCATTATCCGTGTTTATTTTTTCTTTATCCGCAACCATATAAATAGTCAGTCCAGACTAGCATGTAAGAATTATTGAATCAAGTTTTTATAAAAAAGAATGGCCCCAAATTTTTTATTTACTTTTTATTGATTATTTTAAAATGCCATAGAATTCGTCAGGTCAAGAAATCATAATAGTTTTTCCAATATTAGTATTAAAAAAACAAAGTCTATATTTCCTGTCTTTCATTATTGATTTCAGGTTCAATAATTTATAACGCATCTTCTTCGGGAGGAGTATCCAAAATTTCTGGAGTCTCTGCGCTTAAAGAGTCTTCTTCCAATATAGTTTCATTAATCTCTGCAAATATATTTTCTGCGCTTTCGTTCACCGGCACTTCATTTAAATTGTTATTTATATTTGTCAGCGTAGTTGTAGCGTTTTTTTCATCAGTTTCTATTATTTCATCAGTTACGATTATATTTTCCGCACTTGGATCAAAAACTATGACTTTTCTAGTGGCTAAGGCATAATTGCCAGCTTGATCTTCAGCTCTATAAAGAACGCTATAAGTTCCTTCTATTGAGGTGTCTATTTCGTCGCCTAGAACAGAAATACCGAGATTTTCATTTACATTATCGGTAACGATGGCACCTAAATCGCTGTAAATAGAACCGATTTCAATTCTGGCGGGATTATTTCCGTTTATTGTAATGACGGGAGGTTCATTGTCTCCGTCAGACGCGCTCTTTGTAGATGTTTTTTTATTCTCTTCTTGGCATTTCCCTTCCGTTGTTAATGGCAGACCATTTGAAATAACAAGGCAATATGGTTTCTTTGTAACTTGGTCATATAGAGTAATTCCAGACGGTTTTTCCTCGCTTCCTATAGTTAGAGTATCGGCAAAAAGATTTATAAACTTGGCAAATCCTTCAGATATGATCGCTCCAAGTGATTCTAGCAGACTTAATAATAATTTTTTAAGGATACTTTCATCGGGTAAAGCGGCCTCTTCAACTATTTCATTTGTTAGCTTGACATACCCTACGTTGGTAAAAGTCATTATTTTGCCGACCTTGTCATCACCTATTAAAGAAGACTGATTAAAATCTTCAAGAGCGATGCCTACGACGTATCCATTTTTTATGGCTTTCATGCCTACTCCTTTTTGGCTGGAAGTCGTTATATAATCGCCACTTTTTATTTCCCCATTTTCAAGATTAACTTTGACCAGCGTGCGGCCGACAAGAGTGATCGGCTGGGCGTTTAGAGATTCAGTAATAATGGCGCGGCCAAAAGTTTGCACTGGGTATGAAGAAACAACTCCTAATATATTATTTTGTTCTTGTCTCGAGGATTTAATTAAAATTGAAGTATTCTGGGTTATTTTTTCTCCAAGCAAACCAGTAAATGGATCAACTTTTGGAGTTAAATATGATCTGGTTTTAGATCCCGGGGCCACTATATCCCCTGCTTCAATTGCCACTTCTGTGTCATACCACTCGGCAATATCTCCCGGAGCACCAGAACAAACTACCAAAGACCGCGTGTCGGATGACGCCGAGTTAAGATTGGCCCCAGAGTGACAAACTCCGTTCGTGCTTGCTGCTTCATTAAATTGAGTAAATATGTCACTCACAAGTAATCTCCCTTGCACTGAAAGCTGGGCTGATGGAGTAGTGGTTCCTATGCCAACCTTGCCGTTACTGTCAATGATGAAGGCGGTAGAGGTGGCGGTGGCAGTTGAAGTGGAGAGGAGGAAAGCCGGCATAGTAGCGAGAGATTGGTTAGCAACCGAAAGCAGTCCTCCTGGGGTAGTAGTGGCGATGCCTACACGCCCCGCGTTTGTAATTTTTAATCTCTCAAAAAGAGGTTGCAAGGTCGTCCCGCTTCCACCCGCATTTGATGTAGAGAATATAAGGCTTCCGCCCACTGCATTGCCTGTAGCTTTACCGCCAGCAATAGTTAAATCTCCTCCAACGATGTTTGTTCCGCTTCCGCCTGTAGTGCTGATAATTACTCCAAGTGGCGCGGAAGTTTTAGTTACACCCTCGCCTATATAGGCATCAAGAACATGCCCGAATCCGTCCTGACCTCCAATAACGAGCTGATTGTTAGCGGTAGCAACCGCTCTCCATCCTATTGCCGTGCTTCCTGAAATTGCATTAGTTAGTCCGTCAGTTTGTTCTCCAATGAACGTATTGTAGCTTCCTGTAGTGATTACTGTTCCCGCTAACCTACCTATTGCGGTATTAGATGAGCCTGTAGACAATACAGCAAGCGCGCTCTCGCCTACTCCTGTGTTCCCTCCTCCAGAAGTTAATGCCCGGAGCGCGCCTGAACCAACTGATGTATTGTTATCGCCTGTAGTAAGAACCCATAACCCTAGTCTTCCGGTAGCAGTGTTAAAATTCCCACTAGTTACGGCATTTAAGGCTTGATAACCTAGAGCTGAATTATACCCTCCTGTCATGGTAAGGTTGCCCGCTTCTATGCCCATGAAGGCATTTTGAGTTCCGTAAATATGCGCGAATCGCAAACCTCCCATTTTTATAATCCCCGTATTTGCCGTTGTTTCCGGAAGTGTAAAATTCTGTGATGATTCTAAATTTACCGCAAGCAGTTTTCCGTGCACTGAAAGCTGGGCTGATGGAGTAGTGGTTCCTATGCCGACCTTGCCATTGCTGTCAATGATGAAGGCGGTAGAGGTGGCGGTGGCCGTTGAAGTGGAGAGGAGGAAGGTGGGCGACGTACTTAATGATTTATTAGCGACAGAAAGTTGGGCCGCGGGAGTAGTGGTACCAAATCCAGCTAAACCACTGCCTCTAATGCGAAACCACTCTGTTGGATTCGGAAACATAACGCTGGATGTTTTTACAAAAAAGCCAGTGGATGAGGCAACATCACCATTTACCTCCTCAAGAATTCCTCCAATACGAGCAGTACGGCTTAACGTACCATTACCACCGGGATTCCCAACAAAAAAATCAATTGCTGACGCTTCGTTTAAATCTTCATCCCCAGAATCTGGACCAATATTTAAAAAGACAGTGTCTTGAGCGCCAATGATATCTGCTGATTTAATGTGTATTACAGCTCCTGAAGTTTGACTTTCACTTACGGTCAAGCCGTTTGTGGAAGAAAGTCCTACGGCTGACAAGCCTCCCGAGAAAGTGGAAGTGGAGTTTGAAGTGTTGAGGATTGAACCGCCAGTAATGGTTAAGCCTTTAGAGGTAGCTAAACCACCAGAGGAAAGACCGCCCGTAAGTGTTGAAGTGGCCGAAGCGTTAACTGCGCTGAATGAATCAAAGAGAGCAGTGCCTGCTACTGACAATTGAGCTGATGGAGTAGTGGTTCCTATGCCCACCTTGCCATTGCTATCAATGATGAAAGCGGTGGAAGTGGAATTGGCTGTTGAGGTTGAAACAATAAATAACGGAGTGGTTGCTCCTGTGGTTGTGGCAGATATGGAAAATACTCCACTTGGGCTACTCGTTGATACACCAATGTTACCGCCTGCTATGAAATTAAAATTCCTATATAGTCCCGTACCTAAAGCCTCGGAAGCAAATGTTATAACATTTGAACTGTGTTTAATAGCGAGTCGTTCGTAATTAGAAGTATTAGTGTACGTATTGTAGATATTGAAAGTTTGAGCATTAGTACTATTTCGCTGAGCAAGAGTATTTGCTGCATCTCTTGCAAGTATGAGATCCTGCGATGCTCCCATTACAAGATTCAAAGAATTACCCAAGAGAAGCAACCCAGAAGAATTGAGTGCTGCCCGCGAAGCGCCTTGAACAGCGAAATTTAAAGTGTTAACTGTGTAGTAAAGACCTGTACTATTTTGCGAACCAAATGTTACACTGGGTGCCGATAAGCTTCCATCACGCACTACAAGGTTTCCAGCAGAAGCAAGAATATCTCCTCCCGAGAGGGTTAAGCCGTTTGAAGATGAAAGTCCTGCCGTGGAAATACCTCCAGTGAAAGTGCTGGTGGCGCTTGAAGTGTTAAGGATTGAACCG
>CAYJVZ010000010.1:9907-21375 GCA_964373765.1 uncultured Candidatus Saccharibacteria bacterium | reverse complement strand
ACGGAAGCCGGACCGGTAAACTACGGATACGCATTCTCGACTGTTGAAGATCTCGCAACGACCACGAGCCATACAGTCACTGTTTCCGGTCTCACCGCGGGTACCACATACTTCTACCGCGCTATCTCTTCGGCGTCGCCGGAGTCGGTTAGCGACGAGCAATTTTTCACGACATCGACACCTCCCCCAGCTGCGACTTCGAGTGATAGTGGCAGTAGTAGTGCTAGTGTAAGCGGTGGAAATGGTCCTATACTTTCTTTGGGCGGTGCTGGCGTTTACTATCAAAATAGTGAAGAGGGTGGCGAAGATGGTGATGAAATCCCCAGCGCTGTTTTAGGAGTCTCCGGGACAATAATTCCATCCGTGCCTTCTAGGGTTTCCCAGACTCCAACGCCCATCGTCGGCAATGAAAATATAGAAACACTTAGCCCGCAACCAGCTTCTGTGACGGGAGGCGAGACCGCAGAGAGGCAAACGGAGCTTGCCGAAACTATTGGCAATGAGATCACGAACTTGGACGAAAGTGGGAGACCACAGCAGAATTTTCTCCTTGCCGCAACTTTGAATGCATTTAGCTTCGGAACCGGCAGCCGATGGTTTGCGCTGTTTGTATTGCTCATCGCCATAATTGCTGTAATATATCTTGTTTACCTGCTAGTCAAACGCTTTAGATAAGATCGAGTCAATAATGTCCGACTTTCTGGGTTTTTTTGGGCACAGCCCTAAAGCACAATTCAAGCTCAGCCGAATAGCTTTGGGGCTTAGAGTTTGCTCGGGCACAGCCCTAAAGCACAACCGAAGCACTTGCGAAGGCCGAGCCGGATGGCTTTAGGGCTGGAATTTGCTCGAGCACGTAAGATGCCCACGAGCAGATTGTCTAAACCAGAAAAAAATTATGAGAATGAATCAGCCACGCTCCCCTATTGCCGAAGAAATAACATGATCAATAAAATGCTTGAGGCTGCATCCTGCGGCCAAAAGAGCCTTGGGAAAAAGCGAGGCTTCGGTCAGTCCGGGAAGAGTGTTTACTTCTAGAAAATATATGCCTCGGCGGGGGTGAACTATGAAATCTGATCTTGAGTAATGGCGCAATTTCAGTATTTTGTGGATTTTTTCCGAAAGCTCTTGCAATTTTTGATTCGTGGCCGAGTCAAAATTGGCCGGGCATATTTCAGAGCTTTTGCCGCTATATTTGCTTTGATAATCAAAAAAATGATTGTCAGGAATGATTTCTACAGGCATAAGAGTGTAGTAGTCGCGCTCCCTAAATGAATCTATTACTCCGCAAGTGGCTTCTCTGCCTTTAATATATTCTTCAATTAAAACGCGGTCGTAATAATTAAAAAGATGCAAAATAGAATCGGAAAAAGAATGAAAATCGTTAGCGATGTAAACGCCGATCGAAGAGCCTTCGGAAACTGGTTTAATTACTACCGGATGAGGAAACGACCTGAATGTTTCAATTAGTTCGTTTATAGGATCTTTCGATTTTCGCAGTATTTTAAAGTATGGAGTTTTTATACCGTGAGTCAGAATTGCTTCTTTAGTCTTTGCTTTATTCATAGCCAGAGCTGACGCGAATGATTCTGAACCGGTAAAAGGAATATTGTGGGCTTCCAAGATTTTTTGAACTTTTCCGTCTTCGCCGTATTCTCCATGAAGAGCGTTGAATACAACGGAAAAATTTTTTATGGCGTTATGCGGATCTTTTTTTTCGCCATTTCGATGCCAGTCGCCTTTTTTATCTATTACGATATCTTCAGCCCGATATTTTTCCGGATCCGACCAAAGTTCCTTCAAGACGGCGTTTCCGGTTTTAAGCGATATATCATATTCGCTAGACGGCCCGCCGCGCAAAACTGCTACATGGATTTGAGACATATCGTTAATTATATAGAAAGCGGATCTTATTTTAAAGCCCGGTCGTGACGAAAAATTTAAGCGAAAAAGGACTTGCCGCGACTTGCCCTGTGGTGCTTTAGTGAAAACCGATGGGCTTCTGAATTGGCAAGCAATATGTCCCGCTTTGGCGCTTTGATCTTGCCTTTTGACAAAAATTTAATTGGTTTGTGATTGGCATCTTTAGTCACGGCCACAAAATCCATTTTTATTCCCAATTTGCGAAGCGTCCCGTGGACCGCGTTTAATTGCCCCAATCCCCCATCAACCACAATTAGCTGGGGCTTTGGCCATTCATTATGTTTGAATCTCCGTTCAAGAACTTCTTTCAAAAATCCAACATCGTCTCCTTTGTAATCATATCTAGGTTTAAAAACGCGATATTCGCTTTTTTTTGCAAAACCGTTTAAAACGACGGTCATAACGGCCACTGCGCTTTTGCCAGAAATATGAGCTATATCATAAGCTTCAATTCTATATAAATCGCCCGGTGGGTGTCTCGCCAAATCATTTTTCAGAAGAGAGGTGTCGCGGATATACTTAATGGCAAAGAGTTGTTTTTTTACTTCATTTGCTTTTTCAAAATCCTGATTGCCGGCAAAATCTTTCATGTCTTTTTTCAACTTTTTTTCCAAGTAACTTCGCCGACCCGAAAGAAAGAGTTTGATTTTGTTGATTAAGGAAGCGTAATCACTTTTTCCAATTTCTCCGGTGCAAACTCCCGGACAAACTCCTATTTGCCTTTCAAAACAAGGTCTAATTTGATTAGGTACGCAATTTTTGCCTCTGAAAGGAAAAATTCTCCTCACAATTTTAATGGACGCTAAAAGGAGCGACCCTTCAGCAAATGGGCCAAAGACATTAGTTACTTTTATTTGCTTGCCCCGTTTATTTTTGAAAAAAAAATTTTCCTTGTCCAAATCCCGATCTCTAACCACCAAAACTTGAGGGAATTCCTCTTTGGTGATAACAATAGAGTTGAAACTTTTGTCGTCTTTTGATTCCGTATTGTACTTTGGCTGATATTTTCTTATTAATTCGGCCTCAAGCAAAATAGCTTCAAGCACGGAATCGGTCTTGATGAAATCCAATTTTGTTGACTTATTGACCATATCAACAATCCGAGAGCCCCTTGCTTTAATAAGATCGTTTCCAAAATAGCTTGCCAATCTGTCGCGAAGCGAAGTAGCGCGGCCAATATAGAGAATATGCCTTTTTCCTTTGAAAAAATAGACACCCGGATGATCGGGTAGTTTTTTTTTCTTTAGAGTTCCTCTATTCATATTATTACCCTATCACACTTGATAGAGGTCTTAAAATAATTTGGCTATAAATTTTTATGAGATGGCTTTTTTTATTTTTTTATCTTATTTTTTAAGGCTTTCTCTAGATATGGAGATGCTATATGGAGATGCTATGAGGCGACGCCTCATAGTTGTCTATTTTTTTAAAGCTCTTTCTAGATATTTTGCGGTATGGGATTTGGAAACCCGAATCACTTCTTCAGGAGTGCCTTTGGCAACCAGATTGCCTCCGCCTATGCCTCCGTCCGGCCCGAAGTCAAGAATGTAATCGGCATTTTTAACTATGTCCATATTGTGATCTATCAAAATGACGGAATTGCCCTTCTCCACGAGAGTCTGCAATATGTCAATAAGTTTTTGAACATCTTCGTAGTGAAGGCCTATTGAAGCTTCATCTAGCAGATATATAGTTTTTTCTAAGCGAGGCCGGTATAGTTCGGAAGAGATTTTCACTCTTTGAGCTTCTCCTCCAGAGAGCGTTGTAGCCGACTGGCCCAATTCTAAATATCCCAAACCAACTTGGTTCAGCGTTTTTAAGCGATCAAAAATAGAAGGTATGTCTTCAAAAAAGGAAAGGGCCTCCTCAACTGTCATTTTTAGAACCTCATAAATGCTCTTTTTTTTGTATTTCACTTCAAAGGTTTCCTTCATAAACCGCTTACCGTTACATACATCGCAAGCAACATAAACAGTCGGCAAAAAATGCATTTCGACCGCTATTTGGCCATTACCTTGGCATGCTTCGCACCGACCGCCTCTGACATTAAAGGAAAAACGATTGGCTCTCCATCCCCTTGCTCTGGCCTCAGAAGTTGCCGCAAAAAGATCTCTTATGTGAGTAAAAGCCCCGGTGTAAGTGGCCGGATTTGATCTTGGGGTCCGACCAATCGGCGATTGGTTTATCAAAATCGCTCGGCTTAAATATTCCGTGCCGGAAATGGAAGAGCAATTATATATTTTGTTTGTCCGGTATCTTCTATCAAATCGAGCCTGCAAGTTTTTATACAGAATTTCATAGAGAAATGAAGATTTGCCCGAACCTGACACTCCAGTTACGACAACGAACCGGCCTAGCGGTATTTCCGCGTTAAGATTATTTATATTAAAAATTTTTCCGCCTTTTATAGTAATCTTTCCCTTCTCCGCCATTCTCCTTTTGGTCCGCGTCTTTATCATCTTCTCTCCCCTTAAATAATCCAGAGTCAAAGATTTGCTTTTATTTGATTTAGCCATTAAAAGATCCTCGACATAGCCGCTTACAACGATCTCTCCTCCATGAACGCCGGCGGCAGGACCGATATCAACCAAGAAATCAGAGGCGAATATAGTATCTTCGTCGTGTTCAACCACGATAATAGTGTTGCCGAGATCTCGAAGATGAAGAAGGGTCTTTATCAATCGATCATTATCTCTGGCGTGCAATCCTATAGTCGGCTCATCTAAAACATAGAGAGCCCCTACGAGGCCGGAACCAAGCTGGGAGGCCAATCTAATCCTTTGGGCCTCGCCGCCAGAAAGCGTGTGGGCTTTCCTATCGAGCGACAAATATTCAATGCCGACATCGCTCATAAATTTGAGGCGGGCTTCTATTTCCTTTACAACTACCTTTGCTATTTCTTTTTCTTTTTTATTTAAATCAATTTTTGAAAAAAAAGAGATGGCGTCAGCGATGGAAAGGCGCACCACATCAACTATGCTTTTTGCTCCGACTTTAACTTCCAGAGCTTCACTGCGAAGTCTTGCTCCTTGGCATTTCGAGCATTGTTCGTCGCTGAAAATATATTTCGTTCCCAAACCGCTGCACTGGCTACACGCGCCGTAGGGAGAATTGAAGGAAAAAAGTCTTGGTTCAACTTCCGGATATGAAAACCCATCGTAAGGACACATGAATTTAGAGGAGATCAGCTTTTCCTCGTTAGGCAGAATAATCCGAACAAGCCCGCCAGACTCATTCAATGCCCGCTCTATGGCCTCGCTTAGCCTCTGTCCTATTGTCTGCGAATTGTCAGCATTATCGCGATTGAAGTCCGACAAATAGAATTCGTCCACTAAAACGTCTATGTCGTGCTTTTTATTTTTTTCAATGATTATCCTCTCTCTCAATTTCTTTATCGCGCCGTCAATTCGAACTTGGCTATAGCCTTTTGCCAGCAGATCATAAAGAAGCTGATAATATTCACCCTTTCGTCCCACAATAAGAGGGGCCGAGATTTTTATTTTTTCCTTGCTTATGGCCACCGTCATAATTTTCTTTTCATTTTTCTGATTTTTCTTTAGATCACTGACAGTTTCTAAAATGGTGCTCATTATTTCTTCATTGCTTAGTTTCTTTATTTCTCTTTTACAAATAAGACAGTGAGGTCTGCCGATTCTGGCAAACAAGATGCGAAGATAATCGTAAATTTCGGTGATGGTTGCAACTGTCGATCGCGGATTGTTGGACCGAGATTTCTGATCGATGGAAATTGCTGGAGAAAGGCCGGTTATTTCATTGACATCCGGTTTTTGCATTTGCCGCAAAAATTGTCTGGCGTAAGAGGAAAGCGATTCAACATAACGACGTTGTCCTTCGGCAAAAATAGTGTCAAAGGCCAAAGAAGATTTACCCGAGCCAGAAAGGCCGGTAAAAACTATCATTTTGTTTCTCGGCATGGCCACCGTAATATTTTTGAGGTTGTGCGTCCTTGCTCCTTTTACCGTTATTAAATCAAGATTTTCGTTTTTTTTATGCATATAACGCCTAAATTCCCCTGGCCTTAGGCTAGGGGTATAGAGTGGAGTATACCAGACTCTTTAGAAATAAAAAACTACTTGGATTGGAGAACTTTCTTTACTTCGTCAACTATTTCATCCAGAGTAACCGTCGCCTTTACCAAAAATTTAATGGCGCCCAGTTTTTCGCCTTTATCTATATCGCTTTTTTGGCCGAGGTTGGACAGCAAAATAACCGGAATATTTTTTGTGCTGTCTTTTGCTTTAAGCTCCGCCAGAATTTCAAAACCGCTTTTGCCCGGCAAAAGTATATCGAGCAAGATAACATCTGGTTTTTCTTTTTCAACTATGGAAATGGCTTCGGATCCATTGGTGGCATGAACTAAAATAGCGTTTTCGTTTGATAATTTACGCGATATAATATCGCTAAGAAATATGTCGTCTTCAACCCACATGACCTTCTTACCGCTAAGCGACTGCCCCCCTTTTTTTATATTTTCAGGAGCGCTTGGAATCGCGTCGCTAGAAACTTCTCTAAGCTGGATCTTCACTTTGGAAACGACTTCATCGGGATCAAACTGGGCTTTGACGAAATAATCCTTGACATTAAGCGATAGCAGATTGTTAATTTCAGAAGGTTCTCCCGAATCAGAAATAACTATTGTCGGTATTCTGTTTAATTCCGGTTTTTTCAGTTTTTCCTCAAGAATAGTCATGCCGTCTTTACCGGCTATTTTCAAGTCTAGTATCAAAAGATCGGGCAGTTTGGACAGAGATTCTAAACCATCATTTCCATTAGTCTTCAGTTCTGCCTCGAAACCGCTTGAATTCAACTTATCAACAAGGCTTTTTCCCAAAAAATCATCGCTTTCAATTATTAGAATTTTATTTGACATTTTTATTTATTTAAATTTTTATATGGAATCTGGTTTAGAGACTGGCAAAGTAAAATAAAAAGTGGTGCCTTTATCAACCGCGCTCTCAAACCAAATATGTCCTTTGTGCTTTTCTATTATACTCTTTACAATAAATAAGCCAAGGCCTGAACCGCCCACTTCAGAACCATTGGCATTCTCCGCTCTAAAGAATTTGCTGAAAATATTATTTTGTTCTTGTTTGGGTATGCCTATGCCGTTGTCAGCTATTGAGACTCTAACCATGCCGTCGGCTTCATCAACCCCGATTTTAATCAAACCTTCCGATTTAGTGTATTTTACGGCGTTTTCAATCAAATTTTGCAGAACTGATCTCATTTTTTGATCATCCGCGTAAACTTTCGGCACTTTTTTGTCTTTATTTTCCAATTCAATGGAGATATTTTTTGATTTGGCGGCCGGCCTTATTTCATACAAAATGTTTTCCAGTAAATCCAGTATTTGCAATTCACGAAATTTGTAGGAATTCTTGGCGGCAATAGACTGATTGGCTCCCAATATGTTATCAACAAGACCGATCATCCGTTCGTTACTTTCATAGCTTTTCATTAGAAAAACTTTCTGATCTTTTTTAAGATCGCCTAAATCGCCTTTCAAAAGCATATTAAAAGTCCATTTCAATCCCGACAATGGGGTTCTAAGCTGGTGAGTGATGAGAGAGATAAATTCTCTCTTCTTTTGCTCAAGCATTTTTTCTTCTGAAATATCTTCCAGCCATATTATGCTTGTTGACAATTTACTGTCTGATCCATAAAGACAGTTAAAAGAAAGGCGAAAATATTTATTCTGATAGCTGACTTCCGGTATGACTATCGATCTTTGAGGGTCGCACTTTTTTATTTTATCGGCAATGTCTACGGATTGGAATTTGTCCCTAAAAGCCACGAATATTTCATCGCCCATTGATCTTTTTTCAAGCGAGAGCATTTTTTTAGCTATTTCGTTGGCAAAAATGACGTGATTCGATGAATCAAGCAATATTACGCCCTCTCTCATATTTTCCGTAACAATGGAAAGTTTTGCTCTTTCCTCATCCAATTCGGCCGTTCGCTCCAGAACTTTTTTTTCTACGCTTTCTTTCTCCAGCCTCAACTCTTCCGTTCTTTGTCTGATTTTTTCCTCAAGTTCGTCTCTATTTAGATAAGTGATCTTCTTGTCTTCCAGAATGCCTTCAGGCGCCACTTGAAGAAACATCGAGGCTACTTCCCGATCGTAAGTGGTTTCTATTGTAAAAAAAAGCCTCTCAAATAATCCAATGGCCAGTCTCTGTCCAAACAAGCTTGATACTTCTAAAAATATGATATGGTAAAGATTCTTAAAAAAATAAACGAGCTGCCCCTTTTGCTTTGCCTCTTCAACGATTTCTTTTGTAAAACTTCTATAATCAAAGGCATTATCCTCATAAAAGGACAACTTTTTCATGGATTTATTGCTGTTTGATTTTTTGATAACAGAAAATAAGTGTTTTATGCCTATTTTACGTCCAATATATTCAAGTAGACGAAGCAGAAAAATGCTGTAAATATCTATTGTCTTTTGATTCGGGTCGGCGAATATTAATCTAAGTTCAGGCGTAAGAGAATCTATTTCTACATTTTCTTTAATCTCGGCGCGCAGGGAATTTCTTGTGTAATTTCTTTTTATAACGATGGGCTTATTTGATAAGATAAAATTTTCAAGATCAAGATAAATTCGAGCAAATGCCAATTCTCTGATATTTTCTTTTAATGTCTTACTCCTTTCATATTGAGACCATTGTTTCTCCACTAAATCTTCCCTGTTAATAAGACTTCTAACATACAGGAATAAAATTTCCGTGTCGGAGACGGCCCCTTTTATGAAACTTTTTTTTGGATGTAGAATATCTTTAATCATAAATATTTATGAACTTAAGGATTTTATCCGTATAACTCCTATAATCATCATGATGCTTGCTGAAAGAAACAACAAATCATGCATCAATTTTTGAAAAACCGGGTCCGCCCATGAAATGACCGTAGCCACTGATCCAAGCATAAAAACAATCAATCCCGCTCCAAGCGGTCTTAATATTTCGCCCACCGAAGAACCTTCCATGCCAAAAGAATGATAGAGAGCTAAAATACCCGCTGTAAAACTGATAATTATAGACAGCCATATAGCGAAGTTATTAGGCAGTTTTTCCAGAATATAAGCCACTTCTGCGACAATGGAATAATTATCAAATGCCATATAAAAATTAGATGATATGAATATCCACTTAGGTTGCTATTGATTATATCAGCTTAAGCGTTAGTTTAAAAAAAGAATGTGGACAAGTTTACTTTTTTAGTTTTTCCAGCTTGGAGAGAATAAGTTTAATTTCGTCTCTAACAATAGCGGCCGTTTCAAAGTCTAGAATTTTAACGGCATTGTTCATTTCGCGTTCTTTATCAGCTATCAGTTTTCGCGGATTTTTATTGAATTTATCCGAATCAAAATCAAACAGGATTTTTACAGTCTTCTGGTGATGATTTTGCATACTTTCGGTAATATCTGTGATTTTCTTGACTATAGTTCTTGGCACAATTTTATGTTTTTTATTAAATTCCGTCTGGATTTTTCGTCTTCTTGAAGTTTCATTAACCGCCTTTTTGATTGATTGAGTTATGGTGTCAGCGTAGATAAATACTTTTCCTAAGACATTTCTCGCCGCTCTGCCGATTGTCTGAATCAAAGATGTCTCTGAACGAAGAAAGCCTTCCCGATCAGCGTCTAAAATACCAATAAGAGTAACCTCGGGCAAGTCAAGTCCCTCTCTTAAGAGATTCACTCCGACAAGACAATCAAATTCTCCCTTTCTAAAAGCGGTGAGAATCTCTATTCTTTCGATAGTCTTTATGGAGCTGTGAAGATATTTGGCTTTTATTTGTTTTTTGGAAAGATATTCCGATAAATCTTCCGCCATTTTCTTGGTCAGAGTGGTGGCGATAACTCGGCCGCCTTTTTTTATATCTTCTTCCGCCCTTAAAATAAAATGACCGATCTGGCCGGGAAAATTTTTCTTCTCTGTTACGGGAAAAAGGCGGATTTCCGGATCAACTAGGCCGGTCGGTCTTATAATCTGCTCAACAATATTTGAACTGTTTTCTATTTCGTATGACGCGGGCGTAGCAGATGTATAGATTACATCTTCAACTCTTTTATCAAACTCTTCAAACTTAAGAGGCCGATTGTCCTTGGCGGAGGGCAAGCGAAATCCGTGATCAACCAGAGATTGTTTTCTTGAAGCGTCGCCCGCGTACATTCCTCTTATCTGCGGAACCGTGACGTGAGATTCGTCTATTATAGTCAAAAAATCTGCCGAGCCGTCGGCTTTTTTTGGAAAATATGATAGCAGAGTATCAGGCGGCTCGCCTTCTTTCTTGCCGGAAAAATGGCGCGAATAATTTTCAATGCCGTTACAGTATCCGACTTCTTTTATAAGAGCGAGATCGTATCTGGTCCGCCTTTTCAGTCTTTCAGCTTCAAGTATTTTTCCTGTCTTCTTAAGAGTCTTCAGGCGGTTTGTCAGCTCCTCGCGAATAGATTTAATAGCGAGAGCGGTCTTTTCGTCGTTAGTGACGAAGTGTTTGGCTGGAAAGAGAAATAGGCTGTTGGTTCTTTCCAAAATCGCTCTTGTGGTTAAATCAATTTTTTCTATTCTGGCAATTTCATCATTTGACATTTTTATTCTGTATATCAGCCTTTCGTTAACAGGCACAATTTCAAAATCATTTCCAATAACTCTGAAATTGCCGCTCTTCATATCAATATTGTTTCTTTCGTAATGAATATCAACTAATTTTCTAATTAGATCGGATCTGCTTATCCTGCCGCCTTTTTTTATGACAAAATTTTCTTTTTCATATTCTTCGGGACTGCCCAAGCCATAAATACATGATACTGTGGCTACGATTATGACGTCCTTTCTGGTAAGTAGGGCCTGCGTTGAAGCGTGCCTAAGCCGATCTATTTCTTCATTTATTTGGGCCTCCTTCTCAATATAGGTATCGGTAATCGGCATATAGGCTTCAGGTTGGTAAAAATCGTAATACGATACAAAATAGTGAACCGCGTTGTTAGGAAAAAAATCTCTATATTCTTGAGCAAGCTGGGCGGCTAAAGTTTTATTGTGAGCGATAACAAGGGTGGGCTTTTGGACAGCTTCAATTACATTAGCCACAGCGAAAGTTTTACCTGACCCGGTCACTCCTAAAAGGGTCTGCTTGGCATAACCCTTTCTAAGCCCAGCCACAAGCGCTTCAATAGTTTTCGGCTGATCTCCCGCCGGTTTGAATTTTGACTTTATTTTAAATTTGGACATAAGCATCATTATATTTTTTTATCCCAATAATGCAAAAAACTCAAGATAAATGGTCGAAAAAAAACTCCATACTCTTTTGGCAAGCTGGACCGCCAAAAACCAATTCCGATCAATATACAATTACTTTGTCCTATAGGTTAGAATAGTTGTATGGGTGAAATTGAGAACCGATCTAGATAACTTTGTAAGATAATCTCCGACAAAAAAATATTCTGTCAACATACAATTACTTTATCCTAACTCTTTTGGCAAGCTGGACCGCCAAAAACCAATTCCGATCAATATACAATTACT
>CAYJVZ010000010.1:0-9807 GCA_964373765.1 uncultured Candidatus Saccharibacteria bacterium | reverse complement strand
ATGATATAAGAGATTCACATAACGATATAAGAGATGTGGGGGGTATATTTGTTTTTCCGCTTTAATTTATTTCAATATATATCCATGACATAAAAGATGCGAACAATATATTTCTTCTGTTCACATTTAATTTATTCACTATATTCAAATCGCACTTAGCAATCGTCATCTATTGAATTCATACTTTGTCAAAAAATTTTCTTTGAACGTTGGAAAAGTGGCGTCAAGAATGGATTTGCGAATATTTTTTACAAGCTTAACGATAAAGTAGAGGTTATGTATAGAAGCTAAAGTATTTGCCAAAATCTCTTTAGATCTAAAGAGGTGCGACAAGTAACTTCTTGTGTAATTGGAGCATGTGTAGCAAAGACAGTTTTCATCGACCGCGTTAAAATCCTTTACAAATTTTTTGTTCTCTATATTTATCGGGCCATGTGAAGTATAAAGCGATCCGTTTCTGGCGTTTCTGGTGGGCGCTACGCAATCAAAAAGATCGCAGCCGTTTTCTATAGCGCCAAAAAGATCAGCCGGTTCACCGATGCCAAGGAGGTGTCTAGGTTTTTCCTCCGGTAAAATCTGATTGACCCAGCTTACCGCCGAATCTATATCATCTTTGTCGAACGATCCTCCGATTCCAAATCCCTCAAAATCCATCCGTCCGATCTCTTTGGCGCTCACTTCACGAAGATCTTTGAAGCGTCCGCCTTGGGCAATCCCAAACAATGCCTGCTTTTTAGCGGGATCATTTTTTCTATGGGCATCAAGCGATCTTTTTGCCCAGCGAAAAGTGCGATTGGTGGCTTCTTTTTGATAATCGCGCTCGGCATGAGGCGAGGTACATTCATCAAAAGCAAAGATTATATCGGCGCCAATACTGTTTTGAATTTCTATAGATTTCTCCGGAGTAAATTTGTGCTTGCTTCCGTCTAAAATAGATTGAAATTCCACTCCGTCTTCGCTAATTATCGCCATTTTCTTTTTTTGATCGATTCTAGAATGACTTTTAGCCTCATCGCCTGCTTTGGCCAACTTGGTAAGTTTGCTTCCATAAGCAACTCCAAGTGAAAATGCCTGAAAACCGCCAGAGTCGGTTATTGTCGGACCGTTCCAGTTCATAAATTTAGAAAGCCCTCCCGCCTCTTTAATGACATGGGGGCCCGGCTGAAGGTAGAGATGGTATGTGTTGGCTAGGATTATTTCGGCGCCCAGTTCTTTTATATGCTCTGGTGTCAAGGATTTTACGGTAGCTTTTGTGGCTACTGGCACAAATGCCGGAGTTTCAATCTTTCCGCTTGAAGTAATAAGCGTGCCCGAGCGGCCCAACCGATTTTTTATTTTTCTTTCAATTTTGAACTCAATTGACATATAATTAAATAATCATCCTATAAAAACCAAATGTCGTTTTTGCAGTTATCCACAGTCTTATATAAATCCAAAAAATCTAATTGATATAATAATGTCGGTGGCGGGATTATATGTATCGCTTGGCACACACTAAAGCGAGTAATCCGCCAAAGTGAGTAAAAGCTCATAGCATAAGTTCATAAACCAAACTAACGTCCAAATTGCAAATTGCACTCACCTCGACGTTCGCGTCGAGGTGTTTTTTTGCGTCCTTTTAAAATAACTCGAAAAATCGGCAAGTAAATTATACTTTGGATTTATAGAGGAATTTAATTTATTGGCTAAAGATCTTATTTGATCTCCAAAAGTTCAACTTCAAAAATTAAAGTTGAATTTGGAGGAATTATCGGCGGAAATCCGTCCTGTCCATAGGCAAGCTCGGGCGGAATAGTCAGAGTTCTTTTACCTCCTTTTTTCATTCCGACAATGCCTCTTTCCCATCCGGCAATGACTTGGCCGGCGCCTAAACTAAATTCAAACGGCGCGCCTCTGTCTATTGAGCTGTCAAATTTCTGCCCATCAGTTAAAAAACCAGAATAATGAACACTGACAGTGTCACCGCTTTTAGCACCATCTCCAGATCCATTTAAAACATCCTCCACTTTAAGACCGTCATCAGCGCCTATCGCTGACGCGGAATTTTGCACGTTTGAATCATTTTTATTAATAATATTGCCTCCTAAAAAGTAACCGACAAACAATATTGCTATAACGATAGCTATAACTTGACCTATTTTCATAAAAAATTATCTTATTTATTAACTATTAGAAATGTTATAACATTCAAATTCTTTGTCAAATCAAAGTTATCCACGGCTTAGAGTATCAGATTTCTCAGCAATTTCTCTACCGCCTTTGGGTTAGAAGATCCTTTTGTCTTTTTCATGGCTTGGCCGATTAGAAATTGGAGGGCTGGTATTTTCCCTGATTTATATTCGTCCGCCACTTTTTTATTGTCTTTGATTATTTTTTCGATAATTTTTTTTAGTTCATCTTCATTATTTTCCTGAATCAAACCATTCTCTTTGGCAATAATTTGCGGATCATTATCATTTTTAATCATAAGTAAAATAAGATTTTTAGCGCCGCGCGAGGTAAGCTCGCCGTCAATGATCATTTTTACCAACTTGCCAAAATTTTCCGCGTTTACAACATTAAAATTTATATTTTGCGTCGGACTTTGGCTTTTTGCTTTTAAGGCGCCGATATAGTCGCTTAACAAATAATTAACGGCAATTTTTACTCCTTCCTTATTATTTTTGCCGCCAGTCATTGAGGAAATAACTTTCTCAAAATAGTCAGCAAGTTGGCGATTGTCTATTAAGGTGGCTATTTCCCGCTCATTCAAGCCAAAAGATTCTTTGTATCTGGCCCTTTTTTCTGAGGGCAATTCGGGCATTTTGGCCATTAAATTTTCTTTTGAAAATTCCTCTATTTCACTAATTTTTAAATTGGGCAAATCAGGATCGGGAAAATACCTGTAATCATGCGATTGCTCTTTCAGTCTTTGAGAAAAAGTGATTTGTTTTGATTCATCCCAGCCTCTGGTTTCCTGAATGACATTTTCTCCTTTCTCCAAAACATCTATATGCCGTTGAATTTCATAATTTATGGCTCTCTCAACGGCGCGGAATGAATTAAGATTTTTTACTTCAACTTTTGTCCCTAAAGGAGTTTGCTCCGCGATTGAAGATTTGGCGATATATTCTTTTTTGTCTTTTTGGTTTTTGATAATTTTGTCATCAGGCGAAACAGAAATATTAGCTTCTACCCTCATTTCGCCTTTTTCCATATTTGCTTTGCTTGCTCCGAGATATAAAAGAAGCAATTGAAGTTCTTTTGCAAAATCGCTTGCCTCTTTACCGCTGCTTATTACCGGCTTTGTGACAAGCTCCATTAACGGCACTCCGGCTCTATTGAAATCTATCAAACTGAAATTTGCCCTATCGTGCGTGGATTTTGCCGTGTCCTCTTCCAAATGAATGCGCGTCAGCTTCACTCCAAGAAGCTCGCCTCCATCTATTAGAGGATGTTTGTATTGGCTTATCTGATAGCCTTTAGGAATATCTGGATAAAAATAATTCTTTCTATCAAATTCGGAGTAATCAGCAATCTTTCCGCCGACAGCAAGACCAACTCTAAGAACATGCTTTATTGCTTGTTTGTTTATGACTGGCAATGTTCCCGGGTGGCCGAGGCATATCGGGCAGATGTTGGCGTTTGGCCGCTTTTCATCCGCGTCATTTCTGGAATTACAAAACATTTTAGTTTTTGTATCCAGCTCGGCATGGATTTCGAGACCGATGACGGCTTTATATTGGCTCATAATTATACATATTATAGACTCCTTAAAATCTTAACAAGCCTGTCCGAAAAAGATTTAATAGCCTGATCATCAAGAATTGATATTCGGCATGAATCAGGATTCAGGCCTTCGGCGGTATCCATAATTTTATCCATATCCGCTTTAGAAACCATGTCCGATTTAGTTATGATTAAAATTTCTTTCTTCTCTACCAAGACAGGATCGAATTCTTTAAGCTCGCTTCTGATAGTGGCGTAACTGGTTTTTAAGTCTTCTTCAGCTGAAATACAATGGACAAGAAATTTCGTCCTTTTTATATGACGCAGAAATTTGTGGCCGAGTCCCTTGCCGCTTGAGGCACCCATAATAAGTCCGGGAATATCAGCAATGATGTAGCCGTAAAAACTTCCCAGATTCGGTTCAAGGGTGGTAAAAGCGTAATTTGCCACTTTGGCATCGGCGTTAGTTAAAACATTTAATAAACTGGATTTGCCGGCATTTGGCAGGCCAATCAGTCCCACATCGGCGATAAGTTGAAGTTCAATAAAAAAATCTGCTTCCTCTCCAGAAGCGCCGCTGGTTGATTCTTTTGGGGAAGTATTTAGCGAGGATTTGTAAAACTCATTTCCCAAGCCGCCTCTGCCGCCGGAAAGTAATTTTGTTATTTCGCTATATTTAAGAAATTGAATTTTTTCTCCGGTCACTTTAGAAGTGATAACAGAACCAACGGGAATATCTAAATAGAAATCGTCGCCATTTTTCCCATGCATGCTATTTTTCATTCCGGCTTCTCCATTTTCCGCGGCAAAAAGTTTTTTATTCTTATACCGGGCAAGAATGCCTATGTCTAAAACAGCGCGGGCATAAACATCTCCGCCCTTTCCACCGTTGCCTCCAGAAGCTCCGGCTAATTGCTTTCCCTTTTCCTTTCGCCAGCGCACAACGCCGTCTCCGCCTCTTCCGGCCTTTAGATGGATATTAAGCTCGTCTACAAATGCCATATCATAAATTTAATATGCTTCACGAAATATTATTGTTCCTTAATGGCGGCTCTCGCCAGCTTGATAGCGCTGTCCTTGCTTCCTGCGGCCGCCATAAATCTTTTGGCGTGGCAAAAAAAGGCATCCTCTATTTTAGTTGTTTCGGCCAGTTCCTTGTCTCTCTTGCCCGCCCACAATTTTGGGAAACTAATTCGTGTTAGAAATGAATAAGGATTATCTCGAACCGCTTTTATATGCCATCTATCTCTTTGCGGATAAATAACAAAGAGCGGTTCAGGCTTTTGGCTTAAAATATCGGCCCATAAATACGCTTTGTCCAAAACAATAATCCTCTTATCTAGGGTCGTATTATAAATGTTTTCCACCACCAGATCGCCTTCTTGTTTGTCCATCAATTTTCTTATTTCTCTATTTAAAAGCCGCTTGGCAAAATCAACCGCAACTTCAAATCGTTCGTCGTTTTTATTTTCGTCATCCTTCCATGTCGGCAAATAGGAAAAAATAATATCTTGAATGGTGTATGGATAGCGATCAGCAATTTTGTTTTCGAAAATTTGAATGCCGTTATCCATGGCATCTATTGGCTGAACCAGCTTTTCATCTATAAGTTTGGCCAGCAACTTAGAGCCCGTAATATAAACTCCGAATGTTTTCCAAACAAGGCCAAATGAGGCGAAAGGAATGCCATTTGCCCTTTGTCCCGCTCCGCCCATTTGATGATGATCAAAGAGTCCCTTTTCAGGATCATATTGGCCGCCAACATCAACGACGCAGTCACCCGATGAAATTATTTCGTTGTCGCGCGTCCTTATTATCTCAAATCCTTTTTTTTGGCTTTCAAAAATAAATACCAATACGGCAACTGCAAAAACATCGTCCGCGTGAAAACTGCCCGAGTGAGTGATGATTTTTACGGAGTCTTTATTTTTCATACGGATATTTATCTCGTCCTTCTTTTAAAACCTTGACATACCATGTAAGTTCGTTAAATAACGAGCCCAGCCGCTTAGTCACTGCTTGGTCTTTAATTTTGCCCGCGTCGTCAAAAAGATCTTTGACTTTTGAAAAATAGACAATATTGCCGACAATGGTCATGCCAAAATTAGTCAAGATCGGTTTAATGTTTTGAATCATTCGAACGCCGCCAAAAGCTCCACTTGAAACGGCGCAAAGAGCCACCGGTTTTCTCTCGTATTGATCATAAATATTATCCAGCATCAATTTCAATTCCCCGGGATAGCCGTTATTGTATTCCGGACTAACTATAATCAATCCGCAAGCTCGCTCCATAATGGCGCCCCATTTTTTGGCATCATCGGTGTCTTCATTATTATTTGAAAAACGAAAATCAAAATCTCTGACGTCTATCAATTGGGTTTCCAATTCCTCTCTTTTTTTACTCTCTGCCAGCACAAAATTGGCCACCTTTTCGCTTTGTCTGCCATCGCGCCCCGTGCCCAACAAAATTGGAATGAAATATTTCATAAAGCAATCTCAATTCGCCTTGACTGATTGACTCTCGTCGCCAAAGTGCTTTCTGACTAAAGGAAATATATCAATGAGAGTAAATAATAAACTTAAAACTATCGGGCCGAGTAAAAATCCAATCGGGCCGAAAACTCCTATTCCTCCAAAAACAGAAAGCAGAATAAGAAATGGATGAATTTTTATGCCTCTTTCCAATAAAATCGGCCTAAGTAAATTATCAACCAGTCCAACGATAAGTCCTCCCCATAAAAGCAATCCGATCGCGAAAACTAGACCTTTGGTGTAAAAAACAAAAATAACAATTGGAATTAATACAATTGCCGTTCCGACACTTGGAATAAAGGCGGCCAAAACTGACACTGTTCCCCATAAAACAGGCGACGGCACTTGAAAGAGGGCGAAACCGATTCCGCTCAAAGCTCCTTGAATGACGGCAATCAGTATTGATCCTCTAACAACTGAATTAATCGAGAATTTCATTTTGTCAATTATACTCTCGTCATAGGTGTCGCTTAAAGGACTTAAAGCAATAAGTATTTTTCTAATTTTTTCGCCGTCGCGAAGAAAGAAAAATACGGCAAAAATAACAATAAGCAAATCAAATGCGATTGAAAGGGCGCTCGAGAAAGCGCTTCGGAGATTATTAATCAGCCAGCCGTATATTTTTGAAGCGTAGTCCTCAAGATTATTCATGGTCGTTTCTGGCGTTGATTGGCCCGGCAAAATTTTATCAACCCAAACTTGAACTTTTCCAGACAGAGAATAGATAACGTTTTTCGTGTCATTCTGACTATAGATAAAAGAGACGTAAGATTCTCTGGCTTCATCAAAAATCATAATTCCTGTAGTTATGATAGGAATTACCAGTACGACAAGTATTAATATCGTAGTAACAAAAGCCGCTAAATTTTTGCGATCCTGAAATAATCTCAAGATAAATTGATATAGCGGATAAAATAGGACGGCAAGGATTAGGGCTACAAATAAGGACTTAAAATATGGCAGGAATATAAAAAAGACGGCGGCAGCCACGGCTATAAGCAAAATGTAAAAGAAGTTTATTTGAAATCTATTTTTCATAAGCAAATATTTATAACTATAATAGCACAGATATTGCTGACAATAAATTAGGCGTCTTTAGAATAGACTTCCAAACAAGGAGGCCAGAAATTCTACTGCCTTTTTATGAAATGGCCTTTTCTTCCATATGTGAAAAATCACCTCATTAGAATTCTCAATGTCATTGATGAATTGAGCTCTTAACTGCTCCGTAAAACTAATGTTGCGCGATATGATATTTGCTTCGTGGTTAAGATAAAAACTCTGATTATCCATATTAGAACTGCCGAGAGTAGACCAATTGTCGTCCACTATCATGGTTTTTGCGTGAAGAATATTTCCTCTATATAAATAGATTTTTATGCCGGCTCTCAAGCAAAAAGTGAAATGGTAACGCGAGGCCTGATCTACAATCTTATGGTCCGAACTCTCTGGTATAAGAACTCGAACATCAACGCCGCGCCGCGCGGCTTTTCTTAGAGCTCTGAAAAAAAACAAATCAGCCACGAAATAAGGCGTCGTCAGGTAAACTTTTTTTCTTGATCTTCTGACTGCCCTTAAGACCGCCCTTCTTAAAAAGCGTTGCCTGTAATGAGGAGAATTGGTGGCCAAGTAAAAATCAGAAAGGGCGGAATTTGGTTTCTTAAATCTCGCGAATCTTTTCCTTGTAGCTTTAATCCACATCGTTGAAAATGATTCCGACAATTCTTCTACAATCGGACCTGATAATTTGACATGGGTATCCCGCCAATTTTTCATTTTGTCCCATATGCCGACCCCGCCGATAAATCCGACTTTGCCGTCTATAATGGCAATTTTCCTATGATCGCGGAAAATCAAAAATCTCATTCTCCTTATTTGCCAAAATCTCACGGGATGAAAAAAAGCAATCTGGACGCCGGCCGCCCTAAGCGAAAGAGCCAGATTTGATAAATAGAAATCGTAGCTTCCGACTGTATCCAAAAGAAGTTTGACTTCTACGCCGGCTTTAGCTTTTTTTTCAAAAATGTCAGCAAATTTTAATCCAATGGAATCGTTGCAGAAAATAAATTGCTCAAAATGAATTGATTTCTTGGCGTCATTCGCGCACTTTAGCATGGCTTGCCAGGCCAAATCGCTTGAAAGATAAATCCACCATTTGTTCTGGCTATTATTCACCTTGCTAATCTACTACAAAAAAATTTTAGGGCAAATTGCTGATTTCTATGATATCTCCGATTTTAGCGTCAAGCTGGCGAAAAATTCCGCTGTTTAATTCGAGCGCGAATCGCGCCTCTTTCTTTGGAAAAAATGTTTCCGGAAAAGATTCCGGCTTAACATCTGTTACGGCATCGACAATGGCGAATTTTTCATCCATCCAAAGAATGTCAATCGGAAAATTCATGTCCTTCATCCAAAATCCGTGGCGATCAGATTTTTCAAACACAAATAATAGGCCAGCTTGGGCGTCGAGCGATTTTCTTCCGGACAAGCCTTTTGTTCTCAACCCTTCGGTGTCCGCAATCTCGGCTTTTATTGTCACTCCATTTATTCTAAGATCGATTTGATTATCTAAGACTTGATTTCTGCCTAGGCTATTTTCCTTTGATAAATTCTGATTGCTTATTTCTTTTTTATCCTGGAAACTGTAGGCGGCAAAAGAAAGCCCAATGGCAATAATTATTATCGCCACAAAAATTATAAATCTATTTTTCATCTTTCGGTTTGAATTGAAGAGCGGCCGAATTTATACAATAACGTTTGCCCGTAGGTTCTGGTCCGTCGGAAAAAACATGCCCGAGATGGCCTTTGCATTTTTGGCAATGAATTTCTGTTCTTTTCATTAAAGAGCTTTGGTCATCTTCTTCCTCAATCTTTTCTTTTTCATAAACATCATAAAAACTGGGCCATCCGGTTCCCGAATCAAATTTCGTCTCCGACGAAAAAAGCCTTGAATTGCAAGCGGCGCAATGATATATTCCCTGCCCTTTGAAGTCATGATACTTGCCGCTAAAAGCCCTTTCCGTTCCATGCTTTCTCAAAACATCAAACTGCTCTTTTGTTAACTTTTCTTTCCAAATTTGATCATCCGCCTCTTTGTTTTTACTCATTATACAATTCTACATAATTTTCCAATTGATTGCTATTTTCTCCGTTAAAACTTATTGAGTGTTTATACCGCCCAAAATTCTGTGTCATTAGAAAAAAATTATTTTATTTAAATTTTTTCAACAACCCCACAATACTCTAACTAACGATCGTGACAATTAGTATTTTCTCGCAATACTCCGATTAACGATCGTGACAATTAGTATTTTGGTGAATTTTAATTTTTTGATCTATTTATGCAATGTGTCATTTAGATCCAGCATTGATAATTTTAAACCATAATAAAATGTCATTATCTGCATTTTAGGCAGTTTTAGGCAGAAAGATTTTGCGCATTGCCGTTTCGCTTCTCAAACAGACAAATGGGAACAAATGGGGATGGGAACAAATGGGAATGAACAAATGGGGAACAAATGGATGAACAAATGGATGAACAAATGGATGAACAAATGGGGACAGCCA
>CAYJVZ010000009.1:5507-23803 GCA_964373765.1 uncultured Candidatus Saccharibacteria bacterium | reverse complement strand
AAATACCTCCAGTGAAAGTGCTCGTTGCTGTAGAGGTATTAAGGATTGAACCGCCAGTAATGGTTAAGCCTTTAGAGGTAGCTAAACCACCAGAGGAAAGACCGCCCGTAAGTGTTGAAGTGGCCGAAGCGTTAACTGCGCTGAATGAATCAAAGAGAGCAGTGCCTGCTACTGACAATTGAGCTGATGGAGTAGTGGTTCCTATGCCCACCTTGCCATTGCTATCAATGATGAAAGCGGTGGAAGTGGAATTGGCTGTTGAGGTGGAGACGAGAAAAGCGGCAGAGGTTGTAGCTGAATCATTAGCGATAGATATTTTAGCTGAGGGAGTAGTTGTCCCAACCCCAAATTGAAATCCATTAAAGACGAAGTCTGTCTTTTGAGTAAGAGCACTGGCGCTATTATTAGTATAAATAATAGATGAAGTTGCAAATGACGATGGTGTGTCTAAAAGATCTGTGAAATTCTGATTCGTTATATCTGTTAAAACACAATTACCATTTATGGCAAAACATCCTGATGAAATTTCAACACCTCCCCTAAAAGTAGATGTGGCTGATCCCTGAATTGTAAGTGTGCTTGTAGCTATTAATGATCCTACGGTAGTCGTTCCCGAGAGTAATGAATCGCCATGAACCGCAAAAGTTATAGAAGGTGTGGAAGTGCCTATACCAACGCGATTCAAATCGGAATTAATATATAAAGTATTACTATCAAAACTACCCCCTCCAGAAATTGAGAGAGTCGCTCCCGAAATAGCGCCGCTTGAGGATAATGAGGTCGCGCTTATACTACCTCCAGATATTGAAGCCCCAGTAATTGACCCGCCAGAAAAAGTGGCATCAGAAATAGCAACACTGGAAAGTCTGTCAATTCTGTTTAGGTTTGAAATTGTCTGATAGACATTTGTAATTGATCCGCCTGAACCAGTGCTAAGACTAGCAAAACGCATATTGACTTTATCGGACAACTCGTCAATTCTCCTTATTAGTTCAGACTCGAGAAAAGGAGCTAAATTAAAATTACCAATCTGTTGATTTATATTAGATACTTCCCTTATTATTGTTTCCTTTTTTTCAACAACTACTTTCTCAACTGGCAGATTATATTGATTGACAACAGTCTTCCCGACAATTACTTTCGTTTGACTTTTCTCATCTTTTTTTTCCATGTCCGTGATTGTAGTACCAACAATTTTACTAGCATCATCTCCACTCTTCCGAAAAAATGATATCAATTTATCATAAACGCTAAATGCAAACTTGCCGGCACTTCCAAGAACGCTCGCTCTAACATCAGTCCTGACTGAAATGGACATCTCACTTCTTTTCATCTCAGTAAGCAAATTCGCAATATTTTTTTCCATCCCTAACCACAATTGCCGGCCTTCAATCTTGGCCTCATAAAAAGTAGCCGCAAATTTATTTGGTTCAGCAAAATAAACAGAACTAAAAACCACAGCAACCATGTATAACGCTAAAAGTGACTTGTCTAAATCACTTACCCCCTGAAGGCTTTTTTTATTTCCGAGACTTGAAAAAAAAGGCCTGTTTACTCCAACTACTCCGCGCGCAGATAACTCTCGTTCCCTTTCTTGAGTCGCGCCACGAATGGAAGCTGCCGCCTTTTTTGACGTAGCCAGCTTATTTTTATAATTCTCAAGAGATAATCTTGTTACATACCAGACGCCATTAACCCTTCGCGCATCAACTTTCCTCCCCCTACATAGCTGACCTATGTAGTCTTGACTATATTGAAAAGAATCCGCGGCATCGCGGGCGCTTAAATACTCATTTCCATTAAAAATTACACTAACCATATTGATAAAATCGATATAATATAATTATAAGATTGAATGGAGGCGATATCCCAAAAAATGGGGATAAAATATAGAGATCTCGGATATCCGAGATCAAAGAACTTACAAATAACAGCCTATTTCATAGACCGCCTGTATGTCTTTAGGCGATATCTAGGTTTAATGTTAAACATACTCCGAGATCGCCTTAAAAATTAGATGTTTCACGATTCTAAAATTATAGCTAAACTAAAACGCTTGATTAGTGATGTTTGGCTTAAAATTTCATGTCAGCGCGACCATTATACTTGACAATACCTGCTATGAAATATGTAATGATTATTTAACTTATTTTACCTCAAAAAAACACTGGGCTGCCGGCAATTTGATTCAATATTATTCATGAAATGCTGAACGGATATGATCGCTATATTCTCTAGCGTTAACCTTTTAGATATGGCGCTGAATTCATTTTAAGTGATTATTTTTTATCAATTTGAGTGCATTTATTTTTTATCTCCGCTCCTGTTTTTAGACTATTTGCAAGTTGATTGCGTTCACTCGCTTTTTCGCACTGATATCGCTAGCGTATCATTATTGCCAAAACGGAAAGTAATAAATCTAGTAGGAGAAGAGACTAAGTATGTATTATCATCTTTTTATACTCACTGGCTCAAGGGAAATGCTTACAGTTCTACATTGTTTCGCTTATATGAGGACTGGATATAATTATCGCGCGAAAGTCCTCTTCATCTTGTTGAACTGATTTGATCTTGTTGACTTGCTAATTTACGACATACAATAAGTTTAAGCGACCGCCTAAACTTATTGTATGTGAATGTTAGACGTGCAAGATGTGAGATATGTGAAAGATATGAGAGGTGTGAGAGACGTGAAAGATGTGAGATGTGTGAGAGATGTGAGTCATTTTACATAGTTACTCAAGTGAGGTCATTGAGGTGTTGCCTCATCGTATGATATTTTTTTGTAGGCGCAAATATAATTATTGCAAACAATCGTCTGAAAATTGGGCCGTGGCGCTGTCGCAGTATTTTTGCAATAAATTTCCCAAAGAGTTTGTCTATTTCCTATGGGGCTCAATCAGCCTAAAAAAAGGCGCTGGCGAGATTATCTAATGATCGCCAAAAAACACTTCCCTTTTTAAGGTTGTGGTCTTGTAATTGATGACACTGCCGAGTTGATGATTGTCTAGTTACCTATTTTCTTAAAAAGAGTGGGGTGTTTGGAAAGATATTATTTTTAATTAATCCGAGAATTTTCTCTGACGTAGATGGCATTATGAAAGAGAGCAGTTTTGCAATCACGGCTAATTCTGAAACTAATTCCTCTATAACTTTTACAGCCGATGCCTGATCTGATTTAAGCAGCTTAAAAGGTTCGGCGCTTTGAATTTTATTGTCGAGATCGCTTATTTTAGACCAAATTTTATTTACTGCCGATTGAATATTATATTTGTTTAAATAATCCTCGATCTCTTTTAAATCCGTTTCCTTGATTAAAATAGGATGTTTCAGATTTTGAGATGCCATTTTCATAATTCTGGAAACTAAATTTCCAAGACCATTTGCAAGATTGGCGTTATAGGCTTCTTTTATGGAGTCCTCGGTAACATCAGTATCCTCAAAAGGATTAATGTGTCTTGAAAGAAAATAACGAACAGCGTCTGTGCCATATTGTTCTATCAATTGGAAAGGATTTATGACATTACCAAGACTTTTTGACATTTTTTTTCCTCCGCTTGTTATAAAACCGTGTATAACGATTTGTTTTGAATTTTGAATTCCGATGGATTTTAACATGGCCTGCCACATAATTGATTGCTGTCTAAGTTGATCCTTTCCGGCAAATTGGATGACTGGCCAAAATTTTTCAAATTTTGCCATATTACTAGGCCATTCTATAGCGGAAATATAATTAATCAGAGCGTCAAACCACACATACATAACATGATTAGGGTCATCAGGAACAGGCATACCCCAAGGCATTTTGTCTTTAAGTCTTGATATACTGAAATCTTTAAGACCTCTTTTGACGAATTTTCTTGCTTCCTCATATCTTGATTCCGGAATAATAAAATCAGGATTTTTTTCATAAAGACTCTTAAGTTCAGCTTCAAAAGACGACAATTTAAAAAAATAGTTCTCCTCTTTCCTAATTTCGATATTTAAGTTGGGATGATCGTGACATTTTCCATTCTCAAGATCAGAATCAGTTTTTTCCATCTCGCATCCAGCGCAATACTTTATTTCCTGCGTATCAAGATATATATAACCAGCCTTTTTGCACCGCTTCCAAAATTCTAATACTGATTCCTGATGCGACGCATCTGTCGTTCTAATAAAATTAACATCGCTTTTTATGCCGAGAATCTCTACGTGCTTTAAATAACCTTGGCTTAACTCGTCAGCGTACTCTTTGGTATTTTGTTTTTTTTCTTTTGCGGCCTTATAGATTTTCGAACCGTATTCATCGGTTCCGGTATTAAAAAAAACATCGTAACCTTGGGTCTCTTTATATCGGCCGATAATATCGGCAATTACGAGTTCATATGAAAAACCAATATGAGGTTCAGCGTTTACATACGGCAATGTGGTCGTTATATAAAAAGTTTTTTTTTCTACTTTATTAAAATTATTTACCATTAAAAAACTCTTCTAAGCGCTTTTCTGTTTAAGTTCTTCTTCCATTTTTTGCCTTTGTAAATCATTCAAATATTCTATTAAAGCGGCGGCGACCGGCACCGCAAGTATTAAGCCCAAGAAACCGGCTAATTTGGCTCCGATTACAAGCGCTAAGATAACCAGTATCGGCGAAATTCCCACTATTTTTCTTACAACCAAGGGATATATCAAATGGTTCTCAAACTGCTGAATAATAAGATATAGTCCGGCAATTACAAGACCAGTGGTAAAACCGCTTATATTGATGCCAACTAAAACAGCTGGGATGGCCGCTAATATAGGACCGAAAACTGGAATAAGTTCAAATAAAGCCGCCAATACCGCAAGTAATAGAGCGTGTTTAATTCCTAAAATAGTTAGACCCAAAAAGACAAGCACGGCCACTATAACCATTAAAAGCAATTGGCCTTGCATCCAATAACCGATTTTCAATTGCGATCTTCGCCATAGGTCTATAATATATCTTTCGTGTTTAAGGGGCGTTACGATTTTTAGGAAATGTTCAATGCCGTCTTTTTGCACTGCCAAATAAAAAGAAATTATTACTATTAAGATAAAGCTGAATATTCCTCCGAAAACAGTGCTTATAATTCTCACAAATCCTTCAGAACTTTTGGTTAAGAGTTCACTGAAATTGGACGCAAAACTTCCTCTGGCAAATTGATTGGATAGATCGCTAACAGTGTTGCTTGAAGATGTAATTTGGCTGTCACTGAAGGGTATCCAAAGTTCAACATACTGGACGTATTTCGGCAGATCGTCCATATAATTTGAAAATTGGTTAAAAAGCGGAGGTAAAAAATAATAGACCGTGCCAGAAAAAATTATCGCTAGGAAGGCATAAATGCCTATGACTGATATCGCCCTTGGAATTTTTTTCTCTACTAGCCATTTTGTAATCGGCTCAATGGCAGAAGCAATGACTATAGAAGTCAATACAACTAAAAAAACATCGCGTAAAAAATATAAAAGATAAAACAAGAGGCCAATGATAATGGCTTTAGCTATCGTTCCAGAAGATATAGCTATTAATGTATCTTTTTTAAACAACGGCATACAAATATTCTATCATTAAAAATATGTTTTCGCAGACCGCATTTGCCTTTCAAAAATTTATCCAGCATTAAAACAGGAAAAAAATCGGTGATGTTAATGAATAGGATAACGGTAGAAATGTTTATCTTAGGCGCGAATCCAGAACAGATTTAAGTTCAGAAATTTTTACTCTCTCTTGCTCACCAGTATCTCGGTCTCGAATAGTTATATCGTCTTTTTCTAGAGAATCAAAGTCAACGGTCAAGCAAAAAGGGGTGCCGATCTCGTCTTGTCTCCTATAGCGCTTGCCAATATTACCATTATCGTCAAAAATCATTTCAGAAATTCCTGTTTTCAAATAATCGTAGAGCGCGCGGGCTTTAGTTACAAGTTCCGGTTTGTTTTTAAGCAGAGGAAAAACCGCGACTTTAACCGGAGCCAGCGCCTTTGGAAGTTTAAGATAATTTCTTTTTTCTCCGCCCAGAGAATCGCTTTTAAAAGAACTGATCAAAACAGCAAGCACGGTTCTGTCCAAGCCAAAAGTCGGTTCTATGCAGTGGGGAATAAATCTTTCTTTGCTTATCTCGTCAAAATAACTTAAATCCACGCCGCTTGCCAAAGTGTGATTTCTAAGATCAAAATCAGTCCTATAAGCAAGGCCGTAAAGTTCTTTTCTGCCAAATGGAAAATCGTATTCAAAATCAATGGTTTTTTTCGAATAATGGGCTCTTTCGCCATCCGGCACTTTGCGTTCATGAATGGAGCTTTTATCAAGACCAATCAAGTTCATCCAGTCTTTCATTTCTTTTCTCCAATCCTCGAAAGATTCAACCCATTTTGATTCTTTTATAAAATATTCTATCTCCATTTGCTCAAATTCTCTCACTCTAAAAAGAAAATCTCTCGGCGCTATTTCATTTCTAAAAGCCTTGCCGATTTGGGCCAGCCCGAAAGGCAATTTCGGGTGCATTGAGTCAACAATGTTTTTAAAATTAGCAAACATGCCTTGCGCGGTCTCAGGACGAAGATAAGAAATTGAGGATTCGTCTTCTGCGGAGCCGACCTGAGTTTTAAACATCATGTTAAATTGCTTTACCTCGCTTAGTTCTTGATCGCAGTCGGAACATTTGCCTTTATCGATCAAAATATCGGCCTTAAAGCGCTTCTTGCATTTTCCGCACTCCGCCAGAGGGTCTGAAAAACCGGCGACATGGCCCGAGGCTTTCCAAACTTCTTGATTCATTAAGATAGCGCAGTCAAGGCCATATATGTCGTTTCGATCACTCACGAATTTTTTCCACCAAAGTTTTTTTATATTTTCCTTTAAGCTGACTCCAAGCGGCCCGTAATCCCAAGTGCCGGCGAGCCCTCCGTATATTTCTGACCCTTGAAACACAAAACCCCTTCGTTTTGAAAGCGAAACTATTTCCTCCATTAGATTGTCATTCTTTTTGTTTTCCACAATCATGATGCTGGGGTTTTTAAAATAATACAGATTGAGAAAGAAAAGTCTATCTAACTACGGTGCCAGATGTTGCCGCCGCGGCTGGATCCGTGCTTAAATCGCTGTTTATGGATTTTCCTGTTGCTTTAAATTCAGCGTTGGCAAAAATGTCATATCCGGTAATTTCAGGTTCATTTATTATAATCGGCTTTGACCCGACCTGGCTAACGCTCGGCAGAAAAGAAACCTGAAAGGCCACTTCTTTGGCGGAGTTTGTGTAACCAGCGCCGGCTTTTACCCTATCTATTTTCCATATAATAAAACCGCTATTTTCGTCGTATGAAATATTTTCGGATTGAGAACTGCGAACATTGAGCCAACCGACATAGGCTGGCAATTTTGCCCTAATTTCCACATCCCGAAAATCATTGACCGTATTAGCCACTGTCCAGATTACCGTATAAGTAGTAGTTTGTTCGGCTTTAGGCGGAAGCGGTCCGCTGTTTTGGAATTGTCCAAAATTGTAGACTAATCTTGACGAATGAGAAAGGTCGGACATTAAGAGCACTTTTCTTTCTTCTTGTGAAGATATCTCCTGCGGCACTTGAATATCGGAGACTCTTCTGCCCTTGACGCTAGCGCTTAAATTGACCACAGAATTTCTATAAGTTTCAATATTCGAAGCGTTCGGAGAAATAAGCGAGAAGCTGAATTTTACTTTCCCGCGCTGGCCTTGATCTATATTAATAAGTTCGTCATTTGAATTCTTGTCCCAAACTACGACATTTTCGGCAGAATTATAAAAACCCTTTTCAACCCGAACTGAATTTTTATTTAAGGCAATGCCTTCTAACTTTACTTTAATTTCAACATTATTTATTGAATCATTCAAATTATTAACCCATTCTATGTCCGATCGAATATCTTTACCGGCGTAAACCCCTTTCTCGGGACTAATATCGCCATCCAGCGCCAAAGTTAATCCAATAAACGGTTTCTTTATTTCAACGCTTTCGACTGCTGTTAAAAAAATAGGTTCGATTTCCTTTGGATTTAGCTTACTTTGAACTCCGACGGAAAAACGAAATGATTTTTCATCTCCATCTTGTCCGCTAAGTTTGCCTCTGATACTTAAGGACTTGCTTTTACCCGGCGCCAAAGAGCCGATATTCCACAAATTATTGCTTTGGACAGGATTTTTATCTGATTTTATGAAATCAAATCCGAAAGCGTAATCGGCTAAGATCATGACATTTTCTATTAATTCACTGGAATTAGAAGTGATAGTTAAATCGAAATTGATTTCCTGGTTTGAATTTATTTCTTTTAAGGAATCAACTCTTAGATTTATTGGCGATGAACTGATAATTACTTCGAATTTCTTCTCTTTTTCAAAAATGGCGTTAGAGCCGGCCACCCGATACTCAAGGCGCATATTTATTTCTTTCTTAGACAGTTCTTGTCCAAACAAGACAGCCGATATTTCCCTGCTTACTCGCTCTCCCGAAAGGACCTGACCAAATTCTTCGATTGACCTCGTTAGCTCCTTGTTTATGTCGTCGGCGCTTCTTGTGTTATCGGGAAAAGTAATCTTCAAATTAGCAAACTCCAGCAAAGAGGCATTCCTGTTTTCAATGATAACTTGAAATTTTAATACTTCTCCTCCCTCTACTGAAGTCTGGCCGATAACGGAAACTTCAACATTATCAGCTTTAATGACATTAATGCCGCCAAAATAAACAAGGGCGCTTATGGCCAGGCTTGCTACAAAAAATAATATAGAAAATATTAGAAATTTTTTTACCATACTCATTTTTTCTTTCGGAGCTACATTGAATTTATTTATCCTGTCCTCCTCATGACTCCAATTTTGCGATATATCATCATTATCAGGGCTCTTAAAAGAAAAATCATGTTTCAGTTCGCTAAGTCTGTCTTTTCTAGAATATAACCTCTCTTCTAAATTTTTTATTCTGCGATTATAGCGGTCGTCGTTCATAGATAAAATTATATCATGTCTTAAAATACTATCGATTAAAAATCACAAATGGCTGGCTTTTAGCGATAGATTAATTTCTTTAATTGCCAGATTTCTAATTTTTTTCATTTCCACAAAAAGCTCCGGTTCCCACTTTTTAGCGTCTATAAAATTCTTAAATTCTTCTTTTTTCGCGAAATAACCAAGTTCATGAAGAATATTTATGACAATGATGCACTCCAAATCAAAATAATCATCGTCATTTATGAGCTTGTCATCAGATGAAATGTGGGAAACGGCTGAATTGATATAATCAAAAAGATTGGGGTTTTTTTCTTCTTCCGGAGTATATCGGCTAACCACAGAAAAAATCCTATGAACAAGATTGAGGGCCTCCTTTTTGTCTTTCAAAATTGAGTAATAATTCTTTATTTCTTTAGCTCCAGTAAGTTTCCAGCCGTTTTTAGCGCGTATCAAATCAAGCTCGGCCAATGAATAATCTTTTATAGAAAAACGGAGTTTGGAACTTAACTGCCTTATTCCTTGGGCTCTCAATCTCAAAATGCCCAATTCTCTGCAAAAAACCACAAAATTTCTGCTGGATTCGCCAAAATTTCTGGAATCTAAAACAAATCCTGTGTTTTTGTGAATGCTGTATGACACGACTAAGTAATTTTAGCACAATGGCTACATTTCGGCTTTGGAAAAATTTATAAAAAATTTGTTGTCGCCAAGGTTAATTTCTTTTACTCCTTCTCTGTCAAAATAGATATTACCGATTTTTGCGGTTTTTTTTATCTGATCCGTGTTTTCAATAATGAAATTTTTCAAATCTTCCGAAATAGAGGCGCTGATTTCTAAATTTATCATTTCCGAGATATCGTAATTTTTCTCTTTTCTGAAATCCTGAAGAATGCGGATAAAATCCCTTAATTCTCCTTCTTTTCTCAACTCATCTGTAATTTCAGTGCTTAATTCTGTTTCTTCGGCTATTAAAGGATCAAAAACAATTTTTTTTACGTTTATCTCGTCCTTTATCAATTCAAGATATTGCCACTTAGTCTTAAATTTCAAATCCTTTATCTTTATTTCGGCTAATGGCTGTCTAGTTTTAATGCCCGCGCGAGATCGCGCTTCAAGAGCTAAAGAGATTATTCGCCTTAGAAAGTTCATAGATTCTAAGAGTTCAACATCGGATTTAGAAAGACTGCGATTGTCCGGCCACCCTTCAAGATGAACGCTTTCTTTCGATTTATCGTCGTTTACGAGGCGAAATATTTCTTCTGATATAAAAGGGGCGAAGGGAGCGAAATATTTTGATAATTCTTCTAATACGAATTTGGTCGTGGCTATGGCTTCATTTTTATCAGATTGAGATTCTTTTGAATCGTCTTTGAACCGACCCCTTGAACGCCTTATATACCATGTAGAAAGATCGTCAATAAATCCGCCAAATTCATTTACGGCCTTATCCAATATGTAAGCGTCCAAAAATTTAGTTACATTATTGCCCAGTTCTTTGAGCCTTGCCAAAATCCATCGATCTAAAATATTATCGCTTGTGACCCGCCCTTCTATATGTATATTATTATTTTCCTTATAAAGAAGGTAGAATGAAAGTACATTCCGCAACCGTAAAATATTTTTTTTATTTGTCTCGTCTAGATTTTTCTCCAGAAAATTAGCGTCTTCTCCGCGAATAACCGGCAGTGACAAAACATACAATCGCAAAGCGTCAGCTCCGTATTTGTCCATAATGACCGATGGGTCTTGGTAGTTTTTGAATCGTTTTGACATTTTCTTTCCGTCCTCGGAAAGAATCAATCCGTTGACTATAACATTCTTGTAGGGGCTTTCGCCAAAAAGAGCGGTTGAAAGAACAAGCAGTGTGTAGAACCATCCGCGCGTCTGATCAACTCCTTCGGCCACAAAATCCGCCGGAAAACCCTTTTGCTTTTTAAACAAACTGTGAGCTGGAGAAAATTTGTCTTTGTTTTCAAATGGGTAATGAAAACGGGCGTAAGGCATTGAACCGGATTCAAACCAGCAATCAAAAACTTCGTTAATTCTTTTCATCTCCTGACCGCACTTACAATTTAAGAAAATTTCGTCTATGAACGGCTTATGTAAATCAAGCTCATAGTATTTATTATGGGGCAATGGAGTAAACTGGAGATCTTTGATTTCACCATTTTTTATGAAATCCGAATCAGTTCCTCTCATTTTTACTGACTGGAAAGGAGAAGCCCCGGCCACAGCCGCAAACAAAAGCCATCCCGGGCTGTCGTGAGTGATAATTAAGATGTTCTTTTTTTCATACCTCTGATCAATGTCATAAATAAATTCGGCCATTCTTGATTTAATATCTTGGTAGTTTTCGTCACTTAAGCGCTTGGTTGAAAAATAATCAAGGTCTGATGAAAACGAACTATGATATTCACCAACTGTTTTTCCTTCAAAACTATTTGCTCTTACTTCAGAAAGTCTGTTGTCAGTAAGTATCGCGCTTCTGTCATAACCGATGATATTCGCCACCATCTGGGCAGTCTCCTGCGTTCTTAGAAAAGGTGAAGCGATTATAAGGTCAATTCTCTTGTTCTTCAATTTTTGGCCAGCCTCGTTCACTTGTTCTTTGCCTAATTGGGTTAGGTGATGGGGATTTTTGGGGTCAGCGCTTATAATTTTTCTGATATTATTTTCCGCTTGGCCGTGGCGCATTACAAAATAATTATTTCTGGGTTTTGAATTATTTTTTATGTCAGAAATTGAGCCGATAACCCTTATCTCGCGGCAAGCTTGGCATTTCCAGACAGGAATGACCGCTCCCCAATAACGGGATCTTGAAATGGCCCAATCTTTGATTCCCTCAAGCCATACTCCAAACCGACCTTCTCTTATACGCTCAGGTATCCAATTTATTTTTTTATTCTCTCTGATTAATTTTTTCTTAATGTCGGTCACAGAGACAAACCATGAAGATGAAGCGTAATTTAGAAGAGGCGTATCGCATCTCCAGCAATGAGGATAAGAATGGATAATTTTTTCTTTGCCGAATAAAAGATTTCTAGTGGCTAAATTTTTTAATATTAATATGTCGGTTGATTGAGGATCGTTTTTTGGCTTAACCAAAAGTCCGGCAAAATCTGATATTTCGCCTTTTATTTTTCCATCGGTACTTACATGGTGAATTATTGGCAATTTTTCTTTTTCCGCGAGCCAAAGATCGTCTGAGCCGAAAGCCGGAGCAATGTGAACTATGCCGGTGCCGTCATCAGTGGTTACAAAATCAGCTTGGTATACTTTCCAGGCATTTTCAGAATTTTTTAACTCGGAGTTTTTGTAGTAATCAAAAGGCGGTTCGTATCTCTTGCCAATCAATTGACTACCTTTAATTTCTTCTATAATTTTATTCTCTTTGGAGATAACGCTCAGACGATCTTTCGCCAGGATATAGTGCTGGCCGTCAATTTCGATTTTGACATAATTAAATTCAGATTTTACGGCAAGAGCCGCGTTGGCGATCAGCGTCCAAGGGGTGGTTGTCCAGGCCAAGAAAAATGTCGGCTCTCTTTCATCTGTAAGCTTGAATTTAACGTAAACAGAAATATCCGTTACTTCTTTGTAACCTTGATTAACTTCAAAATTAGAAAGGGTTGTCTCGCAACGCGGACAAAGATGCATAGATTTAAAACCTTCGTAGATCAGATTTTTTTGATATAATCGCTTAAAAGCCCACCAGACAGATTCAGTGTACTTCCAATCCATGGACCTATAAGGATTATTCATATCTATCCATCTTCCCGTTCTTGGAATAAACTCTTTCCAAGTGTCTTCGTATCTAAGGACGCTACTTTCCGCCGCTTTGTTAAATTTCTCTATTCCGTATTGTTGAATATCTTTTTTAGATTCAAGTTTTAATTCGCTTTCTATCAAATTTTCAACAGGCAAACCGTGGCAATCCCATCCCCACTGTCGCCGCACGAAAAATCCGCGCATAGTTTTATAACGAGGTATGACGTCTTTGATTACGCCCGTCAAAATATGGCCATAATGCGGTTCTCCCGTGGCAAATGGCGGGCCGTCATAAAATATAAATTCTTGGCGATTTTTTGTCTGCTCGAGAGTTTTTTCAAAAATTTTATTATTCTTCCAAAAATCTATTATGGCTTGTTCTCGTTCTTTTATAGTCTTGTTATTGAATTTCACATCCATAATCGATATCTTATCACCGTTTCATCACTTTCAAAAATAGAAAAAAGGCCGGCCTCGCTATATCGGGGCGACCTTATACTTTTTTCTCCATTAGGAGTTTAATTTTGGCGCTTATGGTGCCTAAACCTAACTTCAGTGTCTCATCAATTTGAGCCTTCATCAAAGTAAGTCTATGCACGGTAAAGACGGTTTCGACAAAATTTTGCTCTACTTCAACATCCCTATAATTTTCGCCAATGATTTTGCTGGCATTGTGTTTTGAATGAATTTCTATGTGGCATTGATTTCTCAAAAGCCTAGGAAGAAAGACCACAAAACATATATCATTATACTCAAACATTAAGCCTGTGTCTGACAAATGGCCTTGAATAGCAGTGTGTTGATTTTTCATGGCAATGTGCTCATTTCTCTCTGTCTACATTAAGACAAATTGCCGCATTGTCAAAAGAAAATTCTTGAATTTACATTTTTTTCGGAGCTTCAATGCCCAAAAGCCAAAGGCCTTTTTCAATGATTCTTCGGAAAGTTTTTGTTATGGCTAAGCGATATGGCTCTTCGCGGCCACTTCCCATAATTTGATTATTGGCGTAAAAACTGTTGAAGGCGGCGGCGATTTCAATAAGATAAGTGGAAATATAATGCGGCTCTAATTCTTGATATGCCCTTTTTACGACTTCAGGAAACCGATAAATCAATCTCTCTATCTCTAAAGTTTTAGCCGGTAATGTCTTTACTGAAGATTCAAGTCCTGATTCTTCCGCTTTCCTAATGACCGAACTTGCTCTTGTGGCGGAATACTGAAGATAAGGACCGGAATCTCCATCAAATGAAATAGATTTGTCGAAATCGTAAACTATGTCGCTTTTAGTTGATTGTTTGAGAATGGAATACTTAATCGCTCCGATCGCGATTTGAGCGGCAATTCTATTTTTCTCACTATCTATTAATTCCCTCGCGGCAATCTTTTCATGAATCATTGCTTCTACTTCATTTAAAAGCGACTCAGCGGAGATGACCGTTCCTTTCCTTGAAGACATCTTGCCGTGCGGCAATCTCAAAAAACCATGAGAAATGTGCTCTGTCTTCTCTGCCAATTCGGGAAAAACTTCCTTCATGGCGGACAATACAACCTTGAAATATTCATTAACCTCATTGGCCGTAACAACAAATGATTTATCGTATGCGAATTTTTCGTGCTTTATTTTGGCTAGGCCAAGTTCCTTGGCTTCGTATGTCGGCAATCCTTGTTTAGTTATAAAAACTCTCGTATGAAGACCATGCTTTTCCCCCCGGTAAACAATGGCGGCGTCACTTTTTTCAAAAACTTTGCCGATATTTTCCTCCACGATTTTTTTTCCGAAAGGCCCTACTTTTGACTCAAGAAAGTAGAAATCAAACTTTGTTCCCAAACGCTTGTAAATTGCTTCAAAATGAGACATTGACAGCTCCTTGCCGCGATTATAGAGATTATTTATTTGCTGATCTGACTGGTCATAAATCTTTTTATTTACTATCTCTATTTCTTTTTTAGCTTTTTCATCCTCTTCATATTTAGCGTCGCCAACTTGATAGGCTTTGGCAAGATCAGAAATCTGAAGCTCTTTATCTTTACTTTGAAGCAATCCCCAAACGGCTTTCGCGACATGAAGACCCACATCCCCTTGGTAAATGGCTCTTTTTACTTCACCGCCTTGCGTATCAAGTATGCGGAAAATTGACTCTCCGACAGTATTATTCATAAGATGTCCGAGGTGTATTTCTTTGAAAGGATTGGGGTTGGTGTATTCAATAATAACTTTTTTCCCCTCAAGCGCTTTGCCGCTTCCAAAATGTTCGTCTTTTAATATCCTGGATAGACTTTCGGCAAAAAATTTCTTAGACAAGAAGAAATTTATAAAACCCGGACCGGCCACTTCAATTTTTTCTATTTCTTCCGGTAATTTTTTTTCGATACCTAAAACTATTTTTTTAGCTAGATCTATTGGATTATCCTCGCCTTTGGCAGAAACAATTAAAGCAATGTTGGTTGAATAATCGCCATAAGATAAGTTCTCCGGATGCTCCAGATGAACTTCGTGTCCTTTCACTCCAAGTCCCTTCAGGCTATTGCGCACTAAATCGGCTATCTTCTCTCTAATCATACAGGCCATTTTAGCATTACTTGAAAAATAAAAAAATAGAAAAAATTACAAGTTTTTAGATTCTAAGATAAGATTTTAGTTTATTATAAATTTCTTGATGAATCACTTCAGCGGGAAGAAGTTTTCCATCGGGAGCGCATTTTATTTTCACAAAATTTTTGGCGTCTTTGCTTAACTCCTCGGCGCTTTGTCTTGCATTGGCTAGATATCTTAGGTTCTCTTCCAAAGTGTCTTTTCTTCCTTTTAAATATTTCTTTTTTAATTTAGCCTTTTTTTCTTGGAGGAGATTTTGTGAAATTGAAACAGGAACATCAAGATATATTATGATATCCGGCTTTGGCATTTTGAATATTTCAAATTCCATTTGATCAAGCCATTTTAGAAATGCTCTCCTTTTATTTAGATCTTTTATTTTTCCGCCTTGATGAATTTGATTGGCGCTTACGTACCTATCGGAAATGACGTATCTGCCTTTTTTGAGCCATAACTTTATTTTTGGCAGTGATTCAAAGCGATCAGAAGCGTATAAAACTGAAGCTATATAGGGATCAGAGTTCACAAAATCGCCATGCTCTCCGACTATGCATTGGCCGATAAATCGGCCAAAAAAATTATCTTGGTATCTTGGAAAATCAATATGTTCCGCTTTCTTTCCGATCTTGCCAAATCTCTCTATCAACAATTTGCTCTGCGTTGCTTTGCCGGACCCTTCATTGCCGTCAATGACAATCAATTTTCCTTTTTTCATCTTCTTAATATTTTGCTGATTTTTTGCGCCATCTTTATAAAATCTTTCTCTTTCTTTCCTCTCGTAGTTTCAGCCGGTGCGCCAATGCGAATTCCTGAAGGATCCATCGGTTTTCTGGCATCAAACGGAATTGTATTCATATTCACTATTATCCCTTCTTTCTCTAATCTATTACTTGCCTCCTTTCCGCCTATTCCTCTTCCGTCCATAAAAGTATCCACTAAAAGCAAGTGCGAATCAGTGCCGCCGGAAATCACTCTCCAACCAAGTTTTTTAAATTCATTTGCCATTGCTTTTGCGTTTTTTACAACTTGCTTGGCGTACTCTTTAAATGCCGGCCCAGAAGCTTCTTTGAGGACTACTGCCGTAGCCGCAATTTGATTTAGATGCGGTCCGCCTTGAAGGCCGGGAAAAACCGCTTTATCAATTAATTTCGGCCATTCATTTTTTTGCCGCGTAAAAATCAACGCCGCTCGTGGTCCTCGCAGTGTTTTATGAACCGTGCTAGTTATCACGTCAGCAAATGGAAATGGTGATGGATACGCGCCACCCGCGACAAGACCAGCAAAATGCGACATATCTATCATCAGTATCGCTCCTCTTCGATTCGATTCAGGATAAATGACACTATCTGCAACTTCTCTAAATTTTTTAAAATTAACCACTCTTGGATAGGCGGTAAAACCGGCAACAATTAAATTCGGCTTTTCTTTTTTGGCGATCTCTTTTAATTCATTAAAATCAATTTGTTCGGTTTCCTTGCTGACTCCATAAGAAACTTGTTTCCAAAATTTTCCTGTAACCGAGACTTTTTGGCCATGTGTTAAATGTCCGCCATCAGAAAGTAACATCCCCATAATTTTCCCTCCTTCGGGCACTAATGCCGTATAAACTGCCAAATTCGCTGGCGAGCCTGACAGTGGCTGAACATTGACGCGCCACTCCTTCGGATTTAGCTTAAAAAGTTCGAGAGCCCTTTTCTTGCAAAGATTTTCTATTTTGTCAGATATGGCGTTTCCTCCGTAATATCTTTTGTCGGGATAACCTTCCGCGTATTTATTGGTAAACTCCGATCCAAGGGCGTAAAGCACGTCATTTGAAACGTAATTTTCCGAAGCAATGAGGTTAATTACTCCTTTTTGCCTAGCCCTTTCGGCCTTTATCAATTTCTCTACATCTTTATCTTTCATTAGCTATCAGTATGCAGAAATCCTGATAAAAAGAAAAGCCAGCAAATTGTTTCTTGCTGGCTTGAAATGGAATCATGACGCAGGTAGAGCTACGATCTGAACTTTACCCTCTAACTTACGAGCGCTCGGAGTAACACTGATGATCTTCAGTCGATATGGTAATCCTCGACTCTTAAAGCGTGTATTTATGAGTCGCATCATTTCTAATTTTGGAGCACCTCCGGCAGTTTTAAATAGTAGCTTATCGGCTACCATTGGCTCATTACTAGTTTTTTCCAATTTCTCCAAAACTCTTCTCATCAGTACGTCCTCAGGTTTAAATGCTTGCTGCATGGTGTACCAATCTTTAGCGGTGGGCTTTATTGGTTGGCATCGATCGAGATCGAGACGATAGAAAGAAGCGCTCAAAAATATATCCAACGCATGCCATTCATGACCGGCGCTCTTAAGGGCCATCTGAAACTCTTCCAATGTCTTACGCCCTATATTTCTTAATCTTAGTATTTCTGACACGTTACGGTTTTTCAATTGCTTCAAGGTATGAATACCATTATTAAATAAGGCATTGGCCATTCTCGTCCCATTAGCCATCCTACCAAAAATTTCTGTTAAGATGGGATCTTGGTCAGGTTCTGTAATTTCTGGAGCATTCTCAATTTCCAATTGCAATGATTTTTCAAGCTCGAATCTGACATTAACGATAGCGCGCATTCCTCGCTTGATGTAACCGCGACTTTGAAGCCAGTTATGGAGCAAAGACTCCAAATCTTTAATCTCAACTTCATTAAGATTCATGGGTAAAAAGATCAGTTAAACATTCCAACACTCTAAGGTAGTCGGACACCTTTTTTATCAAAGATCTTTCTATTTTAACAATATACTAAACATCCTATCTAATTAATATATCGCACTAGTATATTGTGCTTGTATATTACACATTGATATTCACTTGTCAATATACTCTTCCTACGCGCTATAGCGTATAGTAAGAGTATGAGTGACAAATTGGAGAAAGGGGCAAAATTAGAAAGAGAAGTAAAATTGAAAG
>CAYJVZ010000009.1:2044-5407 GCA_964373765.1 uncultured Candidatus Saccharibacteria bacterium | reverse complement strand
GTGAAATTGGAGAAAGAGATAAAAAAAAGACAACAGAGACAGAATTTGCAAAAAATCATATTGGCGACGGTCGCATCATTCGGTATTCTATCGGTCGCGTTAATGGCGCCGAATGTAATCGGCGCTATGGCTAAATTAGGAATCCTGCCGCGTCGGCGCGAGCAAGAGTACATAAAAAACTCAAAAAACAAACTCGCTAAAGCTGGACTATTGTATAGAAATAACAAAGGTATGATTCGACTGACAAAGGAGGGTGAAAATAAATTAAGACATTTTGAATTAAATGACTTTAGATTAAAAATACCGAGGAAATGGGATAAAAAATGGAGGTTATTGATATTTGACATCCCTGAATACAGAAAATCACTTAGAGAAAAACTGCGCAAAACATTGCTATCGATAGGTTTCAAAAGGCTGCAAGACAGCGTGTGGATTTACCCATATGACTGTGAAGATTTAATTACTCTGCTTAAGGCTGATTTTAGGGTTGGCAAAGATCTTATGTACCTTATAGTGGATAAGGTTGAGTATGACAGATCGCTCATAAACTATTTCGGCTTGAGGTAATATACTCAATAAATATTTTAGACGCGAATTTCCAAAAGCCGCAACGCCAGAATAAAGAATTTTTCATCCGTTATTTAGTCTATTTGCCGGGTGTTTTTTATTAAAATATTTTTCACTGTCTTTTAGCAGATAAACATTTCTAATCCCGTTTTTTACTATTGCTTTCCAGCAAGGCCGACAGCACCACCAGTGTCCCCATAAATAAAGATCCGCTCCTTTGGGGTCGCAACCGCTGTCTTTCGCCTCTTTTAGGGCTTTTCGCTCTGAATGATTTTTTGGATGGCAGCCCTTGCACAGGTCATATCGCTCTCCCGTAGGAATTCCCCGCTTTACTCTTTGGCATTCATTTGCCTCATGATACAAACTGCCGTTAGCCCCTCGTCCGATAATCTTGCCCTCTTTTACAATCACCGAGCCAGTCGGTTGATTTTTATCCAATGAATTTTCTTTTGCGTATTTTTTAGCCTGCTTTATAAATTTATCGCTAATCGGCACGTAGGAAATTTGACGATTTTTGGGAATATAAGGTTGTTTTATTATCATTGAAGTAAGCATGGCCATTATATATAATTTGCCCACCATGACCAAATTTGACGAAATATATCAGGATCTTTTAAAAAAGATAATGACTAAGGGCATATCAGAAAAAAATGAGAGAACTGGTCACCAGACTAAAGCTGTTTGGGGATATCACTTTACGACTGATCTTGAAATAGACGGATTTCCCCTTTTGACTCTTCGAAAAATTCCTATTAAGCTTTTTGCGGCGGAACAAGTTTGGTTTTTGACAGGCGCCAGAAAACCTGAAGATTTTTTAAGGCAATTTACAAAAATCTGGGATGATTTCACGAATCCGGGCGATGTTGTCACCGTGGCCTATGGTTACAGATGGAGAAAACATTTCGGGCGGGATCAAATTAAATTGTTGATAAATATGCTGGAAAAAGAGCCTAGTTCAAGGCATGGGGTAATTATGACTTGGGATCCAGCTTCAGACGGCCTTAGTCTAGTTAAGAAAAAGAACGTGCCTTGCCCTTTTACATTTGTAATAAATATTATTGATGGGAGACTTCATATGCATAACATCATAAGATCAAATGATGTCATTCTCGGCCTGCCGCACGATGTGGCTGGTTTCGCTCTCTTACAAACAATACTGGCCCAAAAATTAAAAGTTCGTGTTGGCCTTTACGCCCATTCTATTTCTAACGCTCATATTTACGACACCCATTATTTCGCCGCTAAAGAAATGATAAAACGAAAAAATGACCATAAAAAAATCACACTGAAACTTCCTTCCAAAAGCTTTGAACGGGCGGAAAAAAGAGACGTAAAACTGGTAAAAGAGATAGTGGAACAATTGGAAGCGAAATACAGTCCATTAGAGCCGATTAAGGGAATTAAAATAGTGCTTTGATGATCTCAATAATAGCCGCTTTATCCAAAAATTATACTATCGGAAACAAAGGAAAAATTCCTTGGCATTTAGGCGATGACATGAAAAATTTCGCAAGACTTACGAAAGGTGGAAGCGTAATCATGGGCAGAAAAACATACGAATCTATTATTAAACATTTAGACAAACCCCTACCGGATAGAAAAAATATCGTTATTAGCAGAAATGCAGATTATAAACTAAACAAGGCCATCAAAGTACGCAATCTTGAAGAAGCCATTAAAGAAGCCGGCGAGGGAGAAATATTCGTCATCGGGGGATCAGAAATTTATAAACTGGCCCTCGACATGGCTGACAAAATGTACCTGACTCATGTAGAAGCGATAATCGAGGGAGACGCCAAGTTTCCCAATTACAAAAAAGATAAATGGATTAATGTCCAAAAAGAGAAACACCTAAAAAATGATGTGAATGATCATGACTATACTTACGCCATATATCAGCGAAAAAGATAGAATAGATTATATTTTCATTTTAAGTTAACATTTCGGCATGGCTGTATTAACTAAAAAAGAAATTTTAGCAAGAATAAGGAGCGACAATATTTCCTTTAAGCCAAATCTCGATTCATTCCAGATCCAAGATCATGCTATCGATCTTCGGTTGGGTTTTACCTTTATGATTCCAAAGACTTGGCACGTAACTCAAAAAGGAAGAGAGTCGCTTGATATCATACATTTTGATAAAAAGAATTCAGAATTCTTTCATGTTATCGAGCTTGAAGAGGGCCAGTATTTTGAGCTGTTGCCGCAAGAATATATCATCGTTTCTACTTTAGAATCAGTAAAAGTGCCAAATGACCTAATGTCAGTGCTTTATCCTAGATCTTCAACAAACAGAAAAGGGCTTTCGCTAGATTTAACTGGCATTATTGATTCTGGTTATGAAGGACAATTGACCCTGCCTATCAGAAATAATACGCACTCTCAAGTGGTTAGGCTTTATCCGGGCGAGCGGCTTTGCCAAATAGTATTTGAATCGCTTTCTGAAGTAATCAAGCCAATCAAAAAAAGTAAATACCATAAAAGAGATATTATCGAGGGCATAAGCAGAGAGAAGAGAAGCGAGGCGACGCTTATTAAAGAAGGTAAAATAAGAAAATTAAAAGAAGATTATAAAATATAAAATAATTAAGACCACTAAGATTGTCTTGTCTCTTATTTGACCTCAATTTCTTACAGGAACGTCAGTACACCTTTTGGCTCTTTCCTTCATGCTAGGCATTCGTAAAGAGCGGAAAAGGTCGATCGATGTTGCATTACTTCACATCGATTCCTTACAGGAACAGTACACCTTTTGGCTCTTTCCTTCATGCTAGGCATTCGTAAAGAGCGGAAAAG
>CAYJVZ010000009.1:0-1944 GCA_964373765.1 uncultured Candidatus Saccharibacteria bacterium | reverse complement strand
GTCGATCGATGTTGCATTACTTCACATCGATCCCCATGGAACGCGCTGATCCTTCAATTATCTTCATAGCTGCTTCTATAGTATTAGCATTAAGATCCCGCATCTTTTTTCCGGCAATTTCTCTAATTTGATTCTTTGTTAAAACGCCGACTTTGCTAAGTAAATTTTTTCCCGATCCCTTTTCCTTGCCGATAGCTTTCAGAATCAGCGCCGAGGCCGGAGAGATTTTATATTCAAGGCTGAAAGTTCTGTCCTCATAGACCGAAATGACCACTGGCACAAGCTCGCCCATCCGATCTTTGGTGCCCTCATTAAACTTAGTCACAAATTCGCCGATATTAATTTTGGCTTGGCCCAAAGCAGGCCCAATAGGCGGAGCCGGATTGGCCTTACCCCCCGGCACTATTAATTTTAATTTTTTTACTATTTTTTTCATATTATATTTTCGATTACTTTCCTACAGTAGTTCGGCCCTAAATTTTTTTAACCTGAAGAAAATCCAATTCAACCGGCGTTTCCCTTCCAAACATTGAAACTAAGATTTTGACTTTGCCCCGCTCTTCATCAACTTCGCTGACTTTGCCTTCAAGCTCCTTAAACGGACCGTCAATAATAGTTATGGCATCTTCAATCTGTAAATCAATATTATGTTTAATGGTATCCGAATTCATTCTCTTGAAAATAGTATCGACTTCTTTCTTGTCAAGAGGAACAGGATAAACGCCCGAACCGACGAAACCAGTTACCCTGGGGGTGTTTCTAACGATAAACCAAGAATCATCCGTTACGATCATATCCACTAAAATGTATCCGGGATAAATTTTTTCTTCTTCTTCCACTCGCTTGCCGCCCTTAATTTTGATTTTCTTTTCGGTGGGAACTAAAACATTAAAAATCTTATGCTCCATTCCAAGAGATTCGATTCTTTGTTTTAAGTTTCTGGCCACAGCGTTCTCGTAGCCGGCGTATGTATGAATGGCGTACCAATTTCTTTCCTCGCCTAATTTTTGTTTAGACATGATATTTAAAGTATGACCTCAATAAGCAATCCAAAAATATAATCAAAAAAACCTAGATAAATCGCCACAAAGATAGATACGCCAATAATAATTGCCGTAAAAGCAATTGACTGTTTTCTTGTTGGCCAACTTACGTGCTTTAATTCAACTCTAGTCTCTTTTATATAATCTATTATTCCCATTTTTTTTATAAAAAAAGGCCTGCCGGCCGTACTAATATATAATACATCTATTGATCGAGCAGTCAATGGCATGGTTTTTCTTTACCTTCGTCGGGCTTTGGCCGCTTAGTATAAGAGTATTATGTTTGAGATCTTCATTAACTAGCGAATCTCATAGGTAATGCTGACTTCGGATGTAATTTTATTTTCGCCAGTCGGGATTTCAGGCACCGCGATTGCGCCACCTCCTCCAACATCTTCAAGAGCTGATGTCTTAAAATATATTGGCCGATATCCGGAGGAAGAAAATTCAATTATTCTCACTAACTGAACGCCTAGATCTTTGGCTAATATTTTCGCCCGCGTTTTGGCGTCATCTATTGCCAATTTTCTAGCCTCGGCGTTCTTTTCATCCTCGTCCTCTATTATAAAAGACAAACCGCTTATTTCTGAAACACCGCTCTCGCCCAAAAAAGAAAGAACTTTTCCGGCCTCTTCTATTTTTCTTATTTTCAAAGTTACGCTGTGACTTACGTTATAACCGACAAGAACTCGTTTGCCATCGCGGATTATGCAAGGAAAACCAACTTTGCACGGCTCGGTCATGTATTCATAGCGAGGATAAATATTGTAATTGGTGGTTTTAATATCAGATTCTTTTATTTTTTGATCGGCAAGACCTTTTATAATGCTGTTCATTTTTAGAGTTACTCTCTCTTGAGCCACCTTAACGCTGGCCGCTTCTTCGCTAATATTGAAGCTGA
>CAYJVZ010000008.1:22686-23976 GCA_964373765.1 uncultured Candidatus Saccharibacteria bacterium | reverse complement strand
TCAAATTTAACATTTGGGGACACTCCCATTTTGGCGGCTCTATTTTCTAAATTTCGCCTTAATTCTCCATCGCCAAGGATTACAAAGCCTGTATTTGGCTTATTTTTTAAAACTTCTTTAAAGACCGCCAGCGCGAAAAACAGATTTTTTTCTTTTGTGAGCCTTGAAGCTGTAATAATTATCTTATCGAATTTTGGATATTTTTGCCCTAAATCAATTTCGTCGGTATTTTTCTGTTCGATAAAAATGGGCAGAACATCAATTATATCTCCGCCAATGTTCAGTTCTTTAATTATTGATTCTTTTACCCTTCTTGAAACCGCGCGAATCCTATTTGCGCGCCTTAGAAAGATTTTTGCTATTTTGACTCTTACTAAATTTTTCATTGAGTGTCTGGCAAATTGGGGACTTAAAAAATCAGTGTGGGCTTGAATCTGAAGAGGAATATGGAATTTTGACGCGATTCGATAACCGACTATGGCTGTCTCGAAAGGGTCCTGTGTTGTGAGCGCAAAATCTCGATTTACTATTTTCTTTCCTGTCTTAATAGCCTCTGATATCCAAAATAACTTAGAAACGTTTGTTGAATATACCCAAACCCGATCCGATATTTTCTTCTCGAATGGCTCTCGCGAAAAGACAATAATATGGAGCTCATCAAAAAGTTTTCCATATTCAACCATTCTAGCTCTGACTTGGCTACTGTCTTCAAATATTTTTCTATCCGTAGAAATCATCAATACCTTCATAGGTCATAATTTATAGCGATACTCTACTATAACCAAGGCCTGAGCGATATCTATACACCGATTATACGGTAAAGAGAGTCGGGCAAAAAGCCAAACAAAACGGCGCAACTTTCGCGCGGTATCCTAAACCACTTCCCAGACTCTCTCCTAAACTCTATTCTAGTGTTCTTAAGAATACTAGAATAGATTTACCGCGCGAAGTTAGTTTATGACGTACATTATTAAGTTCGTTTCGTTTCATAATAAGTCCCGCTATGGCTAATCGCCTCAGATGTTCGGATGCAGTTTTTGCATTAATCTTGAGCTGATCCGATACTTCATAAACCGATAGTTCAGGTTGCTTTGCCAAAATCGCAAGCATCTGAATTCTTCGATGGTTTGAATAACCCCTTACGATCCTCTCCAATTCTCTAAATTTCTTCATCGACTAATTATAGCCTTTTGCCAATCTATTCTCAAATTCTTAAGAATTTGAGAATAGATTGGCAATGTGTTCGGATGTTTGTTGTGAAATTTTAATTATCTCTTTGCTTATCTCTTT
>CAYJVZ010000008.1:8228-22586 GCA_964373765.1 uncultured Candidatus Saccharibacteria bacterium | reverse complement strand
TCTTTGCTTATTTCTTTGCTTATTTCTTCACTTAGTGTTCCGCTGCTCTTTCTATCTTTAAATCTCACCATACGCCTTAAGAAACTCTTCTCCAATTTCCTCCCATGAGTGGTCAAAGTTAAAATTTCTGATTTTTTCGACTTGAGATTGGTAATTACTTTCATTGGATAACCATAATATTTTTTCCTTTATTTCTCCCTCGTCTTCTGGATCGACAAAAATAGCGATGCTCTTTAACTTATCGTAAAGCCCGGTTTCTCTCGTTAAGATAAAAGGTTTATTCGCTTGGATTGATTCCAAAATCATATTCGGGCTGATATCGCCTAAGGATACTAAAATAACTGCGTAGCAAGATTGGATTTTTTTAGTAAATTCATCAAGTGGAACGATTTCATTATCCAGGCTGATTTCTTTATTTTCCACTCTAGCCAAATCAAATGCTCTTGAAAGCCGATCAAAATTTTTCCATTTCAATCTTCGCGTCGCTGAAATAAAGTTTTTTTTCTCCGGCTCAAATGAGCCAACTTTATGACCATAATAATTCTCAATTATATAAATCTCATTCTTATCAATTTTGTAAGCGGGGCAAAAAATATCCCTTTGCCAAGCCGTGCTAAATACAAGAGCAGAGACATTTCTTAAAACAAATTTAGTTATTTTAAAGATAGTTTTCTCCTTTAGGTTCAAATGATCCAGTCTGGTGCTATAAAAGTCTCTCAACAATACCAGATCATTAGTCCTTTCAACGTAAAATTCCCACAAAAAATCGCCTCCAGTCCGTAAGATGATTTTTCTGCCAAATAATTTAGCGGCAATAAGAGCGGGGAAGCCGGCGCTAAATGTATCAAGAGCCAAGATAAAATGAGACCGCCTGACGGCCGGAATAATTTTTATAAAATAAAAAAAATGGCGAAGCCCCGTCGGCAGTCTGCTCTCAAAGTCGTAGTGTCGAACGTCTACATTATGCCCCATTTTTCTCCACTCTAAAGCTAAATTTAGAGCGTATTTGGCAGGCCCGCCAAGCATGGGCGGATATATACCAGTTGCAATCAGGATATTCATAATTCGGTATTTATAATCGAAAAGACTTTATCTTCCATTTCTTTTGCAACTTTATCCCACGTATATTTATTTCTTACCATGGCTTGGGCTCTTTTAACAATATCCATTCGCAACTTGTCGTCATTTAGAAGAATCTGAACGGTATCCGCTATGCTTCTTGGATTTTCAACTTGGCAAAATAATCCTGTTTGGCGGTCAATTAAAAAATCTGCAATGCCTCCAACCGAAGTGGCGATAACTGGCAAGCCCGCGGCCATGGCTTCAATGAAAGAATTGCCAAAACCTTCCGAGAGCGATGGCCGGATAAAAATATTGGAAATGTGGAGATATTCGGGTATCTTTTCATACTTTTCCGATCCGATAAATTTAACTCTGTATGTCAAACCTGACTTGGCCACAAGCTCCTTGAGATGGTCGCTTTGCTCGCCGTCTCCGACAATCAATAATTTTATATCTCTTTTTAAATAGGGCAGAGCTAGTATTACATCCGCCACGGCGTTTTTTTTGCTTAGTCTTGAAACCGTTATAATCCAATAATCGCCTTTCATCATTCCTATTTTTTCTCGCCTCATTTCCAATCTTTTTTCTTCAGGTCGGACTCCAAAAAGTTTAATGTCAACTCCATTCGGAATTACCACAACTTGATATCCGCCCATCTTGATCGCGAACTTTGCTAAATGATTAGATATAGTTTGGATAATATCGGCCTTCTTAAAAATTAATTTAAATAGGGGATAGACGATAAGCATTTTCCTCTTTATGGCGTCCAATGGTGTTCCTTCTTGAAGCGATAAAATGTAGGGGAGTCGAGGCTTTTGCAGTTTAAAAAATAGGGAAGCGAAGCCTGCGTAACTTGCCATCATAGACCAGATTGCGTCAAATCTGTTTGTTCTTTCCAATTGACGAGCCTTGAGATAGGCGCTTAAAGGAAAGAGTAATTTATTTAATACCCTAAATTGCCGATTGTGAAATACCCTCCCTACCCTATGAATAATAAAGTTATCCACAGCCTCATATTTCGACACATTATCGTCAAATTGCAAGGTTATAAGAGTGAAATTTATATTTTTCAGTCTTTTAGTTATTTCCTCCAAAGCTATTTCAGCGCCGCCAATTAAAGGTTTGTAAGCCAAAGAGAATATTAAGATATTTTTAGCCATGGCTCTTTTCTATCTTTCCCATACAAACACAAATAGCAATTTTAGTCAATAATCTCAAATTCTGGATTTTTATCCTTCTTTCCTCTGGCTAACAAAAAACCAAGAAAACCAAGAAAAGAAATGGCTCCTATCCAAACAAACCATTTGCCAAGAGGTCGAGATTTGTCATAATTTTTATCATAGTCTTCATACGATTTTTCTTCTAGACCTATTTCCTCTGGTACTTCTCCCCCACCCCCAGTTTTGACAGCTCCTTCTTCAAAATCAGAAAAAACAGCAATTCCGCTTTTAACCGCCGCCAAATTATCCGTATTATTTTTCTTACTTGAGATATCTTTTGGCGAAATATTTGCCGCTACTGCCCCATGGCCTGTTTGCTCCATCACTTCTTTGTTTTCGTTTTTAACTAGAGAGTCTGGCTGATTTCTCGAAAGTGAATAGCTGGTAAGCATAGCGCCGTTTGGGTAGTGAAATTCTAAAATCTCGCCAATATCTAGCAAAGTTATTTCATTCGGAAATTTAATGGAATTTTGAGCAATGATGAATGTGCCAAAGGGAATGGTAAAACTTTGTTTAGCCGAGATTAGTCGCCACCCCGATAAATCAATATCAAAATTTGAATTATTTTTTATCTCTACATAACCTCCTTCCCCCACTTTAGCGGCGTAAATGATGACGTCAGGCTTCACGGCCTTAACTTTAAAGCGGTCTGACGCCGAATTCTCTCCGCTTGAAGCAATCACGCTAACAGAGTATTCGCCCTCATATAAATAAGTCTTTGAGGTATTCATGATTTTTGAATAACTTCCGTCTCCAAAACTCCAAAGATATTGGGCGTTTGAGAGGGGTTCATTGATAAAGCCGTAAGCCTCCGCTTTAAATACATGAGGCACTCCGACAATGGCATTGACTTGGCTTGTGATAAAAACAGATATATTTTTTTTATTTATTGAATTAAAATCTTGCTGGCTGTTATTTGATTGCCCGCTTGGCGGATTTTCTGTTGGAGTCACGGTTTCTTCATTTCCATTAAGATTTCCATCTTTTTTTTCAAGAACCGTTTCAACTGATTCTCGGCCGGGAGAAGGGGCCCTTGGAAGAAAAGCGGAATTGATTTTGTTTAGCGAATTGCCGTCTCCGCCAGCTCCCCAAGAATTATTGTATGTCACGGAATCTATTTCATTTAAATTAGAGTCTTTGATAATTAAAAGCTCGCCAGTATTATTTAGAGAAAAACTGCTGTCAAATAATGTGCCGTTAAATAAAGGATAATCTAAATAAAATTTATCGCTATTATCGGCTACAACCGCGTATTGGCCGGCTTTTAAAACATAATCTCCAGAAATAAGATTTAATTTATGGTTCGTCCCGCCTTCAAATAATTTCCAATCAGTCAGATCTGCCGAGTCATTGCCATTGTTTTTAATCTCAATCCATTCTCGCCCAGAATCCGACCCATCAAGGTCGTACATAATTTCACTGATTACAATAGCTCCAAAAACCATCTTTGGCATTAAAACTAAAGATAAGAAAAATATTATTTTGTTGGTTTTGAAAATGCCGCTAACACATCTCACCATAATTTAAATTAATCGTTTAGGACTCTTTTTAAAATGTCTTCTGGAATATCTATGACATCAGGATTATTCCGAGAATGGGGATTGCTTTCTTCGGTCTTTTTGAGGGCCTCATTTTGATCTTTGGGGTTGTCGGCTTTGATCGGCTCATTAATTTTTTTTTCGTCAATATTTTCCGTTTTTTTTTCACTTTGACTTTCTTTTCTGGTAATGGCCTCCAAGGCTTGCCGAAGGGCGGATATATTTTGAGCGCTTTGGGCTTTAGCTTGAATTCTTTTTTGCTTTTCTTCATCCTCTTTTTTTTCTGTTTTCAGATAACTAAGAGAAAGGGCTTTTCTCATTTCAGTCTCCCCTCCTAAAGAAGCTTGGCGGTTATTTTGTTCAAATTTTTTTTCATTCACGTTTACTATTCTTCTATTGTCCTCATTAGTTCTATTGCCTCTAAAATCTCTCCGATCCCTATTTGAAAACTGTGATTGTCTATCGGTTGGATTTTGAAATCTCTCTTGTTTTCCGGCAAAATTTTTATCAAAAGTTCTATCCCCTTCTTTTCTCTCTGGTCTAATAGGCTGATGCCAAATCCTTATATCTTCTTCCACCTTTTGTCGGGCATTGGCGAATTTTACTCTAGAATTGAGAACAATCCTGTCCTTGAATGACTCCGGAGATTTGCTTATAGGCGGCATAGTAGTGGCGGAAAAAGGAGGAGAAGCCACGCCGTTAATCATCAACTTCAGATAAATTTGAACGAAACCTAAATTGACCATATCTTCCGCGGTAAATTCTGGGGCGAATTCTTTTTCCAGCAATTCTGCGTCAAGAGCGCCGACTCGAAAGGCAATCATGGTGCCGACGTTGCCAAAAACCGCCGCCGTTACTTCCTCACTCATCTGTTCTACGTATTGATGGGCCATAATCAGATTCAATTTATATTTTCTGGATTCTGACAAAATATCAGCGAAGGATTCATTGGCGAAAGATTGAAACTCGTCAACGTAAAGATAAAAGTGCGGCAGTTTGTTAAGAGCGCTCTCGTTTAAATCGGCTCTGGACATGGCCGAGAGGTAAATTTTAGTAATCAGCATACTGCCAAGCAAATTAGCGTTGGCCTCCCCAACCCGTCCTTTGGCCAGATTTATGATAATGATTTTCTTATCATCCATGAACTTCCTTAGGTCAAAAGAAGATTTCGGCTGGCCGATGATATTTCTGACTAGAGGATTTGAAATGAATTGGCCGATTTTGTTTTGAATGGCCGCTCCCGCTTCCTGCATATAACGATCGCCATATTTGGCAAATTCGTCATTCCAAAAAGATTTGACGGACGGATCGGTAATATTTTCCACGACTTTTTTTCTGTATTCTTTGTCAGCCAGCATCCGATTTACTCCTATTAAAGTGGAATCCGGATATTCAAGCAGGGCAAGCAGTATGTTATTTAAAATATATTCCATTCTGGCGCTCCAGGCGTCCACCCAGATTTTCTTAAAAGCGCTCATTAGTCCATTTGAGACTAAATGCCTCTTCTCATGACCGACGTCCTCCATGACGTTAAAAGAAATGGGATGCTCCATGTCAAAAGGGGCAAAATATAAAACATCTTCTATCCGATGCTCGGGCACGTATTCAAGCAGAAGATCGGCGCTCTTTCCGTGAGGATCTATAAAAGCGACGCCCTCTCCGTTTTGAATATCTTGAATGGCAAGATTTTCAAGCAAGGTAGATTTGCCCATTCCTGTTTTGCCTATTATATACATGTGGCGAGATCGGTCTTTCCTTTTTATTCCAAAAGGAATTTTTTTACTTCTGGAGTCGGTATAGGCAAAATATGTTATTTTATCGTCATCGTCTTTATTCATGGTTTCTTAATTATATCAGGATATAAAAATTTAACTAAAAGAAGAAAGCCCCGATCCGCAAATGCGTATCGGGGCTTTCCAAACTACTTACCTGTAGCCAGCTTGGATCTGGCTCCAATCATTCTCGGACGGAGTAAGAACCACTCCTCCGACATTTGTGTCACGTCGAGGACCAAAACTCAACTTCAGGATTAAATCCCTCTGCGACATTCTGGGCCTCTGGATACCGCCTTTTGGGCGGAATGACTTTTTGGATGCATTCATTGTGTATTTGTAGTTTGGTTTTCTGGTAAGGAAACTCTACAATAGCGCGCGCAATTGTAGTGCGTCATCCATGTTGTATTTTATCATAATTGAAAAAACTGTCAAGCATATTAATAAAATACCCATCTCTAAGGCCATATTATTGAACTTCCTCTATTTCCCTGCTTGCCACCGTTTCAGACAATAGCGCTTCTTTCGTATATATATTTGAAGCGGCCCAGATCATCCAGCTCTCCACTCCGGCGTCATAAACTGCTCTAATCTGGGCTCTAACCATTTCCGCGTTATAATCAGCGCCCAGATCAAAGTCCTGAAGCCACGGCCGGAGCTGTTTTGGCGTAGTGCTGGCTAAAAAAGTTCTTGCCACAGCCTTATCCATGGAATACTTCACTACTTCATAGGGCTTTGAGGCGGGATTATTTATTCCTATAAATCCAGTCGGGTAATGAGATGGATAAACCATCGGCGCCACAAAATCAAAGTTTAAAAGAGCCGTTTCCAGAACTTGGCCAATATTTAAATCATCATAATTGGTGGTGGTCATGCCAAAGAGATCCGCAGAGGTTACCACATCGCTTTTCGACAGCGCTTGATTTAAATATGAAAAGAAATTCCCGACCACTTCCGCTTTGATTTTACTTTCGCTGAAAGGATATTTAATATCTTTCATATTTCCGTCTGAAGGAAAACGTATATAATCAAAATTAATCTCATCAAATCCTATTTCATAAGATTTTTTAGCAAGTTCGGCGGTATATTTCCAAACTTCCTCCGAACCCGTATCCAGCCAGCTAATACCTTTGTAATCCTTCCATACCTCGCCGTCACTTTTGCGTCTGACAGCTAAATCGGGCCTTTTGGCGACTAGCTTTGGATCCTGAAAAACCGCTATTCTTCCTATCGCATAAATATTTTTTTTGTGAAGATGTTCCAGAAACTCTTTAATATCAGGGATCCTGTTCTCAAAAGTGCCCATTTCTTTTAGATATGAGTCGTCCTCTATTTTGAAGGCTACTGCCCCGCTGTAATCTTTAATGTCAATAACTACGGCATTTAGTTCAGTTGTATCTATTAAGTCAATGAGGTCGCGCCTAAAATTTTTTGTTCCAGCCACCCAGCTTGTCATGTAGATAGCCCTAACGCTTTTTGGGGTCTCCATGTGGCTTACGGGAATTTCTTTGGAGACAAGAGCTATATTTTGGGTCAGGTCAGAGATGATATCGTGCTGGTCATATTCTATGCCAGTAGCCGTAGGCAGGACGAAAAAAAATAAAACAAATAAAAAGGCAAAAACGAGCAGTATTATAAATAAGTGAAATAAACCAAATATAGCTTTTCTTGGCTCTCTATCTTTACGGCCTTGTCTCATCTATTAAATATTATTCTCAACGTATGTCTCGTCGGCAGATTCACTTCGTCCTATCAATTTTGAAATTTCAAAATAGATTTTGTATGAAATAATTATCACCAAAGCTCCGATTATGATGATAAAAATATTTTTCCATAACTGCGGAAAACCTAAAAACGGCAGAACTATCACCAGTCCGCCAAGGCCAAAAAGCGATCTGAATTTCGGTTGTAATTTCCTTGCCTCTTGTCTCATATCTTTATGATACATGAGCTTGTCCCTTTAACGCAATCTCCGTCTTCTCCATGCCCCTTTTATTCATTAAGTCCCCGACCACCGCTACAATGTATATTTTGTTAATTGAGGATACTAGTGACTTCAGAAAGTATAAGTGAATAATCCACGATGATTCACGTCTGACCTCACATACAATAAGTTTGGACGGTCGGCCAAATTAATTGTATGATGTAATATGTAATATGATGTAAATTGGCCAGTCAAAAAAATCAAATGAGATCAACAAAATTAAACGGGGTGAGCAAGATCAAGATGATTTATTAGGCTTCATTTTTTTAGAAGAAGTTCAGAAACAGAATTTATATCTCCCGCTCCCATGACAATTATGACATCATTTGGGCCGGAGCTTCTTTTTATTTCTTTTGCAATATCAGTAAAACTTTCTAAATAAAGGACATTCGGATTTTCTTCTTCAATTTTTCGAGCAAGCATAGAGGAGCTTATTGATGGATCGGCTTTTTCCCGAGCGGCGTAAATGGGCGCGAGAATGACATTATCTGCCATTTTGAGAGCCTTAGCAAAATCGTCAAGCAAAGCTTTGGTGCGGGAATACAAATGAGGTTGGAAGATTGCGGTAATTTTTTTTTCCGGAAAAGCTTGTCTGGCCGCGCCTAAAGTGGCAGAAATTTCAGTTGGATGATGCGCGTAATCGTCGTATATCAGAGCGCCAGCACAAGTGGAACCTCTAAAAGCAAACCTGCGGTCCGTGCCTGAAAAATTATTTAGCGAATCTAGGGCATCTTTTTCTCTCACCTCAAAAAGCCGCGAAACAACAAAAGCGGCCTTGGCGTTTTTTAGATAATGCTCGCCGGGAAATTTTAAATTAAAACTAATCTTTACACTGCTGTAATCAACTATATTGGCTTTCGCCTCCGCAATAACCCTCTTTGCCAAGTTATGCGACTGATCGCAAATGATAGTCCCCTCCTTAGGAACTTTCATGGCTAATTCAAAAAAAGCCGATACAGTGTCGTCTATATCTCGGTAATAATCCATGTGATCAAAGTCTATATTGGTGATGACCAATATCTTTGGACTAAGATTCAAAAATGATCTTTGATATTCGCAAGCTTCAACGACAAAATATTTTCCTTTTCCGGCTATATAGTTTGAGTTGTAATCTTTCGCTTTGGCGCCGACAATTACCGTCGGCCGAAATCCCGCGTCAATCATTATTTTACCGATCATGGCTGTGGTTGTGGTCTTTCCATGAGTTCCGGAAATGGCAATGGTATATTTATCTTTTGAAATTTGAGAAAGAACTTCTGGATATGACATGATATTAATTTTTTTCTGTTTTATGGCCTTAATCAAAGCTGGCTCAAAATTTAAAATAGCAATGGTGTAAATTACCAAATCCGTGTCTTTCGGCACTAAATCTGCAGCTTGGCCAATTAGAATCTTTGCCCCCAACCTTTCAAGATCTTTGGTATTTTCGTTTGCCGTCAAATCTGATCCGCTGACCTCTCTGCCTTCAATCATCATCATTCGGGCAATAGCCGAGACGCCGATCCCGCCTATACCCAGAAAAAAAATTTTCTTTGCTTCGCTAAACATCTTCAATTTGAATTATTTAATTTGATTTATTGACTATGTTATCTTGAGTGATATATTTTTACCAGCAGCAAATTGAAAGGAATAAAAATGAATAAATATCCTCCTACTGCCATCGCTATTCCTGTAATAGGGAAAGTTGAAATAAGACTCTTTGGCAAGCCAGACGATTGGAGCACAAATGCTCTGCAAATGAATGAAGAGGCGGCAAATGGCCGTTTTGAGCCAAAAAATGAAGGTTTGAGGGTGTATTGGCGAATTCATGAAGTTTGCCACGATTCAAACGTTGAAGAGATTTTCGCTCCGAATCCATGGGCTTGTAATTCATCCATAGCCAATGAGCATGATTTTAAAAAAAGTATCCAAATGCCCCAATCCACTATTCCTCCGGACCATAATTTTCTTACCATAATAAGAAATGATGTTGAAGCGGACGGAGCGGTCATTTCCCCCAATAAGGGATTCTGGATTGGAAGCGCTGATTGCCCGACTATTGCTGTTTGCGGAAAAGGCAAATATATAATAGCCGCTCATGGGGCGAGGGATTCCCTCTGTGACAGGGTATTGCTTGAATCGGGAAAAGTTTCAAAAAAATTTCCTTCTGTGGTTGACGCTATCTTAGTCGAATTTAAAAAGCTCGGCGAGCGCTTAAAAGATATCAGAATCCACATTGCTTGCGGCGTTTATCCTGACAACTTCTTGCACTCGCTGGATGATCCAAAGCACGGCTCTTTTAACAGGAAATTAATAGAATATTTTCTTTCCGGCAAAAATTGCCAAAATGTATTAATCGGGCCTTTAAAGGAAGGCAGGATTGATTTAGTCTCCGTCATTAAAAATCAATTCGCTAATCATGGAGTAGAGAGTCACAGAATCAGCAGTGACGGCTATAATACTTATGGCGATCGGCAAAAAGACAGTTTTTATTTGTGGCATTCATTTTCCCGTGACGAAACTAAGGCTAGAAATGGCGTATTAGTTATAAATCGGAGCGGGATAGATTAGATAGCGGCGGCCGAATATCGGCCGCCTTTTTTATCTTCCAAAATCTTCCAGAGCTTTCAAAAATTTCTCTTCCCTGTCAAATTCATTTTTAAAAATGCGCCCAAAGGAGGCAAAAGCGGGGCTCCATAAAATAACGTCTCTCGGGTTTGATTCCTGATACGCCGCTTTTATGCAATCTTCCAGAGTTTCCTCTTCAAAAACTTTTATCTCTTTATGGAGGCCTCTAGTCAGTATTTCCGATTTCAATCTTTCCGTGCCGGTTTCCTTAAAAAGAACTATGGCTTTGCAATAAAGCGCGGCTTGGCTGACTAAATTCTCAAAATCAAGACCTTTGTCAGCGCCGCCGGCAATTAGAATAATTTTTTTCTTGTTATTGTCTTCGTCGCCGATAGCGCAAAGGGCGGCAATTGTGGCGTCAGGAGTGGTGGAGCTGTTGTCGTTATAAACTCGAACGCCTTTAATTTCTCCCAAATATTTAAGCCTGCCATCCAATCCATCAAACCTCTCCACGGCATTTCTTATTTCATTTTCAGATACCCCTAAAATTTTGGCGGCTGCCACGGCGCAGGCTATATTTCTGCGATTATGCTCACCGATAATTTTAATTTCCCAATTTTCAGGAATCTTTCCGGCTTTCGCCAGAACAATCTGGCTTTTTGGATTTTCTTTTCTTATTTTCCCTTCCATCTCTTCGCCAATAATTAAAAAATCGCCCCTCTTTTGATATTTAAAAATATTGGATTTATCTTTGAAGTACGCATTTCTGTCGCCTTTATAATAGTTCAAATGATCATCAAGAAAATTCGTAAAAATGGAAATATTAGGACTAAGTTGGCTCTCGCCAAAACCCTGTAATTGCCATGAATCAAGCTCCAGAACAACTATATCGCCGGCTTTGGCGAACTCTAAAAGAGCCAGCGTTGAAATGCCTTTTACATTGCCTCCAATGTAAACAGACGCTCTTTGATAGCGCAATATTTCATACAAAAGATGGCTTACTGTTGATTTTCCCCTTGTGCCTGTTACGCCTACAATAGTGACGCCTTTTACCAATTCAGCGAACCATGAGGCGCTCATCTTGATCGGAATATTATTCCTTTTTGCTTCTTTAATGTATGGGGAATCAATGGCTACTCCCGCCGCTTTTAGGATAAAATCTCTGTCGCCAAAATCTTTAAATTGATGTTTTCCCAGAGTGTATTTTATTTCTTTGTAATCCTTCAGAAGATTAATGGATGGTTGCAATTCTTCCGACTTTTTTAAATCAGTGACGATTAAGTCCGCTTGGCATTTGGCCAAGAAGGAAATATCGCCAAGTCCCCTGCCTAAAAGGCCAAGACCCATGACCGTGATTTTCTTACTCCTAAATGTGTCGGCGAAATTATCCATTTGCTTAATCCTACTATAGCGCCTAAAGGAAAAAAATAAAAATGCTGGCGATGTGAGTTTTTTTTGGATCGTCATTTCCATTTCCACCTCCTACAGCGCGAAAATGGGTATAAAAAAGCCCGAGATTTCTCGGGCAAAATGGCTTAAACAGATGTCGTGATTGCCTTATCGTCTTCGCGTTCTCGGAAACAATCTGAAATCTTTTTTTGCCGGAAAGGGTTTCCTGTATTTTCCGGCTCCCTTATTTTTGCCACAAGTGCCACTAGCAAGGGCAAGAAGATCGGCCGCTTCAATTTCTGTAAGATCGGTAAATCCGTTTATACGGCTTTTTTTAGGGCTGTTATTTTTTCCATCGTTGCTTTGCCATCTGGTATTGGGGTTAATGCTTCTTTGATCTGTTCCGCGATTTTCCATAATCTGCGATTCCTTTCGTTAATTTAAGCAAGTAATCTTATAGAAAGAGTTGCTTGCCGATGCTTGTCCGTGGAATATCCTATCAATTAAGGCCCGATTGTCAAATAAATAAAAATTGCATCCGTCCACAACATATTGCGCTTCTGCTAATGCAAAGTAGCGAGGTGACATCTCGATGATACTATTTAGAGGAAATTATGCATCATGCGAACTAAAAAATAACTTGAAAACTAGCTCGGAATGATTCACGTCTAAATGACCTCTTCATCGGAATGATTCACGTCTAAATGGCCTTTTCCCCGGGCTCCCGCTTCGCTTGACCCGGATTTCCTTTAGACGATTCCATCTCTTCGGAATGATTCACGTCTAAATGTCATGACCTCCTCCCCGGGCCAAGCGAAGTTGCGCCCGGATTTCCTTTAGACGGTCCCATCTCTTACGATATATCGTAAGAGATGGAAGAACTGCCACGTTCGCAAGCTCGCTCCGCCTATTCATCCTCGCCCGCTCGCTCGTTAGCATATCCTAGCGATGCTCGCTTCAAGCGGGGTATCTTGTAAGAAAATACAAAACACTCACATACAATAAGTTTGGACGGTCGGCCAAATTAATTGTATGCGGCTAAAATCGTTCTGATATAACTTCGCAATTCAATTTTAGCTCGCATGATTCCAAACTATCATACGCAATTTTTCAATTAATAAAAAAGCTCGGGAATCTCTTCCCGAGCCTCGTAGTAGATGATTCTCTACTTGCCGTCTACGAATCGAGGACCGTTTTTGAAGTTCCTCTTCGCAAAAAGGCTTTTTGCCGCTTGCTTTTCTTTTTCGTGCTCGTCGCGTCTTTTCACTTTAGCCTCTTTTCTGTTTGAAGCAATCGTGAGCACATCCTCTTTTGAAAGCCCCCAACGAGGCCTTCCGTCCGGTCCGATGTTTTCATTGCGAGCCAGAACCTGATGCGAATTGCTTAGCCAGCATTTCCCCTGTTTGTAGAAGAACCTTGCTCCGCAGAGAGCTATGATGTCATTATCCGGCGTGATAAAAAAACTGCCGCCGAATCTGATATCCTTCACCGAGGCTAATACATTTTGGCCATTAGCCTCAAGCGATGCTCTCAATTGCCGAGTAACACTGGCGTATTTGACTGGCTGAAACCTTCTCCCACAGTCGGGAAAAGAGCACTCAATCTGTTCACCGTCTTTCTGAACGAGAATTTGCATTTCTTCCACATCCAGTGACCGGCCAAGCACTTCCACTATTTCTCCGGCATCTCTGATCGAAAAGAAGAGTAGAGGTGACAACCCACAGCCCAAAGCTTCCTGATTCTTCATCCAAGCCCAGGCCGCCCGCGTAAATTCCTGAATAGTTTCAATTCTTGTTGGACTTTCAGGAACTGTTTCTTCCGTCCCGCTCTCACTTCCCAATATTTCTGCTGACTCTTCAGTTAGAGCAGGTTCTTGCTCTTCCTTTTTTTGCTGTTCTTGCTGTTCGGTATCTTCTGTATGTTCTTTGTTCACGATTTCCTTTCAATTGTGGCTTAAACTCGGCTTCAGAGACAAGTTTTGAAACCTCTAAATAGCCTCTGGTGTAAAGTTTTATCTGCTCTGCATTATATAATATCGTCATAAATTGTCAAATTTTTGAAATAAGTTGCGTTGTGGATATCAGATATTCGCGGATTCATTCATGGAATTTATCAATATTATTTATAATTTTTTTGTGATAAGAAAAACCGAAACTACCAGAGTTTCGGCTGTAACGGTTAATATCTAATCCAGTTTATTCTTCAATTTCCTCGTTATCAATCGGAGGTTTAGCTTTTTCCTGACTCTCCAATCCTTCATCGGGATGGAGATGGCTTTCGCCTTCATGTGATTCACCGCAAATGCCTGCCGTTTCGTGTGGATCAAATATGTGCATTCTTTGGAAAGTATAACATGCGGCAAAAATGTTGTGAACAATCCAAGATTCATGTAAAATAAATGAGGTCGCAAAAGTAAGATAATCTTATAAAATTATGAATTGCAAAACTTGTTCGGGCGAAACCTCTGGTTACAAATGCGATGCTTGTGGCGCGGAAGCTGTTGAACATGACTCCTCGCATTCCTGCGGAGGAGATCGTTGTATGCCAAAATGCGCTGGCTGTAACGAAGCCGAATCTAAATGCGCCTGTAAATCAAGCTGAAAATTCCATCTGTAAAAAAATCCCCATGGTCATCGGGGATTTTTGATTTGTCACTATGTTGTCACTATGAGGCGTCGCCTCATAGTGACACGCTTCATAGCACAACATCTTAATCGGTCTTCGACTCGTGCCCGAAAGTTGCTACTTTCGGACTTCGCTTCGCTCCGTGCACTCCGTCTTTCGAGTCCCGCCGCCTGCTGAAAAACAAAAGTCACGGGAGACTATCGCCTCCCGTTTCTTTGTTT
>CAYJVZ010000008.1:0-8128 GCA_964373765.1 uncultured Candidatus Saccharibacteria bacterium | reverse complement strand
GTCACGGGAGACTATCGCCTCCCGTTTCTTTGTTTTATGCGCCGGGAGGGACTCGGTCACGGATATTTTGCTCGTTGCCACTGGCAAAATTCCGCGACCCTGACTCGGCGACAAGCACTCGCTGTGCTCGTCTTGTATACCGCCTCTGTCTTTCGAGTCCCACCGCCTGCTGAAAAACAAAAGTCACGGGAGACTATCGCCTCCCGTTTCTTTGTTTTATGCGCCGGGAGGGACTCGAACCCCCGATGCCCGATGGGCCGCGGATTTACAGTCCGCTGGAATAGCCGCTATCCGACCGGCGCAAAAGAGATTTCATAAATATAGCATACAAGCCGTGATTTTTGTAAATTGGCCGAGTAAAGAAATTATTTTGCTGTGACAGATTCTTTTTCTCTAATAACTTCTTCGATAATAGATCCTTTTCTTCCTTTTTTTACATCAAAAGAAAGTTCTTTCTCATTTTTTATCCCTACGCTGATTTCTCCTCCTTTCATCACCCCTTTGGAAACCATCAAAGAGGCGACCGGTGTTAAAATTTTATTTTGAATCAACCGCTTTAGCGGCCGAGCGCCGTATTGAGGATTATATCCTTCTTTAGAAAGATATTTAATAACCTCGTCTGAAAAATTAAGAGCAATTTCTTTTTGGGCTAGCCTTTCTTTAACATCGTTAATCTGGATGCTAACAATTTCAGATATAGCTTCTTCGCTTAAAATATCAAAGACTATGATATCGTCCAAACGATTAAGAAATTCCGGTTTGAAGTAGTCCTTCAAACTGACCATAACCTTCTCCTTTATATTTTCATAGTCTGACTTTTCGCTAGACGATCCAGAAAAACCAATCTTCTCCATTTTGTCTATATACTGGGCGCCTATATTCGAAGTCATAATAATGACTGAATTTTTAAAGTTCACCATTCTTCCTTTATTATCCGTTAGCCTCCCATTATCAAGAATCTGAAGAAGAACATTAAATACTTCAGGATGGGCCTTCTCTATTTCATCAAATAAAATCACAGAGTATGGCCTGTGCCGGACGTGTTCTGTAAGACTGCCAGATTCATCGTGTCCGACATAGCCGGGCGGCGCTCCGATTATCTTTGAGACAGAATGTTTCTCCATATATTCAGACATGTCAACTCTGATTAAGGCTTTATCGTCATCAAACATAAATTCCGCTAAAGCCTTCGTAAGTTCAGTCTTGCCGACTCCTGTCGGTCCAAGAAAAATGAAAGAGCCGATCGGCCTTAATGGGTCGGCAATACCGGCTCGAGATCTTTTTATAGTGTCAGCGATTTTTTTGACCACTTCATCTTGGCCCACAATTCTCCTTTTCAAGACTTCTTCCATTCTGTTTAATTTATCCGCTTCTTCTTCAAGCATCCTCGTCATCGGAATTCCAGTCCAACGGGAAACAACATCGGCAATTTCATTTTCGCCGACTTCCTCTTTCAGGATTCGTCTGGAAATTTGAAGCCGTTTTAGCCTTTTATTTTTCGATTCCAAATCTTTCTCAAGTTGAGGAATTCTGCCGTATCGAATTTCAGCCGCTTTGGATAAATCAGCGTGAGCCTCGGCTTGTTCAGCCTCCAGTCGCAAAATTTCCAACTCTTTTTTTATACTTTTTATGCCAGAAATAATTTCCTTTTCATTCTTCCACTTCAACTCTATTTCTGAAGTTTTTTCTCTCAAGTCAGCGATTTCTTTTTCAATATCTTTCACTCTGGCTTTAGTTTTCTTTGGAGCGGAGACCTCATTTTTTAGGGCTTCCCTTTCTATCTCCAGCCTCATCACTTTTCTCCTTGTCTCTTCAAGAATCGGCGGCATATTTTCTAAAGTAATCTTTAATTGTGAAGAAGCTTCGTCTATAAGATCAACCGCTTTATCCGGCAAGAACCGATCGGTAATATAGCGGGAGCTAAGATGGACTGATGATATGATTGCGTCGTCTGATATTTTGACGCCGTGATATAACTCGTATTTCTCTTTTAATCCTCTTAAAATAGCAATCGTGTCATCTGGACTCGGCTCACTTACATAAACCGGCTGAAAACGCCTTGTTAAAGCTGGATCTTTTTCTATGTGTTTTTGATATTCTCGAATAGTGGTCGCTCCTATGGCGCGGAGTTCGCCTTTTGCAAGAGCCGGTTTCAACATGTTAGAAGCGTCCATCGCTCCTTCGGCCGCGCCCGCTCCGACAATGGTATGTATCTCGTCAATAAATAAAATAATTCTACCTTCGGCTCTTTCAACCTCCTTCATGATGTTCTTCAAACGCTCTTCAAATTCCCCTCTATATTTAGTGCCCGCTATGAGAAGTCCAAGATCAAGCGAGATTAGGTCTTTGTCTTTCAGGGATTCTGGAACGTCGCCAATAGACATTCTGTTGGCAAGCCCTTCGGCAATAGCGGTTTTTCCAACGCCCGCTTCTCCGATTAGGATCGGATTATTTTTAGTTCGCCTTGAGAGAATTTGAATTATTCTTGAAATTTCATTGTCTCTGCCGATAACAGGGTCAAGCTTATTTTCGCTAGCCAGTTTTGTAAGGCTTCTTGCGAATTTCGCCAAAAATTTGTTTTTCTTTGGTTGATTTACGTCCGTAATCTTGCTGGTTTTTAATTCCTCTAAAATTTTCATGACCGACGATTTGTCTATTTTGAAACGATTCATGATTTCTTTGGCGCTGCCCGGAGCGTCAATAAGAGCGATGAAGAGGTGCTCGGTCGAAACAAATTCATCTTTAAGAGAAGAGGCGATCTTGCCGGAATTGTCTATGGCGTGAGCAAGTTCCGGCGTCAGATAAAGCTGGTAAGAAGGAGAAAGAACATTGCCCATTTCCGGACTCTCAATGGCTTCAAGAATCGAATCGGTTAGAAGAACTGTGTCCACATCAAGCCTATCTAAAATGGAAGTAACCATGCTCTCTTCTTGGATAATAAGCGCCGCTAGAAGATGGAGAGGATTGACATGATTTTGCCCTCTTTCAATAGCAAGCTCATGGGCTCGTCTTATGGCTTCTTTGGCTTTAGTTGTGAAATGATTAAATGGTGTCATATGAATTAAATAATTTTTTTATTTGATCTTGTTTGAAATGAATGTTTGATATCCTTATATAATATAACCTGAAATTACGGTTAACAAAAGTATTATAATACAAAAGATGATTCTAGTCAACAGTTTTGGCCAGATCATCGTTTTTCTTTTCCAAACCGCTGCTTGGCGAAGTGGAACTAGCTATCTCTGATAATTGGGTGTTTATATTACCAATAGGAATAAAAGCATTTTTGGCGCTTATTTCGCTGATTCTCGTTCGCATTCCGATAACTTCGCCTATTGAATTGACCAAGGAGGCGCCAGTGAATTCATCGGTAATTCTCATGTCAGTTTCGATAAAAGAAATTTCTTTTTGTAGTTTGGGTAGACTGATTAAAGTGCCTCTTACAAGAGAGTTGCTGTTAATTCCGCCTATGGAAAATACCGATTGGCCCAAGCGTAAATTATCTTTAGAATTTAATACCGCTTTTGTAAACTGATATTTTTCAATGTTGCTCCCGACTGCTTTTAGATAAGCTATCTTTTGATTCTCATTTCTAGCCACAAGTTTTAGCTCAAATTTCGTGCCATCGCTAAAATCTCCATCATAAGCGCCGGCGTCGGAGATTCCGCTTTTATCCGTAATGACCAATCCGTCATCAGAAATTACCAGTCCTAGACTGACAAAATATCTGCTCCCCGTGTCAGGACCGATTGAACTTATGCGAACCAGACTTTTTGAGATGTTTTCAATGGCTTTCACTATGGCCTCTTCTTCCTTTACTATAACTTTAATTTCTTTTACTTCACGTATGACAGTGGCTGTATTTTCTGACGGCACCACTCTTTCAATTGTTTTTTCAATTACCTGATTTATAGTTTGAGTTACGGCTTTAGGAGCCTGATCAAGAAGCGATACAGTTACTATTCCGGTTGCTATTGAAGTTACGAAGCTAACTAAAAGCGCTAAAAGTACCAGTTGTTGTTTTGATAAATTTTCCATTCTTTTATAACTCGGTTTTACTCATCAAACCAGCTTGATAGCTTTATGATAGCAAAAAAAATCAAGAGCGCAAAGAATATTGTGGCTTATTTCATGTTAATCACTTTCTGCCGTTTATCAGTTCTGATAACTTCCTGATTACAAAATCAATTTCGGTTTTAGAGCTCGTCCTACCTAGAGAAAAACGTAAAGAGGTTTTCATTCGCTCTTGGCTTTGGCCCAGAGCCTTAATGACATAAGAGTCTTTTTCGCCCTTTAGGCAGGAACTTTTAGTACTGCAACATATGCCTTCATTATCCAGCTGTAAAACCAGAAATTCATTGTCAATGCCGGGAATGGAGAAATTTATATTTGAAGCTATTCTCTCTTTTAAACTGCCGTTTATCACTATATTCGGAAGTATAATTTTTAACTTGCTTACAAAATAATCTTGGAGGTCTCGCATTTTATTATTATCTTTTTTTCTGCGAATTTCAGCTAACTTGAAAGCTTTAGCCAACCCAGCTATGGCCCCTAGATTTTCAGTTCCGGATCTTAAACCCACTTCTTGCCCGCCGCCTAAAATAATTGGAGAAATATTTATTTTTCTTCTCTTCCACAAAATACCTATCCCCCTTGGCCCATTCATTTTTATTCCATCGGCCGAAATGAGATCGGCCCCAAGCGCTCGAGTGTCAATTTTTAAATAAAGCGGCGCTTGACAAGCGTCAGTATGGAAGATTGGAAAATTAAGGTCACCGGATAATTTTGATAATTTGTTACTTTTTCTAGCATGGCGCACTTCTCTAGCCACATCTTTGGTAGGTTGAATAGTGCCTATTTCATTATTAACCAGCATTACAGAAATTAAAAATGTCCATGGATTTATTTTCTTCCTTAAATCTTCAACGTCCAATAAGCCATCCTCTTTAACGTCAATATAATTGACTCTAACTCCAAGAGCCGATAATTCTCTAGCGCATTCAAGAACCGAAGAATGTTCAATTTCAGAGAAAAGTGCGTTCAATTTTGTCGGAGCAATTCCAGTTTTGATCAATCGCTTAATTAAGCCGAGTATCGCTAAATTGTTTGCTTCTGTGCCGCCTGAAGTAAAAATGATTTCGTCTTCATGGGCAAAAAGAGCTCTGGCGATCTCTTGTCTGGCTTTTTTTATTTCTTTGCTTGCCAAAACTGCTGAAGCGTAAATGGCTGACGGATTGCCGTAATTGATTGAGTTATACTTTAAAGTTTCTTTATCAACTTCTTTGTCAATCGGTGTTAAAGAGGCGAAATCTAAATAAACGGTTTTTTTGTTTGACATATGTTGAAAGTATGCTCATGTAATTAAATGCCGTCAAGGTCTAGCGGCCAGGCTTAAAATGCCAGAGAAAATATATAAACTGAAAAGCAATTTTGCAAAAAGGCCGAAATTAGGCTAAGATACTCTTTTATGATCTTAGAGATTGACACTGAAATAGCCTTGTATTCCGTTATTGCTATAGTATTTTTACTGATTATTTGGCTTGGCATATTAGAACATAGGATCAAAAAATTAAGCGCCGGCAAGAACGGCAAAAGTTTGGAGGGCGTCATAATGGAGCTTAAAGAAGGATTTGATGACGCGCATTCTTTCCGCAGAGAAATGGAAAAATATTTGCTTAGCGTCGAAAAAAGGCTTGCTAAAAGCATCAGGGCCTTCGACATAGTAAAGTTCAACGCTTTTAGGGAAGGCCAATCTGGCGGAAATCAGTGTTTCGCGGTCGCCTACTTAAATGAGCAAGGAGACGGAGTCGTGTTTTCCAGTCTTTACGCCAGAGAACACACCAGCGTTTTTTGCAAAGCGATCAAGCAGTTTAAAAGTCAAAGTGAACTAACTCCGGAAGAAAAACAGGCCGTGGAAAAAGCAAAAGCAAATCTTAGAATATAGAAACTGGCCATGCGCGCTATCAAAAACAAATATGAAAAAGAAAGAAACAACAAACGAAATAGCCAGGCCGCCTGTTATAGCTGTTCTCGGGCATGTTGATCATGGAAAATCAACTTTACTTGACTATATCCGCAAAACTAACACCACTGATAAAGAATCTGGCGGAATCACTCAACATATTGCCGCTTATGAAATTACTCATAAAACCAAAGAGGGCGCTTTAAAAAAAATTACTTTTATTGACACTCCCGGTCACGAGGCTTTCAGCAACACAAGATCAAGAGGCGTGTATGTGGCGGACGTGGCTATTCTTGTGGTGTCCGCCGAAGACGGCGTTAAACCGCAAACTCTGGAAGCCTATAAGTTGATCGTTGAAAAGGGATTGCCGATGATCGTGGCCATAACTAAAACAGACTCGGCCAAAGCCAATGTGGAAAAAGCTAAGCAATCGCTGGCCGAGAATGAGATTTATCTCGAAGGCTACGGAGGAGCCGTGCCATGGGTTGGAATTTCTTCAGTCACTGGCGATGGCATCAACGAGTTGCTTGATCTCGCCCTAATTTCCGGAGAATTAAATGATTTAAAGGGAAATGAAGCAAAAAACGCCGAAGGAGTGGTTATTGAATCAAATCTGGACACGAGAGCCGGCATCTCCGCCACTTTAGTAATAAAAGACGGCACCCTAAAAAAATCAATGTTCGTGGCTATTGGTGAAAGTGTCGCGCCCGTTAGAATGATGGAAGATCATATTGGAAAAAAAATTGATAGCGCTAGTTTTTCAAGCCCAATTCGGCTAACCGGTTTTAATAAATTGCCGGAGGTTGGCATAAAGTTCCATTCCTTCAACAAAAAGAAAGATGTGGAACAATATTTATCTAATTGCGAATCGAGCAAAAAATCTGGAAAAAAATTAAGCGCTGTTGTTTCAGAAAAAATAAAAATACCGATTTTGATTAAAGCTGATACCCAAGGAACTCTTGACGCTATATTCCAAGAACTCGGCAATATCAAGTCGGAAAAAGTTGAAATCAACGCCGTCAATTCCGGTGTCGGAAATATCTCCGAGAATGATATCAAGCTCGTTATGGGAAAAGAAAAACCTGTTATCTATGGTTTTCGCGTAAAGCTGGATAATCAAGCCAAGATCAAGACTGATCGCGGCAATATAGAGGTTCACACATTTGATGTTATTTACAAATTGCTTGAATCAATAAAAAATCTGGTTTTGGAGCGTGAACCAAAAATTGAGACTGAAGAAATTGTCGGCGTGGCAACAATCTTAAAAACTTTCAGCAAGAATAAAGATAAGCAGATTGTGGGAGGCAAGGTTGATGAAAATTCATTGCTTTCTGGATCAGAAGTGAAGATAGTCAGACGCGGCTTGGAGATTGGAAAAGGCAAATTGAAAGAGCTCCAACAGCAGAAAGTTAAAAGTTCTGAAGTTAATAAAGGATCGGAGTTCGGCGCGCTTATAGATTCTAAAATCGAGCTTACGCGTGGAGATAAAATTCAGTCTTTTAAGACTGTCAGCAAATGATGAACATTAAAGACGGCAGAACAAAATCAATAATCTTAAAATTGGCTTCGGAATATATAGAAATCGAATCTTTGGCGAAATCCATGATTACCGTAACGAATGTAGATATTTTTGATCGAGGAGCAAAAGCTTTAATTAACGTCAGTGTTTATCCGGAAAACAAGGAACAGGAAGCTCTTGATTTTCTCAAAAGAAAAAGATCCGATTTTAAGTCATATATTAGAAAGCATTCAAAACTTCCTCGTATCCCAATCTGCGATTTTGTTATTGATCTTGGAGAAAAAAACAGGCAGAATATTGATGTCATAGCTAGCAAAAGATAAAAATGGCGTAGTGGTGAACCTGATTAAAACGACGGTCTCTAATCTCCGCCTTATTGTTTGGAAATCATGGCCTGGTGGCGAAGTGGTAACGCTTCGGTCTGCAAAACCGACACGCGCGGGTTCAATTCCCGCCCAGGCCTCCAGACAATAGGGCGAGACGATTGCGCTCTACGCCTTAAGCCCGGGTGGCGGAACTGGTATACGCGCAACACTTAAAATGTTGTCCGCTTGCGGATGTGGGTTCGATTCCCACCCCGGGCACCAGAATCAAACTTTCAGGAATTTTGCCGATTGATTCAGCCGCGCGAAGCGCGGCAGAGAACG
>CAYJVZ010000007.1:0-24941 GCA_964373765.1 uncultured Candidatus Saccharibacteria bacterium | reverse complement strand
CGGAGATGAAAAAATACGGTTTATTGACACAAACGCTATTTATACTTAGTATGCAGGATGGAAATGATGCGATGACTTATCGTCGCAATCGGGCGTAGGCGCCCTCCCAAAGCAAAGGCTTTGCAAACAAACAACGACAGTTCGTTGAGAAAGGAATAAACATGAACCTTAAGCGCAGACTTTTCTTTTTGTTCGCGCTCCTTGCGATCGGCCTCGTTCCCTCGCTTCTTTTTGGAGCGGGAGAGCGTCCGCCGGTCGTTACCAAGCACGTCGGACAGAGCATTATCTTGAACTATCATGATGAAGCGCGCATCCCATTCACTCACTCATGGGTTCTGGATAGATCGGAACGCTTTGTTCAAGCAACGAATTTTCTCGCATGGACAAGGAGCGTATATTTTGGAAAAGAACCCAGCATCAAACTGATGGCTGATTCGTATGATTTCTGGCGCCTCTTGCCCGATGTTGACTATTTTATTTCAACAAACGGAACGCATATTGATGTTTACTACATCAACAGCAAAGGTGTCTGGACGGTTGCCGTGACTAATGAAATCTACGCTGGCGGCGAGGAAATCTATTCGAGCGGAGGCATTCCCGGAAATATCGGCATTCAAAACCGGATTTTCGGAAATGGACGGACTGCAGTCAACCAAACCTGCACATTCAAGATTGACAATTTGGAGTCAGAGTTCACATGGAGGATTGACTTTCTGTACTCGTACAAAAAGTCGAAATCAAACTCAACGAAGTATGTGACCGTTTCCAAGATAGCGCCGTCCGGCGATCTTCTTTACTTCACTCCCTCGCTGTGTCTTGCGAGCGAAAAAGCGAAGGAGACTCTGACCTACATCAAACTTATCAGTATTGATAAGCGGCAAGTAGAGTGGGACGCCACCGACTCGCCGACTGATTGCGATTGAATAAACCGAAAGAGAAAGGAAAGAAAATGAGTGATACATACGGAAAAGAAAATGAAACGGATACCGTGAAGTGGAAAGGCGTTTATTCTATCTACGCCCTGTTCGCTCTCGTTATTCTAGTTGCCATTGTTCTGGGAAATCGCAGAGACATGGAACTCAAACTGGAAAATGGACCTTTGACAAATGCTCCAACATTGCTGATTGAGGAAGACAAAGCGCCCGAGATACCGATTCCGCAGAGGTATCGAGTGGAATACGCAAAGGCCGCGGTCAATAACTTCTCTCCCGATGAGATTGACGAGAGGCGGGCGCTTGTTGCTATGAGTAATGCCGTTCCTCGACTTGAAGACCTGTCGAGCGAGCTTGTACCGCATATTCCCGAGATTGTGAAGTATATGGCGCTGGCGGAGCGGCTGCGTCCCAGACTGGCAGTTATCGCGCCAATCCAACCGGATCTGGCCATTAATGAGGCCGATTCATCAGCGCTCGAAGCTCTCGGCCCTCGGGGCATTGACGCGGCATTGCAAAGAAACACGGAAAATGCCGTTTCCAGCGCGACCGCGAATCTCGATTTGCGAGTTCGCGCCAACGAGGAATTGGCATCGGCACAAGGGCGTCTCCGCCTCACACTGGGGACTAACCTCTGGCCATCGTTTCTGTCATGGTCAAAGCTGGAACAACCACAGCGGGAACAACTATACTTGGAACAACCACAGCGGGAATGACGTTCTTACGCCATTCTCACATCTCATTCCCCGTAGCGAGAAATCGTTACGGGGATTTTTTTAATTATTTAATTATTCCGCCCGAGAAAATTCAAGCAAGAATTTGGAGGCTTTTCCTCCAAAGCTCAACTTCAAAACTCCAAATTCCATTTTTGGAGGCTTTTCCTCCAAAAACCCACTACAAAAACCCGACACATCGAACTATCACGGTCGGATAGTTTCGATGTGTGCGGAGTAATGCGGAAAAAGAATCTTATATTGATCTGGTCGAATGACTATTATCGTCTTTGCCATTCTTCTTCCTGTCTGACTAAAAGATTTTTTGCTTGATTAGATTTTTCCATAAGCTTTTTTACCACTTTTTCCATTCTTATGGATTGAGAGCCTTTGATCAAAATAACGTCTCCCTTTCTTAGATTATTGCTTAGATATTCCGCCGCTTCTTCAGATCCGTCAAATTCAAATATTTTATCACTTGGAAATTTTGACTCCTTTGCCGCCTCCGCGATCTGCCGAGATCTTATGCCCACAGTGATAATCAAGGTGGCGCATCTAGACGCCATCTCCCCCGCCTTTCTGTGTTCTCTAGAGCTGTACTGGCCGAGCTCCATCATGTCTCCTAGCACCGCAATCTTTCTCGATCTTGATTTTATTTCTTTCAAACTCTTTATGGCTTGGTTAAGAGCAAGAGGTGATGAATTATACGAGTCGTCGATTATTAAAGTATTTTCTTTGCCGTCTATGAGCCTCATTCTTCCGGGGGCTTTTTTTGAAAGTTCAAGCGACTTTGCGGATTCAAGAATATCCAATTTCAGATAGACGCTAACGCAAATAGCGGCAAGGGCTGAATAAACATGCGAGATACCTAGCACTCCTTGAATATTTAAGGGAATTGAATTGCCTTCGAAATTTACCTTAAACGACAATCCAGACGGAAGGTTTCTCTTATCTAATTGCTCATTATAAGTAATAATAATATTTGAGGCGGTAAAATCAGCTTTCTCGTTGATTCCGTATGTTTCCGAATTATTTTTTGTGCATAATCTCATCGCCACGCTCTCCTCATCATCCGCGCATAAAATAAGCAATCCCCCATCTCTCATGAATTTTACCAACATACTCTTTTCATTAATCAGCTCTTGCCTCGATTCAAAATATTCAATGTGAACGGGAACCTCGCCAAACTTTGTAACAACGACGATATCCGGCTTTAGCCATTTAGACACGCGAGCTATATCTCCCGGCTTGTCGGCGCCAACCTCCAGGATTAATGTCGCTGGATACTTCTCTTTAAGAATAATAATTTTCAATCCGAAGAAAATATTTATAAGCCACGAATATGGGTTCGCCCAAGCATTCGGTCTTCCCAAAATAGTTAACGGTATGCCGATCTCGCTGTTAAAACTTTTTTCACTCTTTCTGGCTCGAATTTGAGAGCTAATGGCGGAGTATATCGCGTCTTTCGTTGATGTCTTGCCAACATTGCCAGTTACAGCTATTATTTTTGGCTTGTATTTTCTTAAAACCAAACGAGCTTCGAGAGTTATTATTTGTATGATTAAAATTTTTAATATATTCCGCATATTTGGCTATCGATCAGGTGGAATTTCATAATAATTTATTAAAAACTTAGTAATGTCAATAAAGGGAGATGTAAGAGTTTGTGAAGCATATTTGGCCGATGGATCCACCGTAAAGAGGAAAACCAAGAATCTCGGGGCATAGGCTGGAAAATATCCAAAAAAAGAATGGAGAAAGGTATTTTCCAGATAGCCGCCATTTACAGAGTTGGGCACTTGGGCCGTGCCCGTTTTGGCGGCAATGGAATAATTTGCCATTTTTACTTTTCCGCCTAAAAGCGCTTCGTCCACCACTCGCACAAGCATTTCAGAAATTTCTTTTGATGTCTCTGATTTTAAGACCCTTCTACCCTCTTCTAATTTAATCATTTTTGAAAGGCCTGTTGTATAGTTTATTTTTTTTACAATATGCGGCGACGGAAGGACTCCATCATTTGCAAGAGCTGAAAGGGCTCTTGCAATTCCTATTGGAGACATGGCAATGCCTTGGCCAAAAGAAGCTGTGGCATACTCAATTTTGCGAGGGCTGTCCAGATTTGAAATTAGGCCCGGGGTTTCATTTGGCAAATCTATTCCTGTTTCCTCCCCAATTTGAAATTCCTTCATATACTTGGCAAAAATGTCATTTCCCATCTTAGTCATTGCGAATACGGCGCCAGTGTTTAGAGATTGATTGAGCACTTCCTGCATATCCACAAGCCCACGCGCCTTGCCGTCAAAATTCGATATCTTTTTGCCCTCTATAGTAACGTAACCTTCATCGACGTATTTTGTTTCTGGCGAGATAGCGCCGCTATCTATGGCTGACGCTAGAGTCAGCGGTTTTATAATGGATCCCATCTCATAGATATTTTCCACGAGCGGGTTTGGAAAAACGCCGATGCGCTCTTCCGCCCCAAAAGAATTTGGGTTGAAATCGGGATTTGCGGCCATAGCGTAAATTTCTCCCGATTTAGGATCCATAATCACTCCGCCAGAAAGCGACGAATTCCAATTTAGGTTTACTTTGGCCAACTCTCTTTGAAGCAAGATTTGAAGGCTCGGCTCAATAGTAGTTACAATATCTCCTTCAAACTTTTCTCCGCTAATGCTTTTTTTTACTTTTGTGAATATATCGGCGAAAAAATTCACAAAATTCTTTTCATCATCTCTGACCAATGTATCTTCATAGTATTTTTCAAGCCCATATCTTCCGGCGTTAAGATTTCCTTTGTAGCCCACAAAACCAAGAACATGAGAAGCTAAATTGTCTCCCGGATAGTATCTCCATTTTTCAGCCGTTACATTGACTCCCTTTAAATTTTGATCTATTAAAAATTTACCGCTATTTTCATCTACATGACTTGCAATTACTTCATGCGGGTCGTCTTTGATATTAGCTTTTGCCATAAAAACATCAAAGTCTACGAGAATGGTTTTTGACAACTGATCATAAATATATTTTGGATCCTCAAGCAATCTAGTGTTTAAAGCGATGAGATAGCCTTTTTTTTGAGTGGCAGCCGAGACAAGCTCTCCGTCGCGATTAGTAAAAAAAATAGATCCTCTATTGAAATGTGAGCCGCTTCCTTTATTATACTGGCGATCAGCTTGAGCTTTATATGATGGGCCCTGTAAAATTTGCACTGAATAGAGTTTGGCGATAAGCAAAATGGCGACTAGGACCAGTCCTACGGACAGAATTCTAATTCGGATTGAATTAGCTCGCCGCATGATGGTTATCTAGTTTTATTAACGGAGAGGGCTTTTGGATTAATGCCAAAAGTGACAAATCTAGGATTTAAGACCTCAACAAAGCCCTGATCCTTGACGAAATCAGCGCCGATTCGGTTTTGAAGCGTTAAATAGTTATATTCAAGCTCGCTCACCCTATTAGTTAAAAAAGCCACATCCTTGGCCGCGTTTGATCTAATTGCTGTATTATAAATCGTTCCTCCAACCATTCCTAAATATAGGGCCAAAAGCACAATAAGCACTGAAAAAACGGACCAAAATGCCTTTTTCTGGTTATAAATAGAGCCTATTTTTTTAATTTTTAATTTCATTTTTTTCAAATATTCTTAATTTCGCGCTGCGTGACCTCTTATTTAAATTTATTTCCCCATTGTTCGGGACAACAGGCTTTTTGTTTATAGAACGCGCGCTGCCAACTTTTTTTTTCTCGTTGATGAATCGCTTTACTATCCGATCCTCAAGAGAATGAAATGATATAACCGCAACTCTTCCGCCCAAAGAAAGAAGATCAAATATTTCAGCTAGACCGATCTTCAAATTTTCCAATTCATTATTGACGGCGATTCGCAGAGCTTGGAATGTCCTAGTGGCAAAATGGATTCTTCCTCTCCTGTAATATGAAGGAACGGAATATTTTATTATTTCCACCAACTCTGACGTTCTTTCTATTTTCTTGAGTTTTCTAGCCCGGACTATTGATTCAACTATTTTTTTTCCGTATCGCTCTTGGCCGAAGCCTTTGAGGATAAGTTCAAGATTTGCTGGAGAAAAATTATTTACCACGTCCTTTGCAGAAAGTTCGCCTTCTTTGACACTGGACTTAAACGTCATCAATAGCGGTTCGTCTCTTAAGAAACTAAATCCCCTATTTGACAGATCAAGCTGATTTGAACTCATACCTAAATCAAGCAAAACTTTATCAACTGACTTTAAACCGATTTTTTGCAATAGACGCTTTATGTCCGAAAAGTTTCCTTCAAGGAGAATTGGTTTTGCTCCCAGACTCTCCAGTCTTCTTCCGGCTTCTTTAAGGGCTTCACCATCAAGATCGATGCCAACGATTTTTACTTTGTCCTTGAGAAATTTATATACCGCTTCGCTATGTCCTCCACCATTAATCGTTCCATCCAAAAATGTCTGGCCCGATTTAATATCGAGCGCCAAGAGTACCTCACTTTCAAGGACGCTTACGTGAGGCATGTTAGATCGCGCCTATATTACCGAGTTCTTCCGCAAGCTTGTCGGCATTGCTCTCAATACTTTTTTTGTATGAAATCCACCGCCCTTCATCCCAGATTTCCGCCCTGTCGTGAATGCCCGCAAAGACTAATTTTTCCTTTAATTTAGCGAATTTTCTTAGAAAATCTGGTATCAGAATTCTGCCGATTGAATCAACGTCAACAAGGACCGCGCCGGCTAGCATGAAGCGATTAAAACCTCTTTTTTGAGCTTGACCAATTCCAAGCTGTCCTAATTTTTCAGAAACCTTCAGCCATGTTTTTAAGGGATAGAGAAAAAGGCAATTATCAAGTCCATGCGTGATGACGACTTTGACACCGAGTTTCTGCCTGAATTTTGCGGGCAACGAAACTCGGTGTTTGTCGTCTATGATGTGTCTATATTCTCCGATCAGCATTTTTCTTATTTACGCTTGATGCAGACACTTTCTCTAGGAGTCAATCCATATATTTTTACAGAGGTAAAAATATATGATTGTTTCTTGTACCACACAAGATACGATTGTTTATTTATATCCATAAACTTTTTTCTTATATTTACCACTTTATCCCACTCACAAGATAGTTTATTACACTTCCTACCACTTATACAATAAAGTTATCCACAGCTAATTGTTGGCGGCAGATCTCTTGGCAAAATATAGTCCTCCATGGCGGACGACTAAAAAAAGCGCTATCAAAAGATTGCGCCATAGGGGCCTTTTTTGGAAGTTGAGCCTTATATTAAGCGGCGAGAAAAAATTGCTTTCTCAACTATTGAGACTTTGAACTTACCTCCTCCAATCTCTTCAGAAGAAAATTTCTGTCCAAGACGCTCAAAAACCAGCCAGCTTTGGGACCGCTCTCTTTTCCTAAGATTGATATATAAATGGCGGAGAAAAATTCTTTAGGCTGGACTCCTGAAGCCTTGCGAATTTCATGAAGCCTTTCATGCAAAATTTTTCCATCAACTTTCTCATTTCCTTTGATATATCGCAAGGTCTCGGCCAAGGCCATTTTTATTTCGCTGCTAAAATTTTTTGCTGCATTCGGCATTTTTTCTTGCAGTTCAAATTTGTAGTCTTCGGGCGCAACCGTTGAAAGCCATTTCCGAGCGTAACTTGATCGAAGAGCAATTTCTTTTTTGTCATTCGGGTTTAAATTAACAGAGTAGTTTTTTGCGATTTGCTCCTCAACATTCATATGAGGCATCTGTATCAGATAAGCCGTTTCCGAAAAACGAGACAAAAGATGCTTGGAAGTTATGAAATCATCCTTAGCGCCCTTTACTAATTCTATGACTCTTGAGTAATCGTCTTTATTTCCCTTAAAATATCCATCCATATATTTATCAAAAGTATCATAGAGAATCGGAATAGTGTCGCCATCGGGGATGAAATCTATAGTCTTCATCGGATCCTTATATGAAAGTAAGAAGCGCAATAAATGAGGCGGCAGAAGATCAGCGATTTCCCTTGAAGAGGATCCGAATCCCTTAGATGAAGACATCTTCTTTCCTCCTACCAAAAAAAATTCATAAGGAATATTTAAAGGAGGTTCATGATCAAAGACTTCTTTCGAAATGGCGTCAGCAATCTGCCGAGCGCCACCCTTGGTGGCGTGATCCTTGCCGCATCCCTCAATGTCAACATCAAGAACTTTAAACTTGGCGGCCCACTCAACCTTCCAGGGAAGTTTGGCGTTGCCGTTCAGAGGAGAAACATTATTTTTGTGTCCACAGCCACTGGCCCATTTTAGCGGATTGTTACACTCATAATATATTTTCTGACCATCAAATTTGGTAGCCCTTGTCGTTGAAATTTTACCGCAGTTTTGGCAGACGATGTTTATAGGAAGCCAATCGCTTGATTTATCAGCGCCAGAAATTAATTTATATATTTTTCTAATCTTATCGGCATTTTTAAGAGCAAGCGCAATAACCTCATTAAATTTCCCAGAAAGATACATTTCGCTCGAGAGATAAAATTCTGGTTTATAACCGGTGTCAGCTATTACCTTCTTAAATTCATTTCCAAAATATTCCGCGAAATTCTTCGATGTATCGTCGGGTGAAGGCACATCTCTAAGCGCTCTTCCCATATATGGCAGGAATTTTTCTTGATCAAGATAACTAGGCAGGCTATCCATAGGGTCAAAGTCATTTATTTCATAGAGGAATTTATTTTTTATTTTATCCTCCGATAAAATTTGGGCGACTATAGCGTGAATGGCCACTCCCCTCATTGAACCTACATGAACCCGGCCGGAAGCCGTTTTTTCATCCCTAATAATAATCGGCGCGCCGTTCTTAATTTTCGCTTGAAATCTCTCTTTAGCCCTATTTTTTACATTATCTGCCCAAAACATTTATAAGATAGGCTACTTTATGTCAACCACTTTATAGTCCATTTTACCCTTTGGCGAAATAAATGAGAATAATTCGCCTCTTTTTTTGCCCATCATAGCTGATCCAAGGGGCGAATGAATAGATAACTTGCCCTGCTTGACGTCAGCTTCCTCGGAGCCGACCATTTCAAATTTTATCTTTGTTTTGTCGCTGTCTTTCTCAATTTCTACCGTAGAACCGATGCCAACCGCCTCCGAATGATGCAATTTCATTATGATGGCGTTTTTAAGGATATAATCTAACTTCATTATCCGATCTTCGATGTTCGCCTGCATTTCCCTAGCCTCGTGAAATTCCGCGTTTTCAGACAGATCGCCCAAAGATTTCGCGTACTCCAAATCTTCGGCTACCTCCTTCCTCTTAGTTTTTCTCAAAAAATCTAATTCTGCCGTCAACTCATCAAATTTCTGCTTCGTTAAATATTCTTTTTTGGCATCCATGTTTTTTATTTTACTAATGTTATTGCATTTTTTGGTTTTGTCAACCTCGAAAAATTACTCTACCAACTCTCGCCATCTGTTTATGGCAAACCACTCGAAGAATTCTCTGGCCACAAAAGGCGCTCCTATTAGATTGTCTCTTGGACCGTGCTCCATTATAAAGACAAAGGCGTATTTCGGCTTATCAGAGGGCAAGAAACCGATAACCAGAGAATTGACGAATTTTTTTGTTGTGCCGAGTTCCGCAGTGCCGGTTTTGGCGGCAATTTTAATCGGCGCTATATTTAGGGATCTTGCCGTGCCATCTGTTACAGAAAGTCTCATTGCCTCCCGCACCACTTGATAATTCTCTATAGGTAAATCGATTATTTTTTGCTGCTGTTGATTATTTTCGGTCTGATGGATTATAGTAGGAGAAACAACTACTCCATTATTTGAAATGGCGCTTACCGCAAGCAAAGCCTGCATTGGCGTTATTTGAAAACCATATTGGCCGATAGAAGTGTGATAAGTGTCGCCAAGCCTCCAGGTGTCGTTGAAGGTCTCAAGCTTCCACTTTGGGCTAGGTATTACTCCGCTTGGACCAGAAAAAAAATCATCCGAAAGACTTTGCCCAAAACCAAATTTTCTCATGTATTTCTCAATATTTGAAATACCTAGTCCCTGCTGATCCTCATAACCTCCGCCAATGGCATAAAAATAAACATTTGATGATACAGCCAGAGCTTCTCTCATATTGACGGCTCCGTGAGCTTTCCAGTCTAAAAATACGCTATCTTGCTTTGGGTCGTATCTATTAGGAATGGAAATGGAACCGTAGCTTATTATTTTCTTATCTGGAGAAATAATTTTTTCGCTCAAAGCCGCTATGGCTAAAAAAGGTTTGACTATTGATCCGGGCGTATACAATCCGCTTGTTACTCTGTTCAAAAACGGCTTATTTTCGTTTTGGAAATATTGCCGAATTAGTTCCGCTTGATTTCCATCAGTCATGATCTGCGGACCATACTCGGGATAACTGGTCATAGCCACAATTTCACCTGTCTTTACTTCCATCAAAACAGCTAATCCGCCATTAAAGCCAACCTCCAAGGAAGTCTTTCTAATCAATTCATAAAGCTTGTTTTGAGCCACCGAATCAATGGATAAAATCAAGTTATTTCCCTTTTGAGGAGGCAAAATAGTGCTTTCGGAGACTATCTTTCCAAGAGCGTCAAGCTCCTTTATTTTTACTCCGTTTTTTCCTTGAAGGATATGGTTGTAATTGAGTTCAACGCCGCTTACCCCTCTATACTGCTCGTCATAATAAATACCGAATTTGTCCTTGGCTGGATACTTTACATATCCTAGAATATGCGCCATTCCGCTTTTGTCGGAATAATTTCTCAAAAGATATTCCTCATTAATTTCATTTTGTTTATTTGAAGCTAAAACAACCTGATTCCTATCCATGATTATGCCTCTTGAAGGAAAAATATACTCATGGTATAGACGATTGACTTCGCTTAATTTTAAGTACTCTTGACCTTTTGATATTTGAAGAGACCAAGCCAGCGATAAATATATTATTACCACTAATAAAAAAAACATGGCCAGCAAAGTCATCATGCTCTTTGATATAGGTTTTTCTATCCTGCCCTCAAACTGATGAGTGTCGTATTGAGGCAAGTTGCTGGAATCAAGAAAAATTTCATCGGGATATATTTCTCGATTTTTGCGCCTCCGCCTTAAATTAGATATAAATTTGCCCAGTCGCATCTTTTAAAATTATACTTGGCTTTAAAACCTTACGCTTTTTTTTAACCGCAGTAATATAAAATATATCACGATAAAGAAAATCGCAAAGAAATAATGCAATCCAAGAATGGTGGTATTAGCGGTTGAATAGATGGCGTCTATAATGGCGCCGATAAAAAACGCTTCAATGTAACTTTCAAAATAGATAAGGCCAAAAAAAACAAGAATTACTGTAATCCACCATGGCGCTACGAGAGCCGAAATAATTATAAATATATCAGCTAAAATTCTTTGCCACATATTTTATTGATAAACCAGAACCCACTTCAATTCGTTAAAATTTATGGGACTGGCGAGCTGAATCGTCTGGAAAGAATCTGCAATATCGGACTCGATATCTCTTACAATAGCCACTACTTGGAAATTGCCATCACTCAATCTAACAATGTCTCCAACTCTTATTTCTATATCGCGCTGAAGTTTAGCCTCGAAGGCGCCTCCGCCGATTCCTTGAAGAGAAATGGGAAGATTTGACCTCTCGAGCTTGGCGGACGTGATGATTCCCGCAGAAGAAAATAATCTCGCAGAAGACGTCTTTGAGCGAACTTCCTCTATCCGACCTAGAGTTACTGATCCGCTATCTGAAATAAGATCACCGACTTTTAGGCCATCGCTAGATCCCAAGTCCAATAAGAGGGTGTCATATGGAGAAGAGCCCGGTTTTTTTAGAACGTAAGCAAGAAGAGCTGATATATTTGTTTCTCTGCCAAGAAGCTGTTTCAGGCTCTCATTTTCACTTTTTAGATTTGATACATTAAGAAGAGCCGAACTCGAGTTTCTTACGGCATTTTTAAGTAAATCATTCTCCTTTGCCAATTTCTGCTTAGATCGAAAGCCATTAGAAAAATTTGATATTTTAATCTTGATATTGTCAGCCGCGTACCAGAGGGGTTTTGCAATTGTTGAAATTGTGTTGGAGATGAAAGCGGGACTGGTAAAATTAAATATTAAAAAAAGCAGCACTAAAATAAAAAAAAGGATCTTGTAGATTAGCCGCCCAGTTTTCGGCTTATAGCTATTTTTGAGGCGGTAATTCTTCATCGTTGGTTATAAGAATATCTCGCATGTTCTCCAAGTTCTCAAGAATAATACCGGTGCCTCTAGCAACCGCGGTCATAGGATCTTCCGCGGCATAGATTGGAATTTTTATAGCCTCCGCAAGAAGCCCTGTCATGCCCCGCAGCTGCGCTCCGCCGCCGACCATATAAATTCCCTGCCTCATAACATCCGAAACCACTTCAGGCGGAGTGGTCTCAAGAACCTCCTTTACCGCCTCAACAATAACATCTATAGAAGGAGTTATCGCCTCTCTAATGTCTGAATCTGTCAAAATAACCTCTCGCGGCAATCCCGTCACCAGATCTCTTCCTTTTATAGTAGCCTCCATTGGATTTTCTTGCGGAGTGACAGAAGCGATGGCAATTTTAATATTCTCCGCAGTCTTCTCGCCTATCAGTATCTTAAATTCATTTCGAACGTAGGATATAATGTCAGCGCCTAATTTATCTCCCGCCACTTTTAAGGTTTTGGCTCTAACTATTCCGCCAAGCGATATGACCGCCACATCCGTGGTTCCTCCGCCAATGTCAATAATCATGCTGCCGACCGGATCTTTTATCGGCAATCTTATGCCCAAGGCCGCGGCCATCGGCTCCTCCACTATAAACACTTCTCTTGCCCCGCTGTTTCGGGTGGCGTCGCGAACTGCCCGTGATTCAACGTTAGTAACTCCGTAAGGCACGCCAACCACCACTCTTGGACCGAGGATCTTCCTGCTCTTTTTTTGGGTCTTGTTTAATAAATATGAAATCAGCTCCTCTGTTACTTCAAAATCTGAAATGACTCCGTCCACTATCGGCTTGACTGCCGTTATATGCGACGGAGTTCTTCCCAGCATCTGTTTTGCCTGCGCTCCCACGGCCACCACTTGGCCGGTTTTTTCGTTCACCGCCACCACCGATGGCTCGTTGATGATAATTCCCTTGCCTCGCAAGTATACTAGTGTGTTTGTTGTGCCAAGATCAATTCCAATGTCGTTTGATAAAAACTTTCTAAAGTTTTCTAGGTTTGTGTTTGTAATTGCCATTTCTGTGCTATTTGTATTACTTCGCTCTCGTTTATCATATATGAGTTGCCACTTTTTCTTTCTCTTACCTCCAGTTGTCTTTTGGCAAGTGTTTTCTGGCTGACAACCACTCTGTATGGCGCTCCAATAAGATCACAATCAGCGAATTTTTCTCCAACCCTCGCTTCTCTGTCATCATAAAGAACGCTAATACCCTTGTCGACTAGTGCCTCGTATATTTTGCTGGTATAGCTTTTCGCCTCATTTTCGGCGTCTTCTATGACTACAAGGTGAATCAAAAAGGGAGAAATTGAAAGAGGCCAAACTAAACCTGCCTCATCCGATAATATTTCAGCCACTGCTCCCAAAACTCTGGCCGGCCCGATTCCATAACTGCCCATGATTGGCATTTTTTTAGTTCCATCGTCACTTTGGAATTGAAGACCTAGAGCCTCTGAAAAACGCGTTCCCAGATTAAAAATATTTCCCACCTCAACTGTTTTCTTTTTTTGGAGATTGTCGTTTTGACAGACCGGACAGCATTTTTGAGTCTCAATTATTTCATTGTTGACGGCAATATCGCATTTTTGGCAATAGTGCGCGGTGTCCTCGCCCGCATCGGTTTCTGTTTGAAATTCATGCGAAAACTTAGAAAATGATCCGCCCGAAGCTAGCGTCAAAAAGGTTCTCTGGCCTATTCCGACTATGTTGAAAATTTCTTTATAGGCTGTTTTTACCCTATCATAGAATTGGCCGTGGCTTTCCTCGTCCGGAGAAAAAGAATACATATCCTTCATCAAAAATTCTCTGGTTCTTAAGATACCGCTCTTTGCTCTTATTTCGTTTCTAAATTTGGTCTGGAACTGATATAGGTATATCGGAAGATCCCTAAAAGATCGAAAATGATCTTTCAGCATTTTTGTAATCGGCTCTTCATGCGAGAAGGCCAGCCCCAATTCAGTTTCGTTTTTTAATTTTGTTTTGAACCAATTATCCACTTTTTTATCGTCCCAGCGGTCGCTGTCTTGCCAAGGTTTTTTGTCCTGAAGCGCTGACATTTTTATTTCCTGCGCGCCAAGGGAGTTCATGGATACTCGGATAACATCTACTATCCTATTTAAGGTCATAAGTCCTAATGGTAAAAAAGAATAAACGCCAGCCATTTCCTTGTAGATAAAGCCCGCTCTCGCAAGTAAATTGGCGTTTTTTGAGACCTCGTCACTCGGCGCTTCGCGCCTCGTTCTGGAAAATAATTTGGATTGTAGCATATAGCCAATGAATAATAACTAATAATAATATAAAATGCCACTTTAAAAAATGCCTTATTTATATAATTCGCTACTTTATATCAAAATTAAATGACTTTTCTAGTTCTCTGTCGAACTCTATTTTCTCTGCAATTATATATTGAAAGTCTTTACCAACTTTAAAGAGCGGGGTGGAACCTCGGCACCTCAATGGCACTATCTAGAATAAATTGCGCATGACGCTAAAATTTTGGAGGCTTTTCCTCCAAAACTCAACCAATCTTCAATATACATTCCAAAATACCACACACATCGAACTGTCACGGTCGGATAGTTTCGATGTGTTTGGTAAATGTGTTAGAAAATGTAAATGCGGTCAAATATAATCAAAAAGTACACACACATCGAACTGTCACGGTCGGATAGTTTCGATGTGTCTGGTAAATGCGTTAATAAATGTGTGAAAGTTAAGTAAGGTATGGTGATGGGCACTTTGATAAGTCTATGCTAACAAATATGGGCTATGGCGTATTTTTATTGAAGCAGTATTTATCTCTGTAAAATGTCAATCAATCTAAAACAGCTTGACTATGTCTTTATACGTTACTACTACCATCAGAATAATCAGCAAAACGAAACCAGTGGCGTTTAGGCCGTTTACTATCTTTGGACTGATTGCCTTTCGGCGAATAGCTTCAATACCTACTATTAGAAGTCTTCCGCCGTCAAGAGCTGGAAATGGAAGCAAGTTTAATATAGCCAAATTGATTGATATAAAAGCAGTAAATGAGAGTAAATAAATAAATCCAAGCTCCGAAGCGGCGCCCACTAGTCCGGCAATTCCAATCGGACCGCTAACTTCAGAAAAATCCGCTTGACCGCTAAAGGCGTCGAATATAAAACTGGCGATGCCTATCGAAACCGCTTTAACCAAATCTATCGTTAGTTTTCCTCCTTCATACAAAGCCTTATGAATTGGCAGCTTCAACGTGCCGACCATATCAATATTGACTCCTATTGCTCCCCTGTCTTCAATAATAGTCTCGCTAGGCGTAATGTAAATTGTGACAGGATTCTCATCGCCCCTTTTATATACCAAGCTTAACTGATTTCCAGCTCGACTGCCGACAAAATTCTGAAATCCTTCCACTGTCATTTCATTATTGTCTACGCTGGCAGTTTCATCACCAATAAATAAAATCGAATCACCAGCCATTAGGCCTTTTAATTTCGCGGGACTATCAGCCATGACATTCAATACAACTAGAGTGGTATCCTTAACGTCATTAATATTGCTAGTTGTAACTGAACTCGGCAGGCCGCTCATAAAGCCTATTGAGATTAAAATCCAGGCGAAAATAATATTGAATGTAATTCCCGCCACCAATACGGCCGATTGAATACCACGATTTTTTTTGGCGAAGCTTCTGTTTTGGTCGGGACCGCTTATTGACTGCTGATCGGGGTTCTCGCCAAAAATTTTAACAAAACCGCCAAAAGGGATGGCGTTTAGGGAATATGTCGTTTCGCCTATTTTTTTGCTTACCAAACGAGGCGGAAAACCGAGGCCGAATTCATCCACTCTGATGCCGCTTTTTTTAGCCACTAAAAAATGCCCCAGCTCATGCACCAATATAAGGACGGCTAAAACGATTATAAAAATAATAACAGTCATTTTGTTATCTCAAAGACTTGGAGATTATTTATAGCACAAACTGACAAATTGGCTAATCCTTATTTAGTTTCTATATCCGATGTTTTCTTAAGATAGCGGCTTTCCAGATTTTTATTCATTTCATCGGTAATTTTTTGAATCTCCGCCTTTCCGCGCTTAAATTCATCCTCGCCTATTTTATCCTCATCCTTGGATTTTTCGAGCGTATGGATGGCTTTCTCCCTTTCCTTTCGAACCGAAATTCGAGCCTGTTCAAGCTTATCCTTCGCTAATTTAGCAAGCTCCACTCGCCTCTCGCTTGTAAGCGATGGGAAAATAACTTTAATATCCTTTTCGCCCGCTTGAGCCGAAAGGCCGAGATTAGAACTTATAATTGATTTTTCAATTGCTTTAATATTGGAGACATCCCAAGGCGAGATAATTAAAGTTCTTACATCGCCAAAAGAAACAGTGCCTAATTGCTTAATGCTCATCTTTGCTCCATATATCTCTATTGAAAGGCCGTCCAAGATGCCGACCGTCGCTTGGCCAGTTCGTATTGCCGAGAGCTCCCTAAATAGCCATTCATCAACAGTCTTTAGGGAACTTTTAAATTTTTGATATATTTCGTTCATTTGAAATTATATTACACTTTTTTTAACAAATTAAAATTTTATCGTCGGCGTCAAAAGAGCGGTGCTCTCTAAAATTAGTTTTAAGCTTGAACCGCTAAATGCCAATTGCCTCTTTCTTTGAAGGCTTTTTGAGAGAAAGCTTGCCACTTGGCGGCCCATGTCTTCCTTGATTATATGCTTTGCCAAGATTATTTCCAGCTCATCGAGCAATTTTAAGGCCGTGTCTTTGTCTTTATCTTCGACTATTTTTTTAATGGAGCTTAATCTTTTTTTTAAGTTTGCCGCTATGAAATCTTTTGCCATCAATTTTATGCCAGCATCAACTTTACTTGCCCAATCAACAGAAACAATACTGACTCTTGATTTTAAAGTGTCAATTACCGCGTCAGCGTTCGGCACAATCAATAAGAATTTCGTATTCTCTGATGGCTCTTCAAAAAGTTTGAGCAGTGAGTTTTGAGCCTCCTTAGTTATAGCCTTTGCGAAAATAGCTATTATTCGGACTTTTGAAAAAGAGGCTCTGCTAGCCATGTTAATTATTGCTCTGCACTCATCAATTCCAAGACTGTCATACGCTATAAAAAAAGAATCCGAACTTCCCTGAAATTTAATATCAAAGGATTGCTCGATAAATTTTTTAATACTCGACTGTTCCTCTTTTCTAGATTCAATCAGAAAAGCGTGATGGCATTTATCTATTTTAATAAAGTGGCGCGACATTTGTATGATATTTAATATCCGCGTTACCTCTTAGCAATAATTGTTTTTTTGTAAGTGTCCAGATGCTCAAGTGCGATTCCAGTTCCTTTTGCCACGCAATAAAGCGGGTCTTTTGCCAAGACGGCTTTTACGCCCGTTCTTCTATAAACCAGTTCCGGCATATTTCTTAATTGAGACGTTCCGCCTGTCATTATTATTCCTCTGTCTATTATGTCCGCGGACAGTTCTGGCGGAGTTTCCTGGAGGACATCCTTGATAGCTTTTATTATATCTCGAAGCTCCTTGCTAATTGCTTTTACAGTTTCATTCGTTTTAATTTCTGAAGATCTCGGCAGACCGGTTACGAAATCTCTGCCCTTGATAGTCATGGCTAATTCTTCTTCAATAGCCACGGCCGAACCAACGCCGATTTTTATGTCTTCCGCCATTTTGTCTCCAATTGCCAAATTGAAAGTTTTTTTAATATAGTCCGCTATGGCATAGTCTATGCGATTACCCGCGCATTTTACGGAAGTTGAAGATACGATGCCTCCTAGAGAAATTACTGCCACGTCTGTCGTTCCGCCCCCAATATCTACAATCATGTGCCCCGCCGCCTCATGTATGGGAATTCCAGCGCCAATGGCCGCTAAAATCGGCTCTTTGACAACATAAGCGCTTTTTGCTCCCGCCTTGATTGATGCTTCAATTACGGCTCTTCTTTCAGTTGATGTCACTCCGGCTGGGACGGAGATCATAACTTCCGGCTTGAAAAAATTCCATTTACCCAGGCTTTTATTTATATAATAACGCAACATAGCTTCTGTCACTCTATAATCGGCTATCACTCCATCCTTCATTGGCCTATAAGCAACAATGCTTTCCGGAGTTCTGCCAATCATTTTTTTAGCTTCGATTCCCACAGCCAGAATTTTATTGTCCTGTTCTGATACGGCTACGACTGATGGCTCAAACAGCACCACTCCTTTGCCCGGCAGATAGACTAAAGTATTTGCCGTTCCGAGATCAATTCCAAGTTTTTTTGAAAAAATAGACATCAATTGATAATACATTATTTGACTGAAAATTATACTTGACAAATAGTCCAGCTTGAGACATTTTACTTGACCTTGAAATGGCTTTAATGATTGCCATAGTAAATAGTTTAAAAATATCTCATATATGCTATAGTTTTAAATATGAAGCCTGAATTCGCCAATTTGGCAAGCATAATAAAAGAGAGCCGTGTGCGGAAAGGTCTTACGCAGGATCAATTTGCCGGAAAATTAAAAACAACCCAAAGCGCCGTTGCCAGAATTGAACGTGGTGAGCAGAATATAAGCGCCGCTATGCTTTCAAAGATAAGCCGTATTTTGGGTAAAGATGTCATCCAAATCAACAACGGCTCATTGAATGTCAAAATTGAAGGCGGTCACAGGCTAAAAGGACGAGTTATGACTAAGACTTCAAAAAACGGAGCGGTTGTCCTTTTGGCCGCGGCTTTATTAAACAGCGGCAAAACTCTTTTAAAAAATGTGCCTAAAATTGAGGAAGTCTACAGGATGATTGAGCTATTAGAGAGCATCGGGGTTTTAATTAGATGGATTGAATCAGATGTTGAAATAATCAATAAAAAAAAGCTAAATATAAAAGCTCTGGATATTCAATCGGCAATAAAAACTAGAAGCGTCATACTTCTAATTGGCCCGCTTATTCACTTCGTTAGAAAATTTAAACTTCCCCAAGCTGGCGGTTGCAAACTTGGATCGAGAACCATTAAGCCTCATGTTTATGCTTTGGAAAGACTTGGCGTAAGCATAGAGACGAGAAACAAATGGTATGAAATTGAAAATATGGGGCGCCGCAAAAATAATGCCGAGATCATTCTTTATGAGTCCGGCGACACCGTAACTGAAAATGCCATTATGGCGGCCTCGCTTCTTGAAGGAGAAACGACGATTAAATACGCCTCGGCTAATTATCAAGTGCAGGATCTGTGTTTTTTTCTAAAGAGTCTGGGCGTGTCAATTAGCGGCATTGGCACAACCACTTTGATTATTAATGGCCAAAGAAAGATTGAGAAAGATATTGAATATTACGTCACTGAAGATCCAATAGACTCAATGTTTTTTCTGGCGGCCGCGGCTGTGACCAAATCAGAAATAACTATTGCTCGATGTCCCATAAATTTTCTTGAGTTGGAACTGCTTAGACTAGAGAAGATGAATTTCAAATTTAAAATCCTAAAAAGATATAAGGCTCGAAACAACGAAGCCAATTTAGCCGACATCAAAACATACCCGTCTAATTTAGTGGCGCTTGAAGAGAAGATTGAGTCAAGACCATATCCGGGACTGAATATTGATAATCTGCCTTTTTTTGCCGTCATTGCCACGCAGGCTTCTGGCCAAACATTTATTCACGATTGGGTTTACGAGAAGCGGGCTATCTATTATAAAGAATTAGACAAACTAGGCGCCGACACAATTTTAGCTGATCCTCACAGAATATATATCAATGGCCCAACGGCGCTAAAATCAGGCGAGGTTATCTGTCCGCCCGCACTACGACCGGCCGCTATAGTTTTAATCGGAATGTTGGCGGCGCGCGGAATATCAATTCTAAGAAATATTTACAGCATTAATCGCGGTTATGAGGATATTGTAGCCAGGCTATCACGGCTCGGCGCCAAGATTCACATTATGAAGGAATTTTAATCCGCTAATGAGCGTTGGCGACTCTATAATATTTAATTATGTATATAGCAGATGTCATTCCCATAAAAAAAGGCCTTGGTAAGGAAACACTGACCTATTTTAGCTCGCGATTGCCTACCTTAGGGGCATTGGTAAGAGTTTCTATTAGAGGCAAAAATGTTTATGGTATTATCGCTTCGTCAAAGGAAGTTCGCGAAAATAAAGCTGAAATAAAAAAGCTGCCCTTTGGCATTAAAAAAATAAAGCAATTTTCAGAGTCTAATTTCATTTTGCCAGAATTTAGCCAAGCGGCGTCAGAAATGGCGAAATATTACGCTCACTTTGAAGGGGCGTTCCTCTACAGCGTCTTGCCGTCGAATATTTTGAATGATCTCTCAAAATTTAAGATCCCTGTCATTTCTCGAATAGAAAAAAGAGCGCACGAAAAATTGGTTGTCCAAGGTCGGGATGAAGAGAGATACGCTCATTACAGAAGTCTGATTAGAGAGGAATTCGCGAAAAATTCGTCTGTTTTTTTCTGTTTGCCCACTATTCATGATATCGGCAGTTCTAAGACGAGATTGGAAAAAGGCATTGAAAAATATACTTACGTTCTGCACAGCTCTCTGTCCAAAAAAGAATTATTGACCGCTTATAAAAAAATACTTTCTGAAAAGCATCCAGTTTTGATCATAGCCACGGGTCTTCACGTCGGTATACCAAGGCGCGACATAGGCGTTTTTGTGGTGGAGAAGGAAAGTTCCAAAAATTATAAGATTATTCAAAAACCTTACCACGACATTCGCAAGTTTGTGAAAATATATGCCGAGAAAATGGGTGCAAGAATTATTTATGGAGATCTAACTCTTTCCTCTGAAACGATATATCAGTACAAAAAGGGAGAGTATCATGAACTATTTCCATTAAAATTCAGATTTCTAAGCACCTCTTCAAATCAGATCATAGACATGAGATCTTACAGAACGACACCGAAATATTATCGGTACTTGAGCGAGGAAGTAAGAAATCTAATAAAGCAGAATAAGGACAATAATCAGCGAGCTTTCATATTTTGCCCGAGGCGCGGACTTTCAACAAGCACAGTATGCGTTGACTGCGGTCACATCCTAAAATGCCTAAACTGCGATATGCAGATCACATTGCATGAGGCTAAAAATAGCAGATTTTTTCTGTGCCACAGATGTGGAACGCGCGCGGACGCCGAGAGGTTATGCGAGAAATGCGGAAGTTGGAAACTGACGGCTCTTGGCATTGGCATAGATAAAGTACTTTTAGAAATCGAGAATATCTTCCCTGATGTCAAACTCTTCGCAATAGACAGAGATCACACCACAAATTTTAAAAGAGCAATGAATTCTTATTCAAAGTTTAGAGAAACGCCCGGAGCGGTGCTTGTTGGCACCGACATGGCAATGTCCCTTATCGATTCCCCAATAGAAAATTCGGCGGTGGTCGGGCTTGATTCCCTCTTTTCCATACCAGATTTTGAGATACCGGAGAGGATTTTTGTGACTTTGCTTAAGATTCGAAGTCTTACCAGCGAGAAATTTTTACTTCAAACAAATAATCCAGAGCAAAGAGTTTTCAAGTCAGTAATATCCGGCAATCTTATTGATTTTTACCGCACAGAGATTGAACTAAGGGAAAAATTTAAATACCCGCCATTTGTTGTTTTAGCAAAAATTTCAGTTGAAGGTAGAAGAGAGAAGATAGCGGCAGAAATGGCTGGCATAAAAGAAATATTCAAAGAATACGAGTTTGAAATATTTCCATCATTTGTCAAAAGTAAAAGCGGTTTAAGCATTATGCACGCTCTTTTGAGGATAAAAAAAGATTCTTGGCCTGATGACGTCATTGTAAAAAAACTCCTAGAGATTCAGCCAAAAGCCTCTATCAGAATCAATCCCTCCTCCCTTTTATAGTTTTAGATTCACAAATACAAAAAATGTTTTATAATTTATAAATGACCAAAATTCTCCAAAGAGACGATAATCGCTTAAGAATAGTTTCAAAAGAGGTTTCGATTAAAGAAATAACCTCGTCAAAAATTAAGCGAATTATAAGGGAAATGAAATCAGCCATGAATGCCGAAATTGACGGAGTTGGCATTGCCGCTCCACAGCTTGGTTACAATATAAGAATATTCGTAGTATCCGGCCGAGTCCTAAAAGCAAAAAAAACTGATATTGACGCAATTGAAACAAAGAATGAAAAAAAGGCGGCTAAACAAATAACTGAATATGACGCCGTTTTTATAAATCCGACGATTACCAAGATCTCAAAGAAAGATATTTTAGTTGAAGAGGGTTGTTTAAGCGTTAGACCCTTATATGGAAAAGTATTGAGAAAAGAAAAAGCCACCATAAAGGCATGCAACGAGGATGGTAAAATTTTTACTCGCGGCGCAAGCGGAATCATCGCCCAGATATTTCAGCATGAAATTGATCACTTAAACGGAATTTTGTTTACAGACAAGACAAAAGATTTGTATGAAATTAAACAGATTTCGATAAACAAAAATGGCAATGCTTAAAAAAAATCTGTCCAGCGTTTTTTTCGGCACCTCTTTATTCGCCGTTGAAGCGCTTACAACTCTAAAGCAAAATGGCTTCGCGCCAAATTTGATAGTTTCTCAAAGTGACAAACCGCAAGGCAGAGGCAGAATTGTTCAGGAAATGCCGGTTAAAAAGTGGGCTGTTTTAAATAAGATTGATTATTATCAGCCAGAGGTTTTGGACGAGCAATTTGCCGCCTCGCTCAGAGAAAAGTTCAAAGGACGACCAGATGTTTTTATAACAGCTTCGTACGGAAAGATTATTCCAAAAAAAATTCTTGAAATTCCGATCTATGGATCACTCAATATTCATCCCTCGCTTTTGCCCAAATATAGAGGCGCGTCGCCTATTCAAAGCGCGATTTTAAATAATGACCGCGATATCGGCGCTAGCATTATTTTGATGGATCAGAAAATGGATCACGGGCCAATAGTGGCAAAGGAGAAAATAGACCCCGAAATTTGGCCGATTGGCTATAAAGCGCTTGAAAAAAAACTGGCCCAAGCGGGAGCCTTGCTTTTATTATCAAAGCTGACGGATTTCATTCGGGGCAAGATAAAACCAAGCCCTCAAAGCGACGACAAAGCGACATACACAAAAAAAATCACAAAGGAAATGGGTCAAGTAAAATTAAATGACGATGCTTATAAAAATTATCTTAAATATCTGGCATTTGAAGAGTGGCCGGGAACATTTTATTTCCACAGCTCTAAATCAAGAAATATTAGGGTCAAGATAACAAAAGCAGAATACGAGAATAACAAATTCAAAATTTTAGAAGTTGTGCCGGAGTCCAGAAAACCGATGGAATATGGCATTTTTCTCAAGTCCTTGTTCTAAACGGATTTAAGCCTCTTATTATATTTTTGAGTTTAATTCCCCCTCGGCGGATAAGATGAAGCGTTCTTTTTTTATCGCGGCGCAGAACTTTTTGCATTTCGTCGCGTACTTGATCAATAGATGCGTAGAGATCGCTCGTCTCGGCTTCAGCTCGAAAATCCTTGCCAGCGATGTGAACATTTATCTCCGCCCTGAATATGTCGCCTGAAGCGTGATGTTTGCTAGTCCTTGCTATTTCAGTTGATATCGAAGCGCTGTCGTCATTAGTATTTATAAACTTCTCCAAAGATCCAATTTTTTTATTCAAATAGTCGCTTATAGCCGCGGTTAACTCTAAATTAGTGGCTTTTGGGGTGAGTATTTTCATGTGTCTATTATAACTCTAAAATCAAACATTTGTAACCTTAGTTTCCACAGAGATTATTTTTGATGCCGAATGATGTCCGCTTACAATTTTTATAATTGACCGAGGGGCAAACTGTTTGCGCATAATTTCCATAATTTGTCGATTTGCCATATTTTGTTTAGCTGGTTCGCGGATAGAAATTTCAAAATGTGTTTCGGATATTTTTTTTATGGATTGTTTTCTGGACGATGCCATGACGTTAATTTTGATATACATTATTGCCTTTCGTAAGTTGCCATTAATTCAGTTTTCTCAATAATCATTCCATTCATGGCTTTTTCAAGATCTTCTCTCCTCGCCCCTTCTTCCAAATTCAATTTGTTGTTAAGCGCGTATAGCCTGAAAAAGTAGCGATGAGTCCCAAAGGGCGGACAAGGCCCACCATAACCAAGTCTTCCAAAGCTGGTAGCGCCACGAACTCCGACAGGCTCTATGCCCTCTTCTATTTTTTTAAGATCTGGAGATAAATTAAAAACTATCCAATGAACCCATGTTCCGTTTGGCGCATCGGGATCATCCGATATCAAAACAAGGCTTTTTGCCTCTCTTGGAACATTCTCAATCTCAAATGCAGGATTGATATTTTCGCCGTCACAGGTGTATTTTGAGGAAATTTTCCCCTCGTGTGAAAATGCGGTGCTTGTTATTTTCATGATAGAGATTTTAATTTTATCATTAGTTCGATTACTTGCTAAAATTTGATAACCGACTAAAACTATTATTGCAAAAGTGATAATCACCGCCAAAATCTTCATAACTTAAATTTAGTTCATTTTGAAAACGTTTACAAGAGCGGTATTTTTGATAGTATAGGCACAGTTCTTTTTTAAGAAGATATTCCAGAGTAGTCATGTTCCATAGCATTCTTCATTTTAGAAATGGAATGAATTGGCCCGAAATACCAACTTTTCGTTCCGGTGTAGCTCAGCGGTAGAGCGCTCGCCTGTTAAGCGAGTGGTCGCTGGTTCGAATCCAGCCGCCGGAGCCAGAAGCAATTAGGCTGCAACACGAAGGTGTTGTAGCTTTTTTGCTTCTCTTCTCGGCGGGATTCGAAAGACGGAGGTCGCGGAGCCAGTTTTGGTATTCGAAAACTGCAGACCGAGTCCGGGGAGGAAGTTCTTAGCGAGTCGGCGAGCTTAGAAACTTGACCCCGAATCCAGCCGCCGGAGCCGTAAAGTAAAAACCGCCTCATTGGCGGTTTTTACTTTACGGCTCCCTCTGTACGACGAAATCCGAACGCATTTCCGGCAAACCCCCGACGAATGAAGCCGCCCCGCCGCCGCGAGCTTTCGCTCGCCAC
>CAYJVZ010000006.1:15623-25246 GCA_964373765.1 uncultured Candidatus Saccharibacteria bacterium | reverse complement strand
AAAATTCTCCTTACTTTTTCAGAAAAACTTGGCGGACTTGGGAAGAGTACGGATGGCGGTGCGACATGGAAAAAAATCGGCGAAACTTGGAATGGCGAGACAGTGCTACATATTGCTTTCAGCAGAAGCAATCCGGATGTTGTTTATGCGCTTACTCACGAAAATGCGCTGTATAAAAGTAGCGATACTGGTGAGACATGGCAAAAGATTAAATAAAAAATGAAGATCACATCCTTAAAATTATTTCTTGCAGTGAGTATTTTTGCTTTTGTATTGCCGTTTCTCACTTTCGCAAACGGCGGCGACCAGCGAGTGGCAGATGGTAAGTATTTAATTAATCTTTCTCGCGCGCCATTCACGCCGCGAGTTGGCGTACAAACCGCAATGCTCCCATCCTTCTTCGATATAGAGAAAAACAAGCTGGTTGCGGAAGATTTGCTCGTGAAAGTTCGGATCTACAGATTCGGCGGCTCTGGAGAAGAAAAGAGGGTCCTTCTTTTCGAAAAGGACAATATTCTCGTGCGCGGGGGCGTGCTTGAAGAGTTGTTTTATACGTTTGCCGAACCGGGACTTCACGAAATATTTTTTGATTTCGCATTCGCTTCAAACACGAACAAAATATATGAAGCGCCAGACTTTTTAATTGATGTTCAAAAACCAGAAACTCCAGAAGAAAACAATGTTTTAATTCTCGTCGGGACTGCAACCGTGTTCATCAGCGGCATTATTGGTTGGTTAATAGGACGAAGAACAAGAATTAAATAAGTAACGAATTACTAAAAATTATGGAAAACGAACCGCAAATTGAGTTGAGTAAAAAAGAGCGGAAAGAACTGCGCCGCGAACAACGCCTTGAAGAAAAGCAGAAGTTCGTTCGGCATCTAGCCGTGAAGCGCGTGACGAAAATCGCGCTTATCGTAATTATTATTGGCGGAAGCGTAGGATTACTTACCTGGTATCTTGCCACTCGTCCGCCTATTCCGGAAGAAGAGATTATTTCTCGAAGAGGCATACACTGGCATCCGGAAGTGGCAATTTATGCGAAGGGAGAAAAGCAAGAGATTCCTGCAAATATCGGCGTTGGCGCGATTCATCAGCCGATGCATACGCATGATACGACGGGAGTATTGCACCTTGAGTTTCAAGGGTTGGTTCGCAAGCGGGATATTACAGTTGGTCAATTCTTCAAAAACTGGGGGAAGGATATGAAATCGTTCGGCACGGACATAAAAATGACAGTTAATGGAGAGGAAAACATGGAAATTGAAAATTATGTCATGCGGGATAGAGATAAGATAGAGTTAAGATTCGAATAAAACAGCGCGCCCAAAACTGCTGAAAATGAAAGTATTTCAACTCTGACTACTTAAAAGTGGATATTGTGGATTTTGGAGGAAAAGCCTCCAAAAATCGATATGGAGCAATCTTCGCGGGCAGTTAAGAAGGGCTTTTTTCTTTCGTAAAAACCAGATATACTGGCAAAACTTATGATTTTGGATATCGTAAAAGTATTTGTGCCTTTTGCCCTGACATTTTCGGTTGGCATTGCCATTTCCGCTGTTTTAACGAAATATCTCTACAAATATAAGATGTGGAAGAAGAAATCCGGCAAGCTAGATATGACTGGCGGCGAAACTCCTATTTTCAATAATCTTCATAAAGACAAAGAAGTAGGCACTCCGAAAATGGGGGGAGTAATCATATGGCTCTCTTGTTTTATAGTGATCGTAGGCTTGTGGCTTTTATCGAAGTTTTTTGCTGGCGGCATTTTTGAGAAGCTTGATTTTCTAAGCCGAGATCAGACATGGATACCTCTTTTTACTCTGCTTGGCGGCGGAATAGTCGGACTGCTAGATGATTTTCTTGAAATAAAAGGTAATGGCTCTCATATTTCAGGCGGCCTGTCGCTTAAAAAAAGACTGTCTGTCGTGGCCACTCTAGGACTAGTCGGAGCGCTGTGGTTTTATTTGAAACTAGATGTCATATCCATCGGCTTGCCCAATTTTCTAAACATCGAGGAGATAAATCTTGGAATTTTATTTATTCCTTTTTTTGTGATAGTTGTAATCGCCCTTTATTCAGGAGGAGTCATAGACGGTCTTGACGGGCTTGCTGGCGGCATCTTCGCAATAATGTTCAGCGCCTATGGGGCCATTGCTTTTGCCCAAAATCAAATCAATTTGGCCGCTTTCTCGGCAATGCTTGCCGGCGGAATACTGGCATTTTTATGGTTCAATATTCCGCCCGCTCGTTACTATATGTCGGAGACTGGCACAATGGGTCTTACTGTCACTTTGGCCATTGTGGCTTTTATGACGGATCGGCTGGGCGAAGGTCACGGAGTTTTTGTTCTGCCGATAATCGCTTTTCCACTTTTGGCCACTTCTCTTTCCGATATTATTCAGGTCATTTCAAAAAAATATCGCGGAGGTAAAAAAGTTTTTCAGGTAGCGCCGATTCATCATCATTTTGAGGCTATCGGCTGGCCAGCTTCTAAAATCACTATGCGTTATTGGGTTATATCAATTGTTTTTGCCATTATTGGAATTATTCTTGCCCTCTTATAACCTAAGCAAACATTATAAAAAAATCTAATGCTATTATTTATATATGTCTCGAAATCCCATTGACAGACCGCTTCTAATAATAATAATTTCTCTGGTAGTTGCCGGTTTTTTAATTTATCTTTCAGCCTCCTTAAGTTTGCTGGCGCGAGACAGCATTAAATTGTCAAGCGTTCTTTTTAACCATGTTCTTTTAGGACTTGTTGTCGGCACTCTCGGTCTTTATATTGCTTCAATTATTCATTATCGAACTTGGCGCAAATACGCATTTTATTTTTTTATATTGGCCGTGATAGTAAATCTACTGGTATTTGTTCCGGGAATCGGCTTTGAATATGGCGGAGCAAAAAGATGGATTCTGCTCGGGCCAATTTCATTCCAGCCTTCGGAATTTTTGAAAATCGCTTACGTCATATATTTGGCCACATGGCTTTCCGGAGTCAGAGATAAAGTTAAATCATTGAGATACGGACTGCTGCCATTTTTGCTTGTTACTGGAATTGTGGGCGCGATTTTGTTGTTACAGCCGGACACCGATATTTTTGCCGTAATATTCGCGGCTGGTATTTCCATGTTTTTAGTTTCGGGCGCCAGAGCAAGAGATATTGGTATTTTGTTTCTATCGGGCGCTGGCGGCCTTGCCGCGCTTGCTTTTTTGAGGCCTTATGTCATGGACAGAATTTTAACTTTTTTTAGTCCAGACAGAGATCCGCTTGGGGCCGGTTATCAGATTCAACAATCCTTAATTGCCATAGGTTCGGGCGATTGGCTGGGCAGGGGATTCGGACAAAGTCTTCAAAAATTCAATTTTCTGCCAGAGCCGATCGGAGATTCTATTTTCGCCGTTGCCGCTGAAGAATTCGGTTTTATCGGCGGTATGATTTTGATTTCGCTTTTTTTCCTATTGGCAATAAGAGGTCTTAAACTGGCTCGCCACAGCCAAGATTTTTTCGGTGGACTATTAGCGGTTGGTATTGTTATACTGATCGTGTCGCAATCATTTATCAACATAGCGGCAATGCTCGGAATAGTTCCCTTGTCAGGTCTGCCTCTTATATTCGTAAGCCACGGCGGAACATCCATGCTTTTCAGTTTGTTTGAGGTTGGCATATTGCTTAATATCTCCAGATATCAGCTTAGGACTTAATTGAGACATTCTCTAAATCAACACTTAAATGAAAATTGTATTAACTGGAGGAGGAACGGGCGGTCATTTTTATCCGCTCATCGCCGTCGCCGAGGAACTAAACAAAATAATTAAAGAAGAGAGATTGCTTGAACCGAGGATTTATTTTGCCTCTGATGATTCTTACGATAAAAATCTGCTGTTTGAAAACAAAATTGAATTTATTAAGACTCCGGCTGGAAAGGCGAGAAGATATTTTTCAATTCTTAATATTACCGATATCATAAAAACGGCCGTTGGGATTTTTTTTACTTTTTTTAAAATTGGTCGGATATTTCCTGACGTCATTTTTGGCAAAGGCGGCTATGCCAGTTTCCCGACAATTCTCTCGGGGCGGATTCTCGGCATACCGATAATCATTCATGAGTCGGACAGCGCGCCCGGCAGGGTCAACAAATGGGCTGGAAAATTTGCCAAGAAAATCGCAATTTCCTACGTCGAAACGGCCCAATTTTTTCCTGAAGGCAAGACAGCCTTAACTGGCAATCCGATAAGGCGAGGCGTGGCCACAGCCCTAAAAAATGGGGCTCATGAATTTTTAAGACTTGAAGAGAGCATACCTACTATTTTGGTCATTGGCGGCTCTCAAGGCTCTGAATTTATCAACAATACTTTGCTCGACGCCTTGCCAGATTTACTTACTAAGTATCAAATAATACATCAAACTGGCAGACAGAATTTTGAGAGCGTCAAAGAAACGGCCGAAATTGTTTTGGAAAAGAGCAAATTTAAAGATCGCTACAAGATGTTCGACTATTTGAACGATCTAGCCATGAGCATGTCAGCTGGCGCCGCTTCTCTCATCATCTCAAGAGCCGGTTCATCCATTTTTGAAATAGCCGAGTGGGGAATACCGAGTATTATCATTCCTATAAGCGATTCTAACAACGATCATCAGAATAAAAACGCCTACTACTACGCAAGAAGCGGCGCCAGCATTCTTTTAAAAGAGGAGAATCTATCGGCCAGTATATTTATCTCCGAAATTAACCGCATCATGTCAGAACCAAACATCCTTCAAAGGATGAGCCAAAAAGCCAGAGAATTCGCCAAGCCTAATGCCGCCCGAAAAATTGCCGATGAAATTATCCGCATTGCTATTTCGCATGAGAGATAATTGAAAACTTTGAATTACGAAATATACTCCGAATATCTTGAAGTTAAGTCTCTGGTTAAATTAAAATACAAATAAAAAACCTTAATACTGTATTTCAAGTATTAATGGTTTGTCGGCTTTGCCATAATATAAATCGCTTTTGGGCGAGTTTCACTTTTCCCATACCAGCATAAAACATATGTTATAATTTATGATAATGGAAAATACGGAGAAAATATTAAGATTTGCGCCGAGCCCGACCGGCAATCTTCACATCGGCAGCGCTCGCACAGCCCTTTTTAATTATTTATACGCCAAGCAAAATAAGGCTAAATTAATTCTAAGGTATGAAGATACAGACAAGGAGCGTTCAAAGAGGGAATTTGAAGAAGATATAGAAAGCGCTTTAAGATGGCTCGATTTATCATTTGATGAAACTTACTATCAAAGCAGGAGAATAAACCTCTACAAAAGCCACCTTGAAAAGATGGTAAAGGCCGGCGCGGCATATGTCTCCAGTGAGAGTAAAGGAGAGAGAAGCGAAGTAATTAGATTTAAAAATCCGAATTCTCATGTCAAATTTACCGATCTCATTAGAGGTGAAATTAAATTTGACACCACGGAATTAAAAGATTTTGTCATTGCCAAAAGTTTTGACGAACCTCTGTATCATCTTGGAGTAGTCATAGACGATCACGAGATGAAAGTAACGCATATAATTCGCGGCGAAGATCATATTTCAAATACTGCCCGTCAGATTCTTATCCAAGAGGCGATTGGCGCCAATCGTCCGCTTTACGCTCACATACCGCTCATACTTGCCCATGATCGATCAAAACTTTCCAAAAGACATGGCGCGGTGGCAGTTAATGAATATAAGAATAAGGGATATTTGAAAGATGCCATGATAAATTATCTGGCTCTTTTAGGCTGGCACCCAGACTCTGATAGTGAGATTTTTTCAATGGCTGAACTTATTTCCGATTTTAGACTTGATAAGGTTCAAAAAGGCGGAGCTATTTTTAATCTTGAAAAATTAGATTGGATCAATAGGCAATACATCAAAAAATTACCAGCCCAAGCAATTATTGAAGCCACCAAGGAAGCACTGGGGAAAAAGGGCCTAAAAGAAGCCAGTCTCAAAACGATCGAGAAAATGAGCCCATTGATAAAAGAAAAAATCACTGTTCTGTCAGACATTGAAAAAATGGCTGATTCAGGAGAACTAAGTTATTTTTTTCAGCCTCCTTCATTAGAAGCGGAAAAATTATTGTGGAGAGATCAGACGAAAGAAAATGCCGCTAAAAACCTAAGTAATATAATTCCTCTTTTAGAAAGTCTTACTTCTTTTACAAGCGAGGATATTAAAAAGACGCTTTGGGATTTGGCCGAAAGCGTTGGCAAGGGCAATTTATTATGGCCATTTCGATATGCTTTGACCGGAAAAGATAAGTCGCCAGACCCATTTCAAATAGCGTCAATATTAGGCAAGGACGAAACAACCAAAAGAATAAATTCCGCTATTTTTAGCCTGAACAAATGAAGAAACGATACGAAATCCTATTGGCTTTAATTCTGACTCTCGGCATATCTGGCCTAAATGAACGGGCTGAAGCGGGTAAGATAGAAGAGTTGCAGGAGAGAATTAAATCGCACAGCCAGACACTGGAGAAACTGGAAGAAGAAATCACTAGTTATGAAGAGCAAATTGAAGAGCTCGGCACTGAAGCTAAAACGCTCGAAGGCGCTATCAAGACTATTAACGTTACTCAAAAAAAATTATCAACTGATATAAAGGTTACGGAGGAGAAAATATCCTCCACTGATCTTGCAATACAGAAATTGAATCTCGAAATTGGCGATATGGAAGATAAAATAGAAAGAAGCACTGATGTAATCGCTGGCGGCATAAGGGCTCTCAATATGCTTGATGACAATTCATTGGTTGAAACTTTGCTTTCACAGAGACGTTTATCAAGTTTCTGGAATGAGGTGGATGAATTAAAAAAATTTCAGGATAGCATAAGGCAAAACTTGATCGCCTTAAAAGAAGTGAAATCGGAATTAGAGTTTGCCATAAATAATCAATCAACCAAGAGAAGGGAATTAGACTCTCTTAAGGGCGAACTTGGCGACAGGAAAGCTATAGTTGATGAAAATAGAAGAAGTAAGGATTATCTTTTAAAAGATACCAAAAATAAGGAATCAAACTATAAGAAGATACTTGATGAAAAAATCTCATTAAGGGAGGCCTTTCAAAGGGAGTTATTTGAAATTGAGTCGCAATTGAAGTTCACTTTGGATCAATCAACTTTACCGCCAACTGGTTCTGGCGTTCTTCGTTGGCCGCTTACTGAAATCAAGATAACTCAATATTTCGGCAATACCGCTTTTGCCAAGGAGAATCCGCAACTTTATAACGGGCGAGGGCATAACGGAGTGGATTTACGAGCTCCTATTGGAACGCCGATATTAGCGGCTCTTGGCGGAGAGGTTATTGGCTCGGGAAATACTGACAATACTTGTCCCGGCGCCTCGTATGGAAAATGGATTCTCATTGATCACGGCAATGGCCTCTCTACGCTATACGCCCATCTTTCTATTATAAAAGCTGGAACGGGAGAAGCTGTTAATAGCGGAGATATAATTGGCTATAGCGGCAATTCCGGATATTCAACAGGTCCGCATTTGCATTTTACGGTTTACGCATCAAATGGCGTTCAAATAGTTGATAGGAAAAGCAGGGTTTGCGGCACAACATACACAATGCCGATAGCCGGCTTTAATGCCTATCTTAATCCTCTGTCTTATTTATAAATTAGTGTATAATTTATTCTAGTAAAAAAAATGCCAAAAAATAGGGGACTCTTGAAAATGATAATTTTAATAATTATTGGCCTAGTGGCGCTAGGCTACTTTGGTTTTGATTTGGCGGAAATTATAAAGAAACCAGGCGTGCAAAATAATCTTACTTACGTTTGGGATTTTATAGTTAAAATCTATAATAGCTATTTAAAGACAGCGTTCGTATTTATTTGGAATGAAATATTCGTTGATATATTCTGGGAGATGATTCTAAGACCGATCTTAGGCAAGATTAAGAATTTTTAGTTATTAGTGGGGGATTGAGAGATCTAAAGAAAGGCTAAAATGCATACTATGTCGTAAAAGATATATTGTGCGACACGCATAAATATCGTCCAATCAAAATCTCTTCATTCCCTATCAGCCTATTTGCAATAGGTTAATAAAGTGTCTATTTCGATTTAGACTCCCGCTCGCAATTCTTTTCAGAATGTTATTTTAATCCTGTTTTAGACGAAGTGTCGGCTAAAGCTAATTCTTTTTGCCAACATGATTTTGAGGCATTCCAAGGCGTCAAACCCTTCTCATTGTAGAGATTTCTGGCGTAAGACATATTGCCCTCTATTGTGTTTATGTCGTAGCCCAAATCCATTGCTCGCAAGAGATGATATCTTTCATTTATCTGCATTACTCCAAGATCATTTTTATCTCTCTCCCCCCTGATAACTTCGCCGTATAGGTTATTATGCCTAAATTGAGATTCGCATCTTGCTACTTCCACCATTTGAGGTATGTCTTGGAAATAGGTTTTTACCCTCTCCTCTACTGTCATCTTTTCAAACGGATAATGAACCGACAATTCTATTTTGGCGATTTGTTTTTCATCAGATATTTTATTATCCATTTGAATCGGCGCAGAATTTGACAGCATGGATAATAAGGCAAATAGAGAAGCTGAATATTTTGCTATTTGTAGTGTTATCATAAAATATAAAAACTCGAGGCGTTCTCGAGATTTATATGTTTATTGTAGCACGTATAGAGATTTTGTCAATATCTAGAATTATCACAAATTACGTTGCTATTATTGGCTAAATTGGCATATTGATTTTTCAAAACGCACTTTTAGGGACATATTGTCCCATGTCTCAATCAATATTTATTAGAGGAAATTTCGCAAATTCTTGAAGCAAGGTCTTGCCATATAAAAGCCGCGACAGACACTCACTTGCTTGCAGCGCGCCGTTTATGGCTTTGTGAGGGCGAGCTTCCGGCTTGATGCCGACATAAATCGAGATTTTATCTGAATTGAGAGCCGAGCGATGATTTTCTATTGGAGGCGCTATATTTCTTTTAATCATGTGAGCATAGCAAACTGAATGAAGATCGATCGTCCTATGGGCAAATGGCCAATCTAGATGATTTCTTTCCGCTTCGACCTTAAGAAAATCTCTATCAAACGACGGATTTTGACCGGCAAAAGTATGTTCACTGCGTGCGAGCGCCCACTTTATAAATCTTTTTAAAACTTCCGCTACAGGAGGCTTATTTGGATCTTTTACATCCATTTCTGTCAGAGAGAGAAACTCAAGAGACTCCTTCATTACATGCGCTCCTTGCCATATTCGGCACTCCTCATAGAAACGATTTTTAGGATTTTCAAACTCAACAGCTCCAATAGAAACTATTGAATGTTTAAAAGCCTCTATTCCTGTTGATTCTATATCTACTACTATCATTTAGCGCTTACATTATTTATATCATTAATATTTTACATATCACTTCTCATTGTGTACAGCATTTATATCAATCATGTCTCAACATACCACATACAACATGCACATACAATTAGTTTAAGCGGTCGGCTAAACTAATTGTATGTATCAATATTATTGTTCTGAACGTACACTAATCAATTGCTCCCAACACACACATACAATTAGTTTAAGCGGTCGGCTAAACTAATTGTATG
>CAYJVZ010000006.1:0-15523 GCA_964373765.1 uncultured Candidatus Saccharibacteria bacterium | reverse complement strand
TGCTCCCAACACACACATACAATTAGTTTAAGCGGTCGGCTAAACTAATTGTATGTTTGTATATGTCGTGCAGTTACATAGTTACATAATTGCACTTTAATTACTCTAAACCCTTGCAATTTTTCGCGGCCGTATAGCCAGCCGCGGCTGCCTTAGCTTCTGATTCAAACCATATTTTATTTTCCTCTTTAATGCTCTGGGCTCCAGCGCACCATGGGAAATGATATTTGCCTCCGCTTTTGGAAGCCACAATTCTTCCCTGCTCACTATTTGATTCTTCCTTATTTTGATCAACATCCAATATGCTGTTTGGACTAGCGAGATCGGCCGATTCTTGAGAGCGGATTATAATATCTTGTTTGGTCGCCTCTTTTTGCGATAGCCTTCCGAGGCCAAAGGAAGCGAAGCCAACTAACAGAATAATCAAAAAAAACATCAAATCCTGAAAAAATCGACCACCTCCATCACCCTTGATTAAATTTCTAAAATCACTTATACTCATTTTTACTTTATTATAACAAATGTAATAAACTTTATTTATGGCAAGTAAAAAAGCGGGCGGAACAGCAAAAAACCTTAGAGACTCTAACCCTAAATTTTTAGGGGTGAAGCTTTACGCAGGTCAAAAAGCCCAAGTCGGGTCAATTATTGTTAGACAACGAGGCACTAGAATTTTAGCCGGTAGAAACACAGGTCTTGGAAAAGACCACACAATTTTCGCCACCAAACAAGGCATCGTCTCATACTCCAGCAAAAATAAGCCGAATTTTAATAATACAAAAACTGCCAGAAAAGTTGCCAACGTTGATTAAGCAAAAGTCAGGCCCAGTCTACACATTTAGAGTTTTTTAATCTGGCTGATCGGTCTAATTGGTTTAATAGCATTTTCAGATAAGACAGTTAGCTTTATTTTAACATGATTGCTCCCTAATTTGATCTCAATATCCCTGTCCCCTATCTCTTTTATAACACCCTCCATTAAAATAAGTTCAGGACTGATTTCTATACCCAAAGATTGCGACAATTTCTCCACAATTGTTTTTTTATCAATTCCGGCAAATAAATGGCCTTTCTCATTTGCCCGCGCCATTATAGAGAATTTTCCGCCCAGATTGCTGATTTTTTCCAATATTATTTCGTTTTGAGCCTTCCTTTTTGCTACCAGAGAATTCTTTTCAACCTCGATTTTTTTTAATAATTCACTTGAAGCAAAATTTGCTAATCCTCTCGGCATCAAAAAATTTGCCGCGTATCCATCAGATACGTTTTTTACATCATATTTATGACCTAATTTAGGCACATCTTTTAAGAGTACCACTTTCATAATGTTTTTTTAAAGCTTTTTTAAAGCCAATAAATACTACTACTTAGTCTTTAATATTTCAACCGCTTTTTCCAGTTGCGGATCTTTACCATTCTTTATGTCATCGGCAGTTAACTCGATTTCATAATCAGGCTTAATGCCGTATTTTGAAATAGAATTACCCTTTGGCGTGAGCCATTCGGCTACTGTTATCTTTAGATTGGTGTCAGAAGTAATCTTAACCAACTCCTGAACCGATCCCTTGCCAAAAGTTTTAGCGCCGACTAAAATCGCCTTGCCATGCTCTTTTAGGGCGCCAGCCAATATTTCTGAAGCTGAAGCGGAACCGCCATCAATTAATACTGCCAACTTAAGTTGATCGTTAAATATGCCATAACCCTTCTTTGAAACATGCTCTATTTTCTCGCTGTCTCCTCCCCTGCTCTCCTCGACAATAATGTCGCCTGCCGGCAAAAACCAACTGGCTATATCCACTGCCGCTTCCAAAAAGCCGCCGGGATTACCTCTTAAATCTAAAATCAATTTATCAGAGTTGGCGGACACGAATTCACGCAAAGCTTGTCTGAACAGATCCGAAGAGATAGCCGAAAAATTATGGAGTTCAATTATAAAAATTCCATCATCGCGGAGTTCCGTATCAACTGTCGGAATAGTAATGTTGTCTCTGATAACGATTACATCTATCGGTTCGATCACTTTCTCCCTTACCAACTTAAGGGCTACAGGTTCGCCTATCTTGCCTCTTATTTTGCTGACCGCAGTATCAATACCAAGGCCAGCCGTGCTTTCGTGATCAATTTCTATGATCTTGTCGCCAGCAAGAATTCCCGCTCTTTCGGCCGGGTTGCCTTTTAGAGGAGCAATGACGGTCAATACGTTGTCCTTCATTCCCACCTCCATTCCAACGCCGCCAAACTTACCCCTGATCTCCTCTTCAAATAATTCAGAGGCAACGGGTTTTAAAAAAACCGAATACGGGTCGCCGAGAGAAGCTGTCAATCCTTCAATGGCGCCCCAAACTTTGTCTTGATCGCTTATCGGCTCTTTAGCTGTGACGAATTTTTCATTTATAATATTCCAGACCTTCCAAAAAGGCTCAAAATCAACGACCTCGGCTGTTTTGTCGTCTTTATTGACGACCGTATCAGCTTTTTCTGCCTCACTCTTGTGATCAAGGCCTTTTCTAAAGCCGAATCCAAAAGATGTCCCTACAAGAGCTATAATTATTATGGAAACTGATATCCATATAAATAGAGATCTTTTGAAATTTTTGGCTATTTTTTCTATGTCCTCCATAAAAAGGAGTGTGCCCAAAAGCACACCAGATCATTATGTCAAAACTGCCTAACTAGGTCAACGCCTTTTGCGCTATATTTTTAACTTACCGCCTATAAAAAAATGTGATAAAATTTCGTCTATGATAAATAGGTATGACCATGGCAAAATCAAATGGCTTGATGTTGATTCGCCTTCAAAAGATGAAGTAAAACAAATTGCCGAAGAGTTTAAAATAGATTCTATTGTCATTCAGGAATTGCTAGTGCCGACCTATAAGCCGAAAGTTGAAGTGTACAACCATTACATTTATTTAATTCTTCACTTCCCTGGTTTTAAGAACTTGAATTATGAAAAAGAAATCGTTGATCAGGAAATAGATTTTATAGCCGGCAAAGACTTTATTATAACCACTCACTACGGACAAGTTGATCCACTGCACCGCTTCTCAAGGCTCTATGAAGTTAATTCGATTTTAGAGCGGGGTGAACTTGGCCCGCACGCAGGATATATATTCGCCATAATGATTAAGCAGCTTTATATGTCGCTTGTCAATCAATTGGACTACGTTGGCGAACTTCTTAAAGACATCGAATCTAGGATATTTAAAGGCAATGAAAAAGATATGGTCTTCGCTCTCTCAAATGTCAGCAAGATATTGATGGATTTCAAACGGATTACCATTCACCATGAAGATGTCCTTAATTCTCTCGAAGTCGAGGCTGGGGAATTTTACGGCAATCATTTTGAAAAAATTGTGCGGTCAGTTAAATCTGAATTTTATAAAATACACAATAGTATGGAATCAAGGCAAGAGTTGATGTCCGAATTGAGAGAGACAAATAATTCAATCGTCAGCACTAAGCAAAATGAAGTTATGAAAGTTCTTACCATTATGGCTTTCGTGACCTTCCCTCTTTCTCTGATCGCCTCCATTTTTGGAATGAACACGAAAACTATACCGATCATTGGTTTTCAGAACGATTTTTGGATAATAATAGGCATCATGGCTGGAGCGACATTTCTTATGTTTCTGTGGTTTAAATACAAAAAATGGCTTTAAGAAATTTAATCAGATTTTTCTTTCCATCTGCTGATTTTACCATCTATAACAGCGCTTCTAAGAAAAAGGAAAAGTTCAGAAATCATACTAATAAAGTCAAAATGTATAGCTGCGGCCCGACGGCGCACAATTACGCCCACATCGGCAATCTCCGCTCATATGTTTTTTCAGACTTGCTTAGAAGAACGCTTGAATTTAACGGCTTTGTTGTTCGGCATGTCATTAATATCACTGACATCGGACACCTCTCTTCAGATGCCGACGAAGGTGAAGATAAAATAACACTGGCTTTGAGGCGGGAGAATAAACCTCTTAGCAGAGAGAATATGAAAAAACTTTCCGCTTTTTACACTGATAGATTCGTTAAAGATTTGGAGGCATTAAATATAAAAAAGCCCGAGCATATGCCAAACGCCAGTGATTACGTTCCAGAGTACATAACGTTTATTAAAGAATTGGAAAGGAAGAAGATGCTATATAAAACCTCTGACGGAATTTATTTCAATACTTCAAAATTTTCCCGTTACGGCTGTCTTGGAGGCGGTATGAAAACGCGCCACTTGGGCTTAAGTACGGAATCAAGGATTGGTTTGAATAAGGAAAAAATTAATTATAAAGATTTCGCGGTATGGAAATTCAATCCAATTTTCGGATACGATGCCCCGTGGCAAAAAGGCTTCCCAGGTTGGCATCTTGAATGTTCTGCGATGGCCATATCTATTTTAGGCGACACAATTGATATTCACACTGGCGGAGTTGATCATATTCAAGTTCATCACAATAACGAAATTGCCCAATCAGAAACAGCCACAGGTAAAAAATTTGTCCGCTACTGGATGCATAATGAATTCGTGACTGTTGAGGGAGCCAAAATGGCTAAGTCGTCGGGCAATTTTATTACTCTTGAATCTTTGCGAAAAAATAAAATCACTGCCCTTGCCTATCGCTATTGGCTGCTCGGTTCAAATTATAGAACTCCGATTAAAGTAAATTGGGAAATATTGGAATCGGCTAAAACCAGCTTCAATAGGCTGATTGAAAGTTATAGCGAATTGAAAACGGCTGTTGACGAAAAACCAAGCCAACCTTACCTGAAGCAATTTAAAGCCGCCATAAATGATGACCTTAATAGCGCCAAGGCGCTATCCTTGGTATGGAATATTTTGAGGGATGAAGAAATTGACGATGGGACGAAAAGAGCCACCATTAAGATATTTGATAAAGTGCTGGGATTGAAGATTGATGAATTATCAAGGACGTCAAATTTTGAAGAGAAAAAAGAAATTCCTAAAGACGTTTTAGAATTAGCGCGGCAGAGAGAATCTGCCAGAAAAAATAAAGATTGGCAACACGCAGATGTGCTTAGAATAGAGATTGAAAAAAGAGGCTACGGTATTCGCGATAGTGAGCACGGTCCAAAAATATTTCCAAAATAAAATTCTAAAATGTTGTTGGTATTACCTCCAAAATTCACCTCCCCTACTTTATGTGGAGGCTTTTTCCACCGATGTTCAAAAAACGTTCTAAAAACCGCACACATCGAACAGTCACGGTCGTATCAGTTCGATGTGTGCGGAGTAATAACGTCCTATCTTTGCGTTTGGAGGCTTTTCCTCCAAAACTCCAAATCCCATTTTTGGAGGCTTTTCCTCCAAAACATAGATTGGGTTAAGACATTTTTGACTATATTTAGGTGTAAAAAAACACCCTCATCAGAGATAAGGGTGGTAAGGTGTTTGGGCGCGACCTTTAGCGTCTTGCATTCGCGGCATTCAATGAAGCGTTTGTCGAGAGCTTGACGCTGTAGTTTCGCCAGTTTTTCAGCAACACTACTTGTTCGGGCATTAGGTCCAGCTTAGGTAACGTTTCCAGAATTGCCGTGTTTGCAGAATTTTGGTTGAAGTGTTCATGCCATACGTCGAGTGGCACTTCTTTTCCAGCGAGGAGCGTTTGCAGTATGACAACGCGATCTGTCTGATGTTTTTCTGCCCCTGGCGTGCCGAGCAGAATTGCCCCGATGAGAATAAGAAGCATTCCGAGAGCACTTCCTCCTATTCCGATTTTCTGGAGCGAAGGGGTTTTGAACTTGAGTATTGGGATGAGTCCGACAGTAAGAAAGACGACTCCGAGTATTACAAGGGTTACAGTTTTGTCCATAGTGTTTGAATGATCGAGTTTTAACGTATAGCTTTGGCGAGCGCCAAACTACCACACGTACCTAAAATGATAATACACCTTTTGAAGTATTTGTCAAGTGTTTGTAGCGGTAAATTGTTCAGTAGAGATTATTCACAATTTAGCAACATTATATCAACAAAAGATCCATTTTGGACTTTCTGCTGTGTTAGAATGTACTCATAAAAAGATGTTAAAATAAAATTATGGTTACAAACTTTAAAACAAATCTTAGAGTTCCTCCGCAAAATAATGATTCTGAAAGAGCTCTGCTTGGATCAATAATGCTCAAGCCTGAATCTATCCACGACATTATAGATCTCATCAATCTAGAATCTTTCTACACCGAACGTCACAGGCTTATCTGGAATGCCATGTATCAATTGTTTTCAAAAAACCAACCAATAGATATTTTGTCTCTCTCGGAGAGGCTTGGCGAATCCAAAACTCTAGAAGCAGTGGGAGGGGCGACATATTTGGCGGAGCTGACGAATTTCGTGCCATCGGCCGCCAATATTATGTATTATGCCGAGGTTGTCCGAAATAAGCATGTTATGAGAAATCTTATTGAGGCCTCGGAATATATAACGGGACTCGGATATGAAGACGCGGCTGACGTTGAAGAACTGATAGACAAAGCTGAAAAGAAAATTTACGAAGTCACAAATTATAATTCAAACAGAAAATTCACTGTCATTAAAGACGCCCTTGAGGAAGCGTGGGACAGGCTGGATCGGCTTCATAAAACAAAAGACGGCATTCGGGGAGTGAGCACCGGTTTTCGCGAGCTTGATAACAAATTGGCCGGATTACAAAATTCCGATTTGGTTATTCTGGCCGCTCGGCCGTCCATGGGTAAAACTTCTTTGGCTCTTGATATCGCCAGAAAAAGCGCGGTATTGCACAATACGGCAGTTGGAATTTTTTCTCTTGAAATGAGCTCGCAACAACTTGTGGATCGGATGTTGGCCGCTGAATCCCATGTAGACGCTTGGAAATTGCGAACTGGAAGATTGACCATAGAAACCGAGTTTCAGAAAATACGCGATTCTCTAGATAAACTGGCCACGGCCCCAATATACATAGATGATCAGCCGGGAAATAATATTCTTAAGATCCGATCAGTGGCCAGAAGATTAAAGAGAGAGAAGAAACTTGGTCTTATTATCGTGGATTATCTTCAACTGATGATGCCGACTATTTCAAGGCAGAGCGATTCAATGGTTCAGCAGGTTACGGAAATATCAAGATCTCTTAAAAATTTAGCCAGAGAAATAGACGTGCCGGTTTTAGCTCTTTCCCAACTTTCGCGCGCCGTGGAACAAAGAGGCGGAAAACCAAGACTTTCGGATTTACGCGATTCCGGATCAATCGAGCAGGACGCAGATGTGGTGATGTTTATTCACAGAGATGATAAATATAATGAGGATTCAAATAAGCCGAACATCGCGGAGATACTCATAGAGAAACACAGAAATGGTCCGACTGGAAAAGTGGAGCTATATTTTGACGAGAGCAAAGCGACATTCGTCAGTCTCGATAAATCAGACTTTGTCGGCCGAGACGCCCTAAATACCGATAACGAAACATTTTCCTAGAACTATGGAAGATATAATAAGCAAGCTGTCTTCAATTTTTAGGAATTTCCCCGGCATAGGAAGCCGCCAATCAACTCGTTTTGCCTATTTTCTTTTTAATCAGAGCGAAGCCTATCGGCAGAATTTGGCAAAACAGATTCTCGATATAAAAAATAAAGTCAAAGTTTGTTTTCAGTGTTTTCGATATTTTCCAGATAAGGGTGACGGAAAACTATGCGCCATCTGCCTAAGTTCGGACAGGCATCTAACTGAACTGATGATAGTTAGCACCGACACTGATCTTGAAAATTTGGAAAAGTCTGGCGTCTACAAGGGGCTATATTTTGTCTTAGGCGGTTTAGTGCCGATTTTAGAAAAGAATCCGGAAAAAAAGATTCGGATTAAAGAGCTGACAGATAGGATACAAAATAGCAAAAAACTTAAGGAAATCATTATTGCTTTAAATGCCACACCTGAAGGAGAAAATACCGAAGTCTACTTGAGAAATAATTTGAAGGATCTTCTCCACGGCTTAAAAATAAAACTATCTGTTTTGGGCAGAGGCATTTCTACTGGCCTTGAGCTTGAATACTCTGATTCTGAAACTTTGGAAAGCGCTTTTTTAAATAGACACACTATTGCTAAATAAATTTTTTCCGCTAGAGACGATCTTGTAATGCCTCCTCGGATATCAAAGACACTGGCCTACAAATTCGGCGCCGAATATCACGAGCTTCGAGGGGCCGGACACTTCCCCCACATCGAGAATGAGGCCGACAAAAACATTGAGGCCATACTCGACATTGTGGAAAATATAAGACGCAAGATGCCGACTTCCAAAGTGGCTCACTCCTAAAAGTAAGTCAATAATGTAAATTCAAAAAGGCCGAGCTGAAGCTCGGCCTTTTTTCATATCTCAACATACACCAATGTATTGTTCTCAACACACACATACAATTATATTAAGCGGTCGGCTAAACTAATTGTATGTTTGTATGTGTCTCTGGAGCTCTGTCGCAGAGGACTATATGATTTTTTCAGATTACTTTTTCAGTCTTAAATTATTTCAGAGATTCTATCTTAACTTTAAAATAGGGCTGTCTATGTCCTCTTTTTTTAAAATATCTGCTTTTTTGCTTATACTTAACTACGTCTATTTTCTTATGTCTTCCAATTTCCTCAACTTTTCCAACGACTTTAGCTCCCTCTATGAAAGGATTTCCAATGGTCGTGTTCGTGCCATCATCAACTAGAAGAACCCTATCAAAAGTGATTGATTTTCCAGTCTCCTCTATGCCGAGAATCTTTTCTATATTTATGCTGTCGCCCACTTTAACCGCATACTGCTTGCCTCCTGTTTCTATAACCGCAAATTCCATAATGCAGATATTCTATACAAATATCGAAAATATGCAAGAAAAAACCCCACACGCCTTTTGTGTGGGGTGGTTTCGCTATGGCCAGAACTAAACGACAATTAATCTTTTGAAGTGCGACTTGCCTCTCATGAGTACAACTTCATTTCCTTTCGTTTCGACGATCCTGGCTGTTCTTGGGTTGCCAGCTCGGCTCATAAATAGCGCCACTTTGCCGCCGGAGAGAATTTGAGCGCCAGTTATTCCAGATTTCCCTTTCGCCATTTCCTGCTCCACTTCTTTGATTGCGGAGATTGGCACGAATTCCTTGGCAACCATACTTCCCTTTACGCGCTTCGAAATTACGCTTGGCAGAATTTCTTCGGCGCCATTGGCCTCGAACATTTCCTCCAGTCGCTCTCGATTTGAAGTGTTCTTTGGCGAACGACTGTCGGACGGCATCTTTTCACATCTGCCGGAAAAACGCAAAAAGGCATTAATCAATTTTCTCATATCTATCTTTCGTTAAGGTTTGTCTGCGTATCGTCACGATAGCACATATACAGATTTTGTCAAATTTAAGTCCTTTTAGGCGCTTTTTTATACCTGATTTTTTCTTAACTGGGCTATAACTATTTACGAACACAACTCCCAAGCAGTTCAAGTTTTAACGGGCTAGACATCAATATCAGGCTTTTGAGCGACTGTGATATCGAGCCCGGGAGAATCCCCCGAAATCCGAAGCACATCCTTATCTATCTTTTTCAATTCCTTGCCGGAAGCGTTGTAATGATTTACCACAGTGTTCAGGCTATTTCCAAGTTTGCCGTGATACTCCTCAAATCCTTTTAAGTGCTTACCCAGCTCCTCGACTCGCTTCACGATATCCTTGGCAGTTTCCTCAATTTGCATGGCCTTCAGGCCCTGAAGAACTGTCTGAAGGTATGCCAAAAATGATGTCGGCGAGACGATTATAACTTTATATTTCCCTGCCGCGCGCTGAATAAGATTCTCTGATTCGCCCCTTAACGCGCCAATTTTGTTTACTATCAGATCATAATAAATAGCCTCGTGAGGAATGAACATGAAAGCGAAGTCTGTAGTGCCGTTTTGCGGCTGAATGTATTTTGAAGTTTCGGTGATTCTTTCCTTGAGGTCATTTACAAAAATCTTCTCGTACTTTTCTCGCTCGCTTTCATTGGTCTCCTCGACAATTCGATTGTAATTCTCTAATGAGAATTTTGAATCAATCGGAATTACTTTGTCCTTCACAAATACGACCGCGTCAACGATAGTGCCATCGGCAAAGCCATATTGCATTTCATAACTTCCAGTCGGCAGAACATTTTTTAAAAGTGTTTCCAGATAATACTCGCCCAAGACTCCTCTTTGCTTGGGATTTTTTAAAATATCCTGAAGCGATTGCAGCTGATCAGTAAAAGATATTACTTGCTTGTTGGTCTCGTCCAATTTCGTTAAGCCATGAGTAACATCTCGAATGAGCTTGGCGGACTCTCTAAATTGCCCGCGAATTTGATCATTGATTAGTTTACCGGACTCACCCATTTTCCTATCAACAGTCCGATTTAATTCATTTATCTGCTGAAGAAGAAGCTCGGAGCTTTTGTCCTCTACGGGCGGCTTATTTTCGGACACCTTTTTGTATATGAGCCACAGAAAAGCCACTATTATCGCCAAACCAAGCAATGCCAAAAAAGTTGAAATATCCATCCAAAAATTATATCATAGAAAAGAAGTCAGCCTTAAATGACTATTCAAAAGAAAATCAGTGACCAGATGAAGGAAGCTATGTTGAAAAGAGACGCTCTGAAGTCTCTGGTTCTTAAAGGCTTGATAGCCGCTTTTACAAATGAACTTGTGGCTAAGGGCAGAAAGCCCGGTGGCCAATTAACAGACGAAGAAGCATTATCCGTTATTAAAAGAGCCGTAAAGCAGAGAAAAGATTCCATTGAACAATTTGGCAAGGGCAATCGTTGGGATTTGGTGTCTGCCGAGGAAGCGGAACTTAAAGTCCTTCTTCTATATGTTCCTGCGGAAGTTTCTAGGCGGGATATTGAAAAAGTTGTTACGGCTAAAAAAGAAGAGTTGGCTATTTTTGACAAGTCAAAGATGGGGGTGTTGATGGGCGCCGTAATGAAAGAATTGAAAGGTAATGCAAACGGCGCCATTGTCAAAGAAGTTGTAGAAAATAGTTTTAATAATTCCTCCGATAAGTCTTAAATTGAGGCTCATTTTTTATTTGACATCGAGGTTAGTTGGTAGTATAATTCAAGCCAGATGAAAAATATCAATTCAGCAAAGCCAAAGCGCGTAAGTAGCGCTCGGGCCTCGGCCTGGTTTCAAAAGATGAGACTAGTTTCGGATGGAGTACTAAAAGCTGGTTCTCGTCCAAGCCAAGTCATCACTCCCTACATGAGAGAGTACGCTCGAAGAAAGGCGAGATCTGTTCCGACTTCCTGATTATGAGAAAAAGTTGGAGAATATCAAAAGGCGCAAATTTGCCAAGTCCTTTTGAAGAAGTCACGGCAAACGTTAGAAGAATGAGAATTTTTGGCAGAGGCAAACGCCAGTCCATAGAAGACAAGGGCTTTCGCCGTGTTCTCGTTCACAAACGCTGATGATTGTTTCTTCCCCGCTGCGCTTGGCGCAGCGGGTTTTTTATAAAAAAAATCTGCCCGCTTGGCAGATTGTACTTTATCTAAATTTAAATACGGAAGATTAATTGCTGAATTTCCCCAGACTTATCCAACGCCATCATCATCTGTTTTTTGCCAACGTTACCGGCCTGCCACAGATTTGGCGTTCCCAAATTTTTTTTGACTGGGCTATCATCTGGTGCATTAATATTGGAGGCTTTGCTTCCAATATCAGCACTCATGGCGCTTAACACCAAAGTTTCCCTTGATGCCAGTTTTTTTGGATATGTTTTTAAGGGCAGTTTTTCTTTTTTTACCAACTCTTTTATTTCAAAAAGGCTTCTTTGCAATGCATAAAGACTCATTTCTGGCAAAGAATAACGCGCTATTCGCTGAATCTGACGAACTAAATTCTCTAGAAAATTATTTCTGCATGAGATATGCCAAAATAGATTTTCAGCATTTTCTTCGCAAAAATTTTCTTCACAGTAGATGCATTTGCCGATTTCTTCCATAACATTTTTCCTACTTTCTACATATAATTTACGCTTAAAACCTGACATGTCAATCAATATCAAAGGGATATCAAGACTAATGTCAACAATACTAAACCGCACGATCGTTATTTTTAGTATTGGTGAGTCAAATATTAAGAACATTAACGATATTATATGCTCGTTTCCTTTACGCGTTTTCCCCTGTTTATTGGCTTATGCTTAGACAGCCAGAAAACTCTTTTGTCTTACAGATTTAGCGATAAATAAAAAAAGCGCCAAGTTAATACTACGGTTGTACTTAGCGCCTTCGTGTTCTACACAATTATTTTAAAAAAGATGACTGTCACTACCGCCATGATTCCAATGCCACAAAGGAGCTTTGGAATATGGCAGTCTCGCACACCAACCGTCGCCAAGCCGAGGCTAAACAGGAGGGATATAATACAAACAAGACTCGCAATTATTTTGAATCCAATCATAATATGCCTTTCGAAGAGCTTTTATTGGCATTCTACGCGCACAGCCAATTATGTCAATAAAATTTTGGGCGCAGAAATTTACACGTCGCATTTGGTTAAAATCTTATTGAGCACAAGGTATAAAATAAAAAATTTGTAGACTAATTAAATCTTCTCACGTCCATGGTTTTTTATTTTGCTGGATTTTTATGATAAGTAATAATTGACTTTGAGCCTCGATTGGATAAGATTGCTCAAGATGCCGTCAGTCAACCGAAACCAAAATGGAAGATTTACTATGTCTGAATTTACCGCCACCGTATTTATTTTTATCAAAAAGGAAGTACTCAATCCAGAGGAAAAACAAACCGCCGAAGCTCTTAAAAAACTTGATTTTGCGAACGTGTCAAACATTAAAATGGGTAAGTGCCACATCATTTCTTTAGTTGCCATTAATCGCGAGGAAGTTGAAGAAGTCGTAAATCAAATGTGCCGCAAGTTGCTCGTTAACCCTGTCACTGAAACGTTTGAGATCAACAAGATTCTCGAAACTAAAACAAAATAATATCTCATTGATATTATCGAACCCGCTCATCTATTGCGGGTTTTGTTTTTATCCGAAAATTAACCTACAATTTCTATTTCTTTGATACAGGACAACGCTTATTAGAAAATTCACAAATGACACAGCAATTTTTACTTCCATTTGGAACAGAAATCATCTCTTTGCAGTTATTACATTTATATGAGGCTAAACATCTATCCATTGGGATTTCAATTTCTTGGAGGTGAGAGCATTTAGGACATGTAATTGTGGCTTTATCCATTTACCAATTGTATCTCATCTGGAGTTTTAAATATATTGAGCTTGTCTGATTGCGATGGTATATTTTACTTCACGCTCCAGATGTCGGCCCCATCGTCTATCGGTTAGGACACAAGCTTCTCAAGCTTGGAAGCGGAGTTCGATTCTCCGTGGGGTCATGGTTTACGAAAACGAGCTCGCTTTTTGTGCGAGCCGCTTTCGTTCCACGACCCAAGCAAGGCAAATGCTTGCCTTGCGCTGGGGAATCGAAAAGGTTCTCCCATATCGAGTGACGGCTTCTGCGTCACGAGATGGAAAACCTGTACTGGTCGAGTAGCGACCGATATTCTCCTGGGGTCAAAATTGTATAAATCAGTCAAACTGCCTAGACCGCTTCAGCATTTAGCCATAGGCTCCGCCTGTGGATATCGTTAGTGGCGAGCTTTTCAAATATGCTATACTAGTCGGCAAGAAAAGGTCGAGATAAATCGTACCAAAAACTTTTTTTCTTATATTTACAATTATTTATCATGAATCCTAAACAATTTTTGCAAATTGGTGGAGTGGTACTAGTGTTGGTGGGTATTTTGGGTTTTGTAGGCGTTATCGGCCCAACATCTGACAGTTTGTTCGGAGAGGCGTGGTGGTTTGACAACGGTGAAAACTGGGCGCATCTTCTACTCGGTGTCGTTGGAATTATTGCTTCATTTCTTTTTCCAGCGGGTGCGCAGAAAATTCTTGTACTCATATTAGGTGTTGTCGGCGTCTTGATTGGACTCTACAGCCTAGTTAATCCGGGTAATTTCCTTGGCGCTAATCTAGAAAATCCAGCGGACACGCTTCTTCATATTCTAGTTGGAGCATGGGCTCTCTGGGCCGCGCTTAGAAAAGGCGACGGTCAAGTGGCAGAGGCTGCTCCTTCAGAGGGAGTGACGATGTAGGCCTCGAGCGCTATTTGTTTTCAGATTTTTGGGAGAAAAGTCTCCGATTTAGTGAATCGGTTTCAGAAAATACACTATAGCCGCGAATGCGGCTATAGTGTATTTTGTTTAGATGTAAAATTGTAAATAATTAAACACGCGCTAGTTTGACTTGCGATTATGGCGTTGATAGAGTGGATCTTGTTGTGTATAGGTTGGATATTAGACGACTTGATGCACTTTTGAAAAAAAATCGCTCGCAATCCTTCTAGTATAAGGACTAGAGCAAGCAAGCAAGAAAAAAGGAAAGTTATGGCAGACAAATATATTCCGCTTATCAGCTCCGGCGTCGCAGGCCCGCTCGGCGTCCTGCATCTCCCGCGATTGTGGCAAAAGGTTTCGCTCGAATCACAGAGTAAGCTTGCCGATGGCTACCCCGGCATCGGCAAAGGTTACGATGCGATGGTTCTCGAGGCTCTCAACCTCGACCCCGACGCGGTGAGAAATTTCATCGCCGAGACGAAGCCGACCTACCCGCAATTTGAGGCGTGGGTCAAAGCTCGGGCGCGCGTCAAACTCGACAGGGCGACCATTGACAAAAGCAATCGCGCCATCTTGGGTTACAACCACGATGACGCCACTCGGCAAGGCATCCTCAAGGCCGCTGGCGTTCTGGATGGAAACAATGTCAACTACGGCGCAGTTGACCTCAACAACCTTGAGGATTGGGGCGAGTTCCACCGCTCCGTGCTTGCGCCCGCCGCGCCACCTTTGGCGGCCGAACTTCCCGAAGTCGCAAATGCCGAAGTTTCTGCTCCGGCTGAAGCTTTGCCCGCCGTAGAAAAAGTAGAGTAAACAGAACCTCTTCGGGATGATCTGAATGATCCAAATAGTGGTCTAATCCTCGACTACAACCCGAAATACAACGCCTGCTGGGTAACCAGACAGGCGTTCTTTTTATGTTTTCATGATGAATTCGAGATAATTGAAGACAAGCCGAGAATGAATTAAGGCAAATCGCCAAAGAATTTTATACCACCATACCGCGTCAACCTGCCACGTTGACGCAGGCTTCGTTCAGGATAAGTGAAATATGGTTCCCGTTCGAATCCCCGCTTGGAAACGCCGTTTCCAAGTTGTATTCGGGGTTTCCGAATGGAGATTCACGATGTTGCCAAATTGCGCAAGTTAGAGTAGGGTTTGGGTAGTAAATCACGATCTTTGATAATACAAAACTTGCGATGCTTCATCGTGCTGTCGAGTGCAATTTGCCACAGCTCCGACGCCCGCGTAAAGGCGAGGGCCGGAGCTGTGGCAAAGGATACTTTTTCCGAGCCCAACGGCGGACTATGGTCTACAACGACCATGTTCATGTCAAGGCCTCGCCTTGACAGCAAACTACAGAAAGGCAGTTATG
>CAYJVZ010000005.1:0-28502 GCA_964373765.1 uncultured Candidatus Saccharibacteria bacterium | reverse complement strand
GGGAAAAGCAAAAGAGGGGGAGAATAGGACAAGCTTTGGCGGGTTTGCGGAGAAAGACAAAGTTGACGCGAGCGCTTGCCGAGCTGATTGCCGGAGATACAGAAATTATGAACCCGCTTGATCAGTGGGCTGCGATAGTCGTTGCGCGGGCGCACGGAAGATTGAGAGAGGCGAAAAGCGTTTGGCTCTGTAATGATATTTCTGTGCACGGCTGGTCACTTTTTAATGATCCATTGTTCGGCTTACCTAAATTGGGATTAGTGAAACGAATGATCAATGTACTCCGGAATGAATTTGAACATAGACGATTTTTTAGAAAGATCACTAAGATTGTTGCGATAAGCGAGCGAGCGCGAACAGTCGTGCGTGAAGCGACACGCAGAGATTCTTCTGTGGTTAACTTGGGTGTGGATGTCGAAAGATTTCCGTTCGTACAACGAGCTAAGTCAGAGACGCCGATTCGACTTCTATGCACAGGAACATTTTTTCCACATCGCAGGTATGAGGATGTTGTCCGCGCCATGAAGATTTTAAGTACCAAAGGTGTGGAAACGAAACTTACGATAATCGGCGACTATAAAAAACGAGGTGTATATCGATCTTACTATGAGAAAATTACTAAAGTTGTAGATGAAGAAGGTATGAAAGATCAGATCCGTTTTGCAGGGGAGGTAGATAACGAGAAGGATCTTCTCCATGAGTATGCTAGTGCTGATATGTTTATTTCTGCGAATCACTTGCAAACTTGGGGGATCGCTCCTTTTGAAGCGATGTCTGCAGGAGTTCCCGCTTCGTGCGCGACCGCATCGCGACCGCACTCTATTTCATGGCTTACCGCACACGACCGTTTCAAGAACTGTTCGCGCGCTACCGCCCGTCCGGTGTTTTGGTGTCCAGTTTATACAACCGCTTTGACCGCCACATTCTGCCGGAAGCGAAGCAACAAGGCGTGCCGACCCTCGGCATTTCTGCGGGGTGGGACCATATCGATAAATACTACTTGCCGTTTCGCGCGACGCATTTTCTCGCGGCCAGCGAACAAATGAAGCGCTCCGCGGTCGCTTTTCAAGGGTATCAGCCAAATGAGATTTCCGTTGTCGGGTATCCGCAGTATGATTTTCTAGTTGACACGCGGTTCATTATTCAGCGCGAGAAAATTCTCGCGCATATGGGATTTCCGAGAGACGCGCGCTATATTATGTATGTGTCCGGTAGCGCGTACTGTCCAGATGAACCGGATATTATTGCGGAAATATTGAAATGGATTGACCCCGTTAGAAGTAATCCGCCTCAGGCGGATGCCGATTTACCCCCAGCAAATCGGACTTCTAACGGGGCTGATGCGGACACTTACGGAGATCGCACTTTCCTAGTCATTCGTCCCTATTTAGGCTCGCGCGGCAAGGATAAAGCGTTTGACGAAGAGAAGTTTAACCGCTTCAAAACAAATCCCAAAGTTTTTTTCTACGATATGAAATTGCCGGATTATTTGAACGAGCTGACGCTCTTCGTCAACATTCTTCGCCACGCCCATGCGGTGATGGCAGTTTATTCTACCGTGCTTTTGGAAGCGGCGATTCTTGGGCGGCCAATAGTTGCCGCGCCATTTGACGGTCACACCCGCCGTCCGTTCCACCGCTCCATAACGCGCTTTCGCGGCTTTGAGCATTTTCAGGACGTGATTCGTTTTGGCGCTCTGAAAGAGGCCTTTAATTTTCCTGGACTCAAAAAAATACTGGGCGATTATCTCGCTGACCCGTCGCGCGACGCCGACAAACGCGCAAAAATGTGCGCAGAGCTCTGTTATAAACTTGACGGAAAAGCGAGCAAGCGTGTCGCTGATGCGCTTCTGTCACTTATATGACATTTTAAGTGTTTTCATAGTACGTTGATTCTCAAAAGAAACATTGTTGAAAGTACACTCGTCGCTTCAGGCGGCAGTGAACGGCGAGCAATTAACTTAACGCGCGCCTTACGGCGCGCGGGCTGCATATTAACAGTAATTAGTGTACAATCATAAAATTCACTAACTCCGCGTTATCTCTTCTGAAAAATACGAAATTATGAAAATACGAAAAAAAGTAAAGTCTATTATAATACGTCGCTTTGGAGGATTTGAACATTTTCAGATATTTTAAGAATAGGCGCGTTGAGACTCGCTACTAACTTCAACGAACCTAAGAAGGCTATAAAAAATTACCTAGGAATCTCTAATCCTGATAATGGCAAGAGAGAGAAATGTGGAAGAAATTTTGTTATAAATTAGACGGACAATCAAATCTAAGAATCTTAGACATAATTTTGGCGCAAATCAGTTTAGAAAGATAATGAAAATAGGTATACTAAAAAATCATCTTAATGTATCGGGCGGTGGGGAAAGGCAGGCAATTATGCTGGCTATAGAATTATCAAAAATGGGCCACATGGTTATTTTCTACACCACTCAAGTAGATAAAGAAAATTGCTTTCCCGACGATATTAAAAATCTAAACATTGCATCTTTGGATAAAGTTCCAACAGAAAATAATTTTCTTAAAAGGACGCCACTTTTAAGAACTGTGTTCCATTTGATCCATGAAAATTCAATCGCCAAAGCATTATCGAAGTTAATCGATGATGATATAGATGTTTTGAATACCCACGATATTTTTAGTACTCACATTGTTCATTATTACAAAAAAAGAAATCCCAGCGTACGCTCTGTCTTGATGCTAAATGATGTGCATACTGCTAGATGGTCTTTGTTTGATGACCCACTATTTAATGAACCTAGAAAACCTCTTTTAAAAAGACCTATTAATTGGTTAAAAGACATGTATGAAAATATAATCTTTTTAAAGAGTCAGGATAAAATTTTAGTTTTGAACGAAAGAAGTATTCAGTTTGTAAATAAATATCATGGCAGGGAAGCGACTGTTATAAGAAGTGGGGTAGATTTGGATAAATTTGAATATGTAAAGAGAACTGCTCTCGATAAATCAAAAACTATTAAACTCTTAGCCAACGGGATATTCTTTGTTCATAGAAGATTTGAAGATGTTGTGGGGGCCGTAAAATTGCTTATTCTCGATGGCTACAAAATTGAACTCGATATAATAGGGGGACATAATCGACATAAAGCCGAAATATATTACAAAAAATTAGTGGATTTAGTTGAGCGATTAGATATTAAAGAAAAAGTGTTCTTTAGAGGTAAGGTTTCAGACGATGACCTCGTGGATTATTACAAAAAGTCAGACATATTTATTTCAGCAGCTCATATGTGGACCTGGGGATTGGCAAATTTTGAAGCCTTGTCGGCCGGTTTGCCTCTTATTATTTCTGACACCATCGGAGCATCGGAGGTATTAAATGATGGAGAACAAGCTCTTTTTATTAAGCCCGGTAGACCAGATATGATTTATAAATCCGTAAAAAGATTAATTAATGATGGAAATCTATACACGAAATTAAGTCGCAACGGCAACGAATACGTAAGGAATAGATTTACTTGGAAAAGATACGCCTTGGACATGTTAAATCATTTAACTGAATGAAAACTATTGTAATAACAAGCATTCACGTATTTATTTCTCGTAACATATTATGTGCGCCTATTTTTGATCTTTTGAATAGAGGAGGATATCGAATAATTATTGTAGTTCCGAATTCTAAAGCCGAGTATTTTAAATCACAATTTAAAGGAGAAAATTTACATATATATTCATTTACAAATCCGCTAACTAGATTGGATGATTTGTTTAAGGATCTTTCAATTGCCGCCCTAAGGACGAAAGCATTAAGTGTGATGAGAAAAAGAAAAATGGGCATAGAAAGACCATGGTCACAGAAACTATTTTTTTGGGCGCCACTTATTAAAAAAATAATACCTAAACTATATTCATTAATTATTCCATTGGCAGCATTTGATGATTTGTTTGATAAATATAGTCCCAATCTGATATTTTCAACGGATGTGCTGAGCGCCATCGATAGTAGAATAATGACTGAAGCTAGGAAGAGAAAAATAAAAATTTTAGGGATGGTTAGATCCTGGGATAATTTAACTACTAAAAGTGGGTTTAGAGTGATACCCGATCAATTAGTTGTCCATAATGAAATCCTTAAAAAGGAGGCAATGGATATTCATGACATTAATGAATCTATAATAAAAGTTGTCGGGGTGCCCCATTACGATAATTATGTAAAGGGAGAAAGATCCTCTAGAGAGGATTTACTTAAGAAATTAGGCATCAAGGGCAAATATTTCCTCTTTGGTCCATTGGGAGATCGTATAATCAAAGTTGGTAATCGTATTCACAAACATACATTAGATCGAGATTTTATTGAACTTATAGCTAAAAACTTACCAGAGAATATTAGTTTACTTGTTAGATTACCACCAACAGATACAGTCAATATGGAAGGTTATAAAGATAATAAAAAGGTAATATTTGATCAGCCTGGCTATAAATTCTTTAATAAAACTATAAAATATAGCGAATTAAGCAAAAACGATGACAATCACTTAATCAATAGTATTTATTACTCGCGATTGTCCAGAATCATAAATGACATTTGCCTATGCTTAGAATTGAAAGATTGAAATTCATATTTTATTATACCTGCCTTCTTCTAATATGGCCTTATTTTTTTTTGCGATCCCGTAGAAAAGCTGTAAAGAACATTAAATTTGAAACAGCTAGAATTCTAGTCGTGCCAATTATGACGAGACTTGGAGACATGGTTTGTTCAACACCAGTTTTTCGAGCCATAAAGATAGCGTATCCGAATTGTCACCTCTCTGTTGCCTCTGGAAAAAAAATTATCGGTATTATAGAAAACAACAATCGTATTGATAGAATCATTAATATCAACCACACTCCATTTAAGGGTTTTTGGGGTAGGGGAAGGTTTTTTCAGTACATTCACAAGCAAAACTTTGATGTGGTTATATCTTTAACAAATAATCCCTTCAATAATCTTGTTGCCCTAGCTAGTGCTGCCCCACTTCGCATTAAAACAATTAGTAGCAGTAGATCGGTGTCAGAGTACCTAACAGACTGGATCAATAATCACAAATTAGTTTTCAAAAATCATACCTTGTTGCAGAAGCAGTATGTTAACTTATTGAAGTTCATTGGTATAAACAAGGCGGAAATTGTAAAAGAAGTATTCGAATCGAAAGGGGGGCCCAGTAAAGCACGGGAGTTTATGGAGAGACATGAAATTCAAGACGGCGATTTCGTTCTTGGAATGAGTATTACTGCGGGCAATAGGGTTAAGGAATGGGGAGATGATAAATTTAGAGAGATTGCTCAAAAAGCAATATCAACTTATGGAGCAAAGGTAGTAATAACCGGGTCGCTTGAGGACCATTCGCGGGTTGAAAGTGTGGTTGATTCCGTCGGTGAATCCTGCTATACCGCTTGTGAATTTTCTCATGCAGATCTACCGTCATTGATTAAGCGATTTAGCTTGTTTGTTGCCGTTGATACTGGGCCGATATACGTTGCACACGCTTTGAAGGTTCCGCTTGTGGACATAGTGGGTCCGGTTGATCCTCGAGAACAGCCTCCTTCCGACTCACTTAGTGTGTTGGTTTTGCCTCCTCGCAGTATCCCCCCTTCCGCGTTTGTTATGAAGTCGATGGGTAGTCCTGAAGAACACATGAGAGCCATCGATGCGACCACGGTGGATATGGTCTGGGATTCCATAAATCGGCAAATTGCGGCTCTAAAAGGCTCTTTTGAAACTAAACATGAGTAAGCCAAGATTCCTAAAAACCTTTTTGGAAGGGGAGGCCCATTTTTGGTTTGGGGGTGTTTTATCGAAGTCTATTGGTATAGCTAATACCATAATCGTGTTATCGACCCTAAGCTTGTACGAGTATGGTGTTGCCCAGCTTTTGATCGCCGCATACTCGTCTCTTACTTTTTTTATGGGTCTAGGTTCCGGATCAGTAAACGCTGAATTCTTTCGATATATCGGGTCTGGTAACATTGCAAAGGTAAAAGCTTTATTTTATCAGTCCACGGTATTGAGGGTCGTTGTGGCAGGTGTGCTGTTCGCCGCTCTTTATTGGGGAGGATTCTATATATTTGCTAATCGCTTTTCTCCCGATTTTGCCAGTTTACTGAAAGTAGTTGCCTTCTTCTTTTTGAGTAATGCAATGTCACTCGTAGTTCAACCTATTTTAAAGGGGGCAAAAAGGTTTAAAGCATTGGCCATAAGGGTACCCTTAGAAAGAGCTGTTCACCTTTCATTTTTGATCTTTTTTGTCTTTGTCTTAGACAACTTCGGTATTAAGCAGTTTCTTTTTTCTGTCGCATTTTCTTCCATAGTTGCGAATGCAACTTTATTGCCTACCGCGTGGATCGAATTTAAAAAATGGGGCGCTGTCAAAGCGGAGAAGGCAAATCTCTTGTTGCCAATTTTGACTGGTGTAGGTAAGTGGGACATAGCCAGACCCTTTTTCGGGAAAGCGGTAGCTTTGATGCAACCCGTACTTATTAAGCTGTTTATAAGTACAGAAGCTGTCGCCATTTTTTCTGTTGCTAAAAACATTGTTGCTTCGATCGAAGATTTTTTTCCTATTAGGGCCTTGTCTGCATTAGTACAATTAAACGCAAGTAACCGTTATCTAGCTGGGAGAACGCTTATATATGGCACCAAGTATCTAGCCATTTTTTCTATCATGTTGATTGTTCTTGGATATGCATTCGTCCCGATACTCATTGGCACCTTTTTTGAGCAGTATATTCCGTCCCTATTAGTCTTTCGTGTGCTAATTTGGAATTTACTATTGTCGGCTCTCGGTGTGCTGCCGATAGTGTATTTGGTAGCTTTTCGTCGTCAAAGATTTATTTTTATACACTCGGCAATTTCTTCCCTTATGGCCTTGACTTCGTATGTTTTTCTATTACCGGTATTCGGACTTGTTGGTCTTGCTTACGAACGACTGGTAACACCATCTTTCATGTTAATTTTGACAGGGGTTTATTTGTATAGAAAAATCCCAGAACTGGACATTCCTTGGTCAAGATTTGTAATATTTGATCATGAGGATAGTGCTCTAATCAAGAGGGTTTATTTAGGAATTCGGTCAAGAATGCCTACATTTGGTAAATAGTTGATTATTGGATAGTATGGAAAAGCTACATGTTTGAAAATATTACAAAAAGACTTAAATGGACATTCGCGAGGATTCGGATGAGTAATTTTTTCTGGCGGATACAGAACCGAGAAGGAATAAAATTGTACCGCTTCGATAAGCCAACACTCCGCGCCGTCGATAAAAAGATTGTCAGTGATCTAGAGTCAGATGGTATTTCTATAGCAAACATAACTGACTTATTGCCGGAAAACCTCATAAAGGTACTATACAATTTTGTCGACACTAGAGTCTCGTCTCCAGAGATTCAGGAGCAGATAATAAGAGGAAGTTCAAACGAGCCTAATAAGCCATACAATATTAGTCTTATTGAGTCCGGGAATATTGATCTAGAGAACCCTCTGGTTAAGGCGCTTTTAGATGATGTCATATTGAACATCGCTAGTAGCTATATGGGCATGTTTCCAAAATTTCGAGGATATAGATTGTGGGCCACTCTACCTGTTGTTGCTGGAGCTGGTGAAGAATTTTCTCAAAGATGGCATCGTGATCCCGAAGATAAAAAAATGGTAAAGGTCTTTATATACTTTAGAGATGTAGATAATCAATCTGGTCCATTTACCTATGCGCGACAATCTCATGTGTCAGGCGGTAAGTGGTCACACCTATACCCTCAACTTTTTCCTGCAGGTTCATATCCAAAGGATGGAGTAATTGAGAAAACTTTACCAAAAGAGTCAATAATCAAGGTAACAGGTGCAAAGGGTTCCATAGTTTTTTGTGATACGAGCGGATTTCACAAAGGGGGCTACTGTGATAAAAAAATACGCCTTATGTCGATTGGTGTGTACGCCTCCAGCGCCTCTCGCGAACCAATTAATTATACTTATGCAAGAGACCTCGATCTTAAAAAATTACCAAAGCGGCAGAGGTATGCATTAGAAAATTGGGAAAGATTTAGGACTTATAAACCGTCAGGAATGTAGACAATGGACAAGGAATTCGATTATACAAAAGAGGATTTTGAAAATGTACCCTGCTGTATTTGCGGTATTTCAAGTGAGAGGGTGATTTGCTCAAATGCCCAAGGGGGTCTGAAGGCCAAAACTCGTATGTGCTGTACCTGTGGGCTCGTTTTTATTTCTCCGAGAATGACTTCCGCTAGTTATGATTCTTATTATGGTTACCACTATAGACACCATAGATCATCAATAAAAAAAAGTTCTGAAGAGCCTGACTCTCTTGAATCCAACTTTAATTCTGCTTATAAATTGGGTCAGGCTTTCGCTCTAAAATTTTCAAACTATGTTAAACCCGGATTAACCATAGATGTAGGGTCTAGTACTGGCGGGGTCTTGTCTGGTCTGTCTTCCGACATAGAGGACCTAGACATCCTGGGATTTGAGCCATCGATTAGAGAGTCTGAATATGCTTTAACCAAGGGTATCAAAACAGAGCGAACGCTTTTTGAAAATTCTGACTTAAGCAACATAGGGAATGTGTCAAACATTTTTTGCGTAAAGAGCCTGAATCATCTACTGGACCCAGTGGGCTTTGTTGAGCGATCTCGGGATATATTGTGTGAGGGTGGGCACCTATTCATCATGGTTAAAAATTTTAGACATCAAGTATATAGAATGGGAAAAATATCGAGCGCCGTTCAGATCGATCATCCGTATATGTTTACTCCCAGATCCTTAATTGCTCTTGTTGAGAAAGCTGGTCTCGAGGTAGTATATCTAGATAACGATGAGTTCAAATCTAATAAAGAATTGCACGAGCAAAAAAAAGCCGGATTTAATACTCACCATATTATATTAGTTGCTCGTAAATCGAGCCCACTAAAAGATAGAACAATCCGAAAACCTAGCATTTTTTCTTTGCTTGCTTTTAATGACGCAATTGTTAAATTGATGTTTTATTTGTTATTTTCAAAAAGGACAAAAAGCTTCCACCCAATCATTCGGCCAATTTTCCTTCATGAAATCTCTTAAGTCCTATGAAAAATATATTTATATCTAGCTTCCACCCACTAATTTCAAGAAACATTCTAAACACTGATATTTTGAAATTACTGCAAGAGAATGAATTTCGCGTCATCTTACTTGTCCCCGCCATGAAACTCGATTTTTTTAGGGAACATTATGGCGCATTTGTTTTCGATATTGTTCCTATAGATAATCGCTCGAGTGGCCGCGATAGATTGATACGGCACATGTCTTTGATGTTTCTGTGTACCAAGACCATGAAGATAAAGCGGCAGACAGAGATTGGTAAACGTGGCTTGTGGGTTGCAAAATTAATCCCAATTTTGTTGCGCCCCGGTCTTCTACGGCTTATAGAAAGGATTGTTCCATATAAAAGAAGGCAGGATATCGAAAAGATATTCGAAGAAACTAAGCCTACTACGTGTTTTTTAACTGATCTACAAAATGAAATAGATATATATGTGCTGAAATCAGCGCACCGGCGGGGCGTAAAAACTGTGGGCATGGTTCGATCATGGGATAATCTAACTTCGAAAGGGATATTAAGGGTGCTGCCTGGAAAGGTCTTGGTATGGAACGAATTTATGAAGAAAGAGGCTATTAAATTGGACAGAATCGATCCAAATGTAATTTCGATAATAGGCATTCCTCACTATGATAAATACAAGAAAAGAGAGGTTATTGAGAAGCAGGAGTTTATAAAGTCGACTGGAGTCGTTGGCAGATCCAAGGTTGCCCTTTTTGCTCCTACAGGAGACAGGTATTTGAATCCAAACAATGTTGACAGTTTTTTTGTCAAAACTCTTGATAGTTTATTACCAGAAGAATATTTACTTTTTGTTAGGCTGCCGCCGGGAGACCGTGTTTCGGAGATTGAGAATAATTCGTTTGGACCACGGGTATACATAGAAAGGCCTTCAAAGACTTTTAATACAGTCAAGAATAGTGAAATTCCTCCAGGAGAGGACATAAGATTGATAAATACCTTGGCTAACTCAGATGTCTTAATTTCTGGGCCATCGACCATGATAATAGACGCACTTTTTTTTGATATTCCAATTATATTGGAAGGCTTTGATCCTAAACCGACGTCGTATTTAAAAAGTATACGACGCTATTATGATTATGATAATTTTAAACCACTGATCGAGAGTGAGGCCATTTGTTTTCCGTCAACCAAGGCAGAATTGACTAGCGACCTAACGCTTTTCCAAAATAATTCGAATTATAAAGCAGAATCTAGAAGGGAGCTGGCTAAGGTTATGTGTGGTTTTTTGGACGGTCATTGCACGACACGTTTATTTAACGAATTAATTAGCTGACAAATCAATGATTAAACCGACGCTTTGGATTCAAATTTACTTGTGGCGTCAGCGGTTTTTTTAAGATTATATTCAAAATACTTAGGGGAAATTGACTAGCCTGACTTTTCCAACCAGAGCCAGAAGTATCTCTGATTCTCGCCTTGAGTTTTTCGAATCTCGAGCGGGATGTTCTTTAGGAGTGTGCGTATGCCTCTGACATCGAAAGATGGCCCATAAAACCAGTTGGTTTTTTTGGTTGGTAGTCCTCGAACTTGGATCTTAGCTATGCCATTAGTTTTCAAAACTCTAGCAATCTCTTCAAAATTTTTTCTGACTGTTTCTCGATTTGGCATATATTGAAAAACAATAAAAGAGAATACAAAATCGAATTCATTATCTGAAAACGGAAATCTTTGTCCGTCAGTTGAGATCAGTTTGACATTACTGCTATGTGTCAGTCGTTTCTTCCCTTCTAGGACCATCATTTCATCTTTGACCTTATCCGCAAAATTTATTTTCAGAAATATTCTCTCCATGGTCTGTCATGACGTAATATCTCGCATTTTCTTTTGCAAGCCTATCCCACTTATGCTTACTGTGTGATATGTTTTCACCTCGCACAAAAAAATCTCGCAACACTCTTAACGGCCCTTTTAGACTCTCTGGGATGATTTTGCTCGCGAGGCTCATAATAGGATTTTATGTTAGCATACTGCATACGCTAACAGTAATTCATACGTATGCTTAAGTATATAGCTTGGAAAACATATTATAACATAGTCAAATTTGCCTTGGCCCATAAATTTACTGGGAAAAACGTTTCTCTGCGGGATGATAAATTGATAATTCATGGATACACTGAATCTTGGAAAAATTCTATAAAAGAAATAATATGGGGCCGAAAACCGCAAATACAGAGTTTTTATGGGAAATTGGCATGGGGAGGAACTATGGATAATCGAAAATTCTTTTTGAAACATGCTGACAGTTATATTAAGTCTGTAAGACCCAAAAGCATTTTGGAATTAGGAAGTGGTATTGGTATCAATTTACTTGCATTGTCGGCACTGAATCCATTCATTGAAAGAATTAGTGGTATAGAACTTACGCAACAGGGTCTTCATGTATTCAAGCAAATGATCAATGATCCACCCATTGATGAGCTGGTTTATCTAACCGAATTGGATCCCCAGACTATCAAAAAAAGAATTATCGTTGATAGGTTTGATGTAAGACAGGGTGATATGCGAAATCTGCCATGGGACGATAAATCGTTCGATTTTGTTTTTTCTTTGTGGGCGTTGGAGCAATTACCGCGAACATATAATGAAGCTTTTGCTGAAGCAGAGCGCGTTTGTTCGGCACACGCTCTTTTTATGGAAGAGTTTAAAGAAGCACAGCAGAATATTTTTCAGCGAATACATTTAAAGAATGTGGATTATTTTCGGGCAAGCTTCAGAGAGGTTGAGAAATCCGGTTTTAAAGTATCACGCTTCGAACCCATGCCTATAGGTAAAGTAAAACTAAATCATGGATCGCTATTTTGTCGTGTAGTTTGACATAAGTGTCTTACTGGTTCTGTTGAAATTTGGAAGCAGTGCGTATTGACTCTGCTTGGGCAAGACCTTGACTGAATTCGAGAGGTGTTCTTTGGTTTTCCAATTCGCTTTAAAAATGGAACCGGGGGATGTGTAAAGTAAAGTCGCCATTATTCGATCTTGATTTATGGAAAACCCCCCCTTATGCATGCCTGTTGTGTCGCAGAAAACTATAGTTCCAGCTGTTCCCACTAAAGAAATAGTGTGTTTTTTAAGTTCAGATTTTTCTATGGATTCATTAGGCGGGTATATTCCATCTGGTTGTTTGGAAGGAAATATATTTCCAAATTTGCCTGACCGATGGGACCCTTTAATATACATAAATGGACCGCTGTTTTCTTCTACATCGCTAAGATAGATAAATATTTTACATATTTTTTCGTCTCCCCCTGATGGATCTCTATGCCATCTCTGCGAACCGCTGGCCACAGCGTCTTTGCCAACGACTAAGGTTTTATTTATGGAACAAAAGGCTAGCCGACTAAATAATCCGAGATAAGCGTTTACTGTAGTGAGAATTTTTTCTTCCAGCGCTATCTTCAGAAGGGGATTCGATAGCTCCAGCGTTGGTTTGTTGTCCCAGGCATAAATTAGGAATTTTTTCTTCCTTCCAATATTGGCTTCTTCTAATTCTTTTAGTGCCACTTTAGTTAGATCACTAAGAATATTTGTTTCTGGCATCAATTGTCTGATGTGTGTTATGGCTAATCCGTTTTCTTTGAGGTCAAGTAATATTTTCTCTTGTAGATCGTTCAATGCATGACTGCCGCGTTCATAGGTAATCTTGCTTTGTTTATTTTTGGCTCGAACAACAATGGGTAAACTAAATAATTGTTTGTAAATATATCTAACGGTAAATCCAAATTGAAATTGTATTTTACCAATTATTTTTTGTGCGAGTGATCGATTTTCTATATCTGACATGTTTTATTTAGATTATTCCACCAATAAATCATTGGTATTTTACCATACTGCTGTCCAACTGACCTAAAGAGCACAGGTTGAAAAACTTCATTCTCTGTTAGTTTTGTAACCGTTTTTAAGTTCAAAGATAAAATATCAATCAAGGGTCTGCGGGCAAGCAAGGTTTCTTTTAGCAACCATGCAAGCCTCAGCAAGCTACCAGAGTATAGTGATACCATAATTCACGGTGAGTTTTTAAACTAGCTTCAATCTCTCGCAGACTGTCCTTGCCTGCGGCTTGAGCATAACAAAGAATCACAAATTGATTCCAGGTTGTTAACTTCTGCGTCTTAAAATCGCTTTTGTGCTGTCCAACCAAGGAGCGAAATCGATGGTACGGCAAAAACTCAAGGAGTTGGGTAAAAATGGTGCTACAATTTATCATATGAAAAAGCCCGATGGCATATTTAGTGAATAATCAGTCCGACAGACATATTATCCACCCGCCATTGGGTTTTTTCTATTTTAGAGATTTTTTAGTTGGACAGTAGTGAATTCGCCTATAAAAATTTGAATAGAATGGTTTTTTGTGTTTTAATCTATCGCGAATGAAGACCATACTGATAACCATTCTTGAGGGAGTTGAGGCTAAGAACATTCTTAGGACTGGAATTATTGAATTGTTATTAAAAGACAATAATGTTCGACTTGTTCTCCTTGTAAAAAATCTAGATAGACTAAATGCGTATAAAAAAGAATTTGCAAAAGACCGTATAGCATTTGCTCTGGCCAATCCAATAAAAATCGGGGGATTTGACGCTGTGTTTTCTAGAATGAAATACATGACCCTGAAGACTAGTTCAACCAAGTTGAAGCGAAAATTGGTTTACCAATCGACCAACAATCACTTTGTTTATTTTGTGGGTTATGTATTAAATCAAATTATGTCAACCAAAATTATTAGAAGAGCAATTAGATTTTTGGATTACCTTCTGGTGAAGACTAATTACTATACAGATGTGCTGGAGGAACATAAACCAGATTTAGTATTCGCCGCGCACCCTTTTGATGAGAGGGAGACGCATTTGATCAGGGAAGCTAAGAGAAAAAAAATAAAAACTATCTGCCTCATTAACTCGTGGGATAAGGTAACATCGCGCGCAACCATACGTGTGCTTGCCGATGAGTTTTTGGTATTTAATCACATAGTTAAGAAGGAATTAGTGAAATATGATGAAGTCCTAGAAGCAAACATCCACGTTGTTGGATTACCTCAATATGATTATTATTTTCAGCCTCCCGCCCTTGAACGCGACCTTTTTATGAAGGAGCTGTCTCTGCCTCCTGCCAACAAGTTAATTCTTTATGCGCCCCTCGGCTCATCTTTTACCAGTTCTGACTGGCCGATGATTGATCACGTCAACAACCTTTTGTCTGAAGGAAAGTTAGGTAAAGATGTTTCCTTACTTGTGAGATTTCAGCCAAATGATTTTCTCGATAAGGAAGAAATTAACAAAAGGCCGTGGTTGCATTACGATTATCCTGGGAAGAGATTCTCAACAAAGCGGGGTGTGGATTGGGATATGGATAGCAGTGATCTAGATAGACTAAAAAATACCCTAGCCAATATGTCCCTTTTGGTATGTTTCGCCTCTAGTCTCTCGGTAGATGCTTGCGTGTTCGACAAGCCGGTAGTTAACATTGGATTTGAATTTGGTGCGCCGAAACCTCTCTTTCGGGCGACTCAATATTTTGGGAGGGAGCATTATGGAAAGGCTCTTTCAACGGGAGGTATAAAATTAGTGCGCTCTACTAGCGAGTTTTGCATTGCGATAAATAATTATTTAGACGATCCATCTTTGGATAGAAAAAATAGGAGTAGACTCATAGAAGAGCAATGCGTCTTCACTGATGGGCACTCGAGTGAAAGAATTGCCAATTTGATCCTAAAAAGTACTATATAACCTCATGAGAATAATTGTTCTTACAGGAAATCAGTACAGACACAAATATATGGCCAATGAGTTGGCCCGCCACTTTAGTGTCGAGAGAGTTTTTTCTGAAGGTAAATTAATAAATCTGAATGATGGGGCTGTTACTAAAGAGTATGAAGCATTTTCGGATGGAGAAAAAAAATTGTGGGATTGGCACTTTGGTTTAGCTAAACAGGAGGAGTACAATTTTTTTTCCAATAACAAAGAATTTACATGCCCCCTGGTTCGGAGTGTCCCAAAGGGGCAAATCAATGATGGCGTTTATCTTGAAGAGATGCAGTCTATTAATCCGGATGCGATTGCAGTATTTGGAACAAGTCTCCTCAAGGAAAACATACTGGAGGCATTTCCCGGGAAAATTATTAACATGCATTTGGGCTTATCACCATATTATCGTGGATCAGGAACAAATTTTTGGCCTTTGTATAACGAAGAGCCAGAATATGTGGGGGTTACAGTCCATCTCATAGATATTGGTATCGACACAGGGTCTATAATTCATCAGGGCCGGCCATCTATTGAGAAGGGAGACAATCAACACTCTATCGGTAATAAGGCGATTAAAGTGGGGGTCGAGCTTTTGATACAAGCTCTCCGAGAATTATCGTCTGGAAATATGCAGAGCCATAAACAGACGCATAAAGGCAAGTTATATAGTCGAAAGGATTTCGGTCCTAAGAATCTAGTGAAATTGAAGAGACTTCTAGATGAAGGAATGATTGATGCCTACGCCGATCAACCAAAAAAGATTAAATATATAGAATAAAATTTGTGGCACAACCGATATTGTATGTAGTTCCAATAATAGATACAGAAGGTCCTACGAGCGGTAGGGAGGATATGTTTTCGTCTTGGGACGAACTCATGGAGGGAATGAGCGCCCTTGATGGAGTAGTCAGAGATTCTCTCGTAGATTCTTTTGGACGGAAACTTACTATCAACTGGTTTTTATTGGATTGGACTGGATACTCAAACGATGATGCAAATTTTGCTAAACGTGGGCACGACCTAACCGAGTTTAGCGTTTGGAAGCACTATAAAGAATATATTTTATCGACAAAAAGAATTCACCAGACGAACGATGGAGTATATTGGCACTATCACCATCCGCCCAAAGATGGCATCTGGGGCTGGAATACGGATTGGGGAGATTCAGATTTGTATAATGTCATCGTGGGTAAATTGATATTTGAATATGGTTATTTTCCGTCTGTGTACAGAGCAGGAAAATACGTAGAAACAAATGATAACTCACATTGGCTTGAAGAAAATATTCCATTTGATTATTCCAATATTTCTCCAGTGAAACGGGATTTTTGCGATTGGAGTAGGTCCACGACAAGTTGGACCCCGTACCACCCTGCATTTTCGGATTATGCAGTGGCAGGTTCAATGCACAGATTGATAGCGAGATCGCTGCCTGTTGCAGCAAAGGGCGGCTCGGGAATCTTGAGTTCTTTGGAGATAGATAATGCATTTAAAGAGGTCGAGTCTGGTCAAAGAGCAATATTTTCATTTCATAGTCACGATTACTATAAGAGTATTTCTGAAGAGTTTATAAAGGCCCATGAAATGATTTCCATAGCAAGCAAAAAAATTGGCATAAAGTGGAAGTATTCGAATTGTCTTGACGCACTTCGCTGGTCCCAGTCTATAAAGGATGAAGCGAGTTGTCTTCAAATTTCACTGGTACGAGAAAATAATTTCCTCAATATTTCTATAAATAGAAATTTCTTTGGGCGTAAGCCTTTTGTTGCGATCGAAAAAAAGAATGGCGATGTCAATCGTGTAGAGGTTGAGAAAAAAGGTTCAATTTATGCTTTGGCTCTATCGAGCGAGATAAAAAAAGTAGGTATCGGCATTTCAGATGCTGGCGGATATACGGCGACCGCTGTATTTAATAACGATACTGGCGGCGATTAGGACATCTATTCGTGGTAACTTATGCCACCTATCAGGCAGTTATCTAGTCAGGTAGTGTTTTTAATCAGTGATGAAGTAAGTTATAGAGCCATTTATCCTAAATGTCTCGGTTTCGGTAGGCTGTATGACACTTTGACAAAGTGAAGATTATCTTTCATTATATGAACGTTTAATGGAAAAAATAGTTATACCAGATTTATTTAGGCTTAAAACCCCGTTTATAGTCGCGGAGATAGGCAAAAACTTCATCCAGACCAAAGATGATCAGTCTTTTGAGGAGTATCTAAACAACGCAAAAGAGCTTATAGATCAAGCAGCCAAGGCAGGTGTAGATGCTGTCAAATTCCAGACTCATGTTCTCGAAGACGAGCAATTAAAATTGGATGTGACATCTCCTCACTTTCAAGCATCTGACAGATACAGCTGGATAACAAGAAACGAAAAAATAACCACTGATGCATTTTGGAAAGACATCCAGGATCACGCACTTTCGAAAAATCTAATTTTTTTCTCAACGCCAATGTCCAAAATGGCAGCCCAAAAGTTGGAAAAAATAAATCCACCATTTTGGAAAATCGGATCCGGTGACGTTGATGACTACGTTTTACTGGACTATTTAAAAGAAACTAATAAACCGGTAATTTTCTCAACTGGAATGGTAAGTCACGATGAACTAGACGAAATTGTTAGCGAGTATCGAAAGAGAAAAATCACAGGCATTATACTTTACTGCGTTAGCAAATATCCTTGCACTGATCTAGATTTTAACTTAAGTACGATTACAAAGTTCATAAAAAAGTATCCAGACTTTGTCATCGGATTTTCAGATCACTCCGTAGATTCTCATGACGCCGCACTCGGAGCGGTAAAACTTGGCGCCAAAGTTTTAGAAAAACATTTCACTCTAGACAGAAATTTTTGGGGATCGGACCACAAGGCTTCGCTTTTGCCAAGTGAGATGAAGGAATTGGTAACTTTGATACGGGGAAAAAAGTACGAAGATTTTGACGAGAGTGGTTTGTTGGGTGACGAAAATCGAGAACTCGAGGGTGCAGATAATATTTATCGGCCTTACTTTAACAAGTCTCTTGTGGCGGCACGCGATATTGAAGAAGGAGATGTCATCGGAAAAGATTCAGTCTTTGCAATGAGGCCCCGAAAATTGGCTGGAGGATTAGCGGCAAAGGATCTAAAAAAAATTGTGGGTCAAGAGATAAAAAGGTCGGCAAAGAAGTATGACGTATTAACCGAGGAACATTTTAAATAGTATGCCTATCAAAAATAAAAAAAGGAAAGTCTGTTTTATAATCACCAGCTTCATCCACTATTCAAGGAGCCTTTTTATATTGGAAGAGTTGAAAAAAAGAAAAGATATTGAATTGCATATTATTATTGGCGGTACGGCGCTTTTGGATAAGTATTCTTCGAAGTTTGCGCATGTCAAAAATATCCTTATTAAAGAGGGCTATAAAAATCTTTACGAACTTTATTTTAACTTGGAGGGGGACGAAAGCGTGGTCAAGACAAAAACTATCGGACTTGGAATTATTGAGTTTGCTACTATGTACAACAAGATCAACCCAGACATTATTGTTATTCGTGGGGATCGGTTTGAAGTGCTCTCTGCGGCTGTGGCCGCTACGAATATGAATATTCCGATTGCACACATTGAAGGTGGGGATGTGTCAGGGACTATTGATGAAAGTGTTCGTCACGCGATCACAAAACTTTCTCATATCCACTTTACGACAAACAAGCCCGCGAAAAAGCGAGTGCTTCAAATGGGTGAAGACAAAAAATACGTTTTTAACTTTGGAAGTCCGGAAATTGAGATCGTGCAAAGGATATCGAAGGGTAACCACCATGTTGATTTGGGCAAAACTGGTAGTGGTGCGAGTTTCAATGCGAAAGATGATTATCTTATGGTCATGTATCATCCCGTAACAACGGAAGTAGAGAAGATCAAAGAATATGTAAAAATACTTCTAAAGGCCATATATGAGCTCAACATGCCGACTCTGTGGTTTTGGCCAAATTTCGATGCTGGGGCAGAGGAAATTTCACAAGAACTGCGTGTGTTTAAGGATTATGTTGACGACCACAAAATTCGATTCATGAGGTATTTGCCACCGAAGGATTTTATTTGGCTTTTGGACAATAGTAAGGTCCTCATAGGTAATTCATCGGCAGGAGTGAAGGAGTCATCTTTTATGGGTATTCCTGTTGTCGACATCGGGTCTCGGCAAAATCGAAGGTTGAAGGCAGGGAACGTTCTCCAGGTTGATCACAACACAAAAAAAATTAAAGATGCCATAGCGGTGCAACTAAAGAAAGGTAGGTATCCAAAATCGAAACTGTACGAGGGAAATGAACCAGCAAAAAGAATTGCTGAAAAAATCGCCACATCTAAACTTTATATTCAAAAAAGTTTTAAATCATGAATAAGAAATCTAAATTAATATTGGCAGTAATAACGGCTCGCGGTGGCTCAAAGGGTGTTCCTATGAAGAGTATAAAGGAGCTATGCGGGAAGCCTTTGATCGCCTATACCATAGAAACTTCAAAAAAGAGCAAGTTGATTACGGAGTTGATCGTTTCAACCGACAATAAAGAAATCAAAGACATCTCGGAGCGGTACGGGGCCGCCGTTCCTTTCATGAGGCCAGATGAATTATCGGGCGACAAAGTGCCACATCTTCCGGTAATGAAGCACGCAATCGAATTTATGGAGGAGAAGAGTGGAGTGACATACGACTATGTGGTTATTCTTCAACCAACCTCACCCTTTAGAACAGTTGATGATCTTGATGGAACAATTGAAAAGCTGATTAAAACCGAAGCAGATAGCGCTGTCAGCATAGTTAGACTCGAAGGTGATGAGCACCCAATTAAAGCAAAAAAACTTGAAGGCAATTTTGTCAGGTCGTTTTGCATAGAGGAGCCAGAGGGTGTTCGACGACAGGACCTTGAACCTGCGTATAGGAGAAGTGGGGCAGTATATGCTATGAGGAGGAATTTGCTAATGCGGGATAATAAGCTTTATGGTGAAAAAATCGCGGGATATGTCGTCCCAAGAGAGCGGTCAATTGATATTGATTCTATGGAGGACTGGAATCTAGCCGAGAGGATGATAGTAAAACTTAAAGAAGGCGGATATGAATTTTAAAATATTAAATACAATAGGTCCCGATTATCCACGACTTGCCAAGGAAAATCTAGAGAAATTGGGCTCGGTTACATACGAGATTCCATCGCAGGAGAAATTGGAAAAAATCATCGGTGATTACGACATCACTGTGATCGGACTGGGACTCAATTTTGATAAATCGATTCTAGACGCGGCAAAGAAATTGAAAGCCATTGCGACAGCAACGACAGGACTTGATCACATAGACACAAAACTCGCGGATTCAAGAAAAATTAAAGTCATCAGTCTTCGAGGTGAGACAGATTTTCTAAATATAATTACCGGAACGGCTGAACTTGCATTTGGACTGATTATCGATCTAGCTCGCCGAACTCCATTTAGTTTTGATGACGTAAAGAAGGGGAATTGGGATAGGGAGAAATTTAGAGGGAGAAATTTGGTCGGTAAAAATATTGGAATCATAGGGCTTGGGCGCCTTGGAAGCATGGTTGCCAAGTTCGCTAAGGCCTTTGGAATGAATGTCTTTTTTACAGATCCAAATATAGATCAGTCAGACTTCGGAGACTATAGGAAGGTTGAACTAGACGAATTATTTAGGGTGTGTGACGTCATTTCTATTCACGTTCATTTGAAAGACGACACTGAGGGTATGATAAATCGGGAAAGCGTCAAGAAGATGAAGAAAGGTGTTACTGTTGTGAATACGTCTAGAGGAAAGATAGTAAACGAGTCGGCTGCACTCGACGCACTTAGAAGCGGTCAGTGGGCTGGATACGGGACTGATGTTCTGTCGGACGAGCTGGACTTTAAGCCTGGGAAATCAAATTCATCGCCAATGATTGAGTATGCTAAAGAGAATGAAAATATAATCATCACTCCTCACATAGGAGGGTGCACACATGAATCTAGGGAGATGACTGATGTTTTTATTGCAGAGAAATTAGTTAAAGAATTAGCCAAATAAGGCTAACTTTACAGCTGCCAGTGTTTGGGATAGAGTTTTCATACAGTGAAATTAGAACAGGGCCTAAAAAAAATAGTAATAACCGGCGTTTTGTTGTTGCCTTTTGTACCACTTTTGGTTTCGGGAGAGCTCTTTTTTCCGTTTATTACGTTGAAGAACTTTGTATTTAGGGTAATTATCGAAGTTATTTTTGCATCATGGCTGATTTTAGCCCTAAGAGACGAAGCGTATCGGCCTAAGCTATCGTGGATCCTAAAGGCATTTGTTATATTTTTGTTGGTTATTGCCTTAGCAGACGCATTCGGCGAGAATCCTTTCAAGAGTTTTTGGAGTAATTACGAGAGGATGGAAGGTTTCGTTACTCTCGCTCATTTGTTTGCATACTTCGTCGTTGCTGGCTCGATTCTGAATACAAAAAAACTATGGAATTATTTCTGGAACACTTCGATCGGAGTGAGTGTCATCGTCGGTTTCTATGGGATTCTGCAGTTGATGGGTAAAATCGTCATTAATCAGGGCGGAGTTAGGCTAGATGCTACATTTGGAAATGCGACTTATCTTGGTGGATATATGATGATCCACTTCTTTTTAACACTTTTAATGATCCGAAGAAATTCTGACTCTGATAGGGAAAATAAGTTTTTGATTTATATTTATAGCGCTATTGGATTACTTCAGTTATTCATACTTTATTCGACCGCTACGCGAGGAGCGATATTGGCCCTATTAGGGGGTTTATTTGTTGCTGCCGTTCTTGCCCTCTGGAACGGACGGAAAGATATTGCTGTAAGACAAATTGCAGGAGGCAGCTTGATTGGCCTTTTGATCTTGGTCGGTCTATTTCTTTTGGTCAAGGACAGCAAATTTGTAAATAATAGCGCCACTCTTTCACGGTTGTCATCAATAAGCCTTGAGGAAGGTAGTTCCCGTTTTATGGTCTGGAATATGGCATGGCAAGGATTTAAAGAAAGACCATTATTGGGATGGGGACAGGAAAATTTTAACTTTGTCTTTAATAAGTACTACAATCCAAAAATGTTTGCTCAAGAGGCCTGGTTTGATAGAACTCATAATATAATTTTTGATTGGTTGATCGCTGGCGGAGTACTCGGACTGTTAGCCTACCTCTCTATCTTATTATTCGGAATATTTTATCTTTGGAAAAAAACTAATCTCGGGGTATTGGATAAGAGTATTTTAACAGGACTGTTGACCGCTTATTTTATTCAAAACTTTTTCGTCTTCGACAATATCGTAAGTTACTTCTTATTAGCAAGTTTCCTAGCATACGTTCATTTTGAAGGGTCGTCAGAGGAAAATACTCTCAAGTTACCGAAGCTCGGTGAAGAAAAAATCAAACTCATCGTCTTGCCTGTAACAGCAGTACTTCTAGTCCTGACACTCTACTCGGTTAACTATAAAGCCTATGCAAACGCTACAACCTTGATAGAGGCTATTCGACCACACGAACGCGAAGGGCCAGCGAGGAATCTCGAAGCATTTAAGCGAGCGCTAGCATACAATTCATTTGGTAAATCAGAGACGCGAGAACAGTTAAGCCAAATGGCAGTTAGCGCGGCGAACGCAGAAGGTGCTATTCCTGAACTAAAAGCCGGCTTTCTTGAACTCGCTGATGTGGAAGTTAAAGATCAGGCAGAAAAATTAAGTAGCGATGCAAGATACCAACTCTTCTTTGGGCAGTATTTAATAAATACAGGTAGGGCTGATGAGGGTCTCGAGTATTTGAACAATGCACTTGAACTTTCGCCCGCGAAGCAAGACATAAGGTTTGCTAAGGCTACTGTTTTGATAAGAATGAGTAAATTTCAGGAAGCGTTTGAGACCACAAAGGAGGCATTTCTATTGGCTCCAGAATATAACCAAGCGCGAATCATATATGCCGTAGGGTCAATTTATTCTAATAAAATCGAGTTACTACCTGAAATATTAGAAAAGCGATTTGGCGACATATATATAAACGACCAGCGGTATGTAAACGCATTGATTAATACTGGAAAATTCGACATATTAGCCAAAATTTGGGAAAAATCTATCGAAACAAATCCGAGTGATGTAAAGAATTACATATCTCTTGCGGCGGTTTATTTAGAGTTGGGCCAGAGGCAGAATTCCATCCAAATACTAAATAAAGCCATCGAAATTGATCCAGAGTTTAAAGAACAAGGAGAGTTTTACATTAAGGAGATCAGAGCTGGCAGGAATCCGTAGACCTAGTCATGTTCGGTCTTGTTGAATTATCAACACCCACGCTTTTTTCTCTTATTCCATGAACTGGCGAAAGGGTTCGAGTGATCGTAAGTCCATCACCGAGAGCATGCCAATTTTACTATGAATTTCCAATTAATTGAGCTCCAAAAAACCCAAAAGTTTATAATTAAAAAATTGGCGCGGAATTTTATACAAAAAACATTCAATTCAAGCATTAGTACCAGTGGTTGATATCCAATTTTCATGATATTCTATCTTGCATGACTTTGGCCAAATTCCTAAGATATTTAATCATCGGCGGCTTATTCCTGACGCCCTTTATAGTTTTAATAGTGTCTGATTTCAGAAATGGCGAGTCAGTATTGGCTTTATTCTTCCCATTCATTTCTGGCAAAAATTTCGCTTTTAGAATAATAATCGAAATTATATTTGGCTCATGGATAATTCTGGCAATCCTTGATCCTAAATACCGCCCGCGGCCATCCATGATCCTTTGGTCCATACTTATTTTCCTTGGCGTTATCACCATAGCGGATATTAATAGCGTCTATCCGTATAAAAGCATTTGGTCAAACTTCGAGAGAATGGAAGGACTTGTCGGCATGTTGCATTTAGGAGCGTTTTTTTTGGTGGCTAGCAGTGTTCTTAAAAGTGAAAAACTATGGAGAAATTTTTTTCACACTAGTATTGGTGTCAGCATTTTTATCGGCCTCCACGCGCTTTTGCAGGTCGGGAACGAAATTGTCATTAATCAGGGAAATCTCCGTGTCGATTCAACTTTAGGAAATGCCATCTATTTGGCAATATACATGCTTTTCCATTTTTTCATCCTCGCTTTCTACGCTTTGAGGAGGGAAGAAAAAGCTATACTGCATGTTACTTCAAGCGGCATCATAGGATTTTCACTATTTACTCTTTACTATCTGGTTCGAATAAGCTCCAAAGCTCATGAAGCGGGGAAAGTCGGCATCATTTTACTTATTATTTCAATCTTAGGCTTAGGATTGCTCATATACATAAGATATCTGTCTTCTAAAAAAGGCTTCTCAAGGCTTGCCCAAATCCTCTATACTCTCATAGCTCTGTTTAGCGTCGTCATTATTGTGTACACAGCCACTAGGGGTGTCCTATTGGGTCTTGCCGGAGCTATCGGAATGTTTGCAATAATCACTCTTATACTCAAACATCGAGAGACTTTCTACAAAAAATTAGGGATAGGAATTATTGCCGCGCTTATAGTGATAACAGGGACGCTTTATCTATTTAAAGACAGGCCGTTTATCGAAAATCGCCCTATTCTTAGTCGTATTACATCAATCTCATTTACAAACGATGACGCGGAAGCTAGGTTGAGGGTCTGGAATACGGCAATTAAAGGCTTTAAAGAAAAACCGATTTTAGGATGGGGACAGGAAAGTTTTAACTACGTATTTAATAAATATTATGATCCACAACTTTACAACCGTGAACAATGGTTCGACAGAGTTCACAATATTGTTCTAGACTGGCTAATTGCCGGAGGAATCCTAGGCCTTCTCTCTTACTTATCGATCTTGGCCGCCCTCATATATTTGATTTGGAAAAAAAGTCCAATAGACACAGATGGCGGTAATTTTTCAATTACTGAAAAAGCAGTTCTTACTAGCATAATTGCCGGTTATTTTGTTCAGAATTTTATTGTCTTCGATAACATTACAAGCTATATTTTATTTTTCTCGGTTCTTTCTTATGTTCACTTTAGAAAAACACAATCACTTCCCGATGGCGACTTTTATAAAAAAGAAATAAATAATACTGCAGTCAAAACGATTTTCACGCCGATTATTGCCGTTCTTGTCATTATCGCAATTGTTTTTATAAATGGCCGCCCAATAATCGCCGGCGCTTCCTTGATTCAAGCGATACGAGCGCATAAGGAAGGGCCGACAAAAAATCTAGATCTATTCAAAAGCGCTTTGGAGTTAGATACTTTTGCCAGCGCGGAAATCAGGGAACAACTTGCTCAAGTTTCTTCACAATTACCCGGACTGAATGTAGATGACGACATAAAAATAGCTTTTTACGAATTGGCCTTCTCTGAACTGAAGAAACAAATCGAGTTGGCTCCTGATGACGCTAGATACCATCTTTTTTTGGGAAACTTTCTTGGTAGAGTTGGCGCTTATGACGAAGCCTTGGTTTATCTAAACAATGGACTAAAACTTTCTCAACACAAACAGGCAATATATTTTGAAATCGCAAATGCTTATTTGAATCGAGGAAGTTTTCAAGAGGCGCTCCAGACTGCCAAATTCGCGTATGATCTTGCGCCAGAATTCCAAGAGGCTTTGGTCATATACGCTTTAACCGCCGTATACGCCGGGGAATTCGATCTTGCCAGAGATTTGATTATAAATGAAAATACTGGCATCATAACTGACAATAGACTAAACTCAGCTTACTTTAATGTTGGAAATAATCGTGAAATGCTAAAGATTTGGCAGGAAGTTCTAGCCACCGATCCCAACAATCCATCTTACCTCATCTATTATTCAGGGGCTCTTCTTCAAAATGAGAGGCCTAGAGAGTCTATCGCCGCTATAAAAAAAGCAATAGAATTAGATCCGACATTAAAGGAAAACTATGAACAGGTCATCCAGAGAATTCAAAATGGCGAAAGGGATCTTAGGATTCGAACGCCTTGACAATTAAAGTGCCTATGATAGTATCAGGATGTGAGTGCTGATCATATTGGTTAGCTCTACAAAAGGAATGTCTGCGTGAATCCCCGCCTTGGCGGGGTTTTGCGTTTCTCTTTGAATTTAGGCTTGTAAAAGGACTTAGCTATACTATTATTATATGAGTTGTGGCAAATTATGGTTGGCGGTTGCACTCATATAAGACATTTGTTTTGGAGCCAGCCCCGCCAACCATAATTTGTCGGAACTTCGCATTATGAAAATTAGAGAGAATGTATCCTTAGAAAGACTGACTTCTTTTAAAATTGGAGGCAAGGCCTCATTTTTTTGCCAAGTGAAAAGTTTAAAAGATTTAAATCAGGCATTGTCTTTCGCCAAAAAAAGAAAATTGCCTTATTTAATATTAGGCGGAGGCACAAATGTTCTTATTTCCGATAAAGGCTATAAGGGTTTAGTTATAAAAATTGGCATTAAAGGCATAAGCAGGCAAAAAAAAGGTCAAAGCCTTATATATAAAATCGGCGCGGGAGAAAATTGGGATAAATTTGTGGAAAAGACCGTCAACGATAAAGCTTATGGCTTAGAAAATTTATCAGGCATACCGGGCAGTGTTGGCGGGGCACCCGTTCAAAATATCGGCGCTTACGCTCAAGAGGTAAAAGACACGATTACAAAGGTGCAAGTGTTTGACATAAAAACTTCAAGACTCAAGAATTTTCAAAATAAGAACTGCCAGTTTGCCTATCGCCAGAGTATTTTTAAGAAAGAAGCGGGGAGATATATTATTTTGCATGTTTTCTTTAAATTAAAACAAAATAGCGGACCGAATTTAAAATACAAAGATTTATTAATTTATTTTGCCGACAAAAAAAGGCCAAACCTTAGAGAAATCAGAAACGCCATATTGAATATCAGAGCTTTAAAATTTCCTGATCCCAAGAAAATAGGCACTGCCGGTTCATTCTTTAAAAATCCGATTGTAACCAAGCGCCAATTGCTAAAACTTAAAAGAAAGTACGAGCATTTAGTTTATTTTTCTGAAGGTAATAATGAATACAAGCTCTCCCTCGCCTGGATCATAGACAAAATTTGCCATTTAAAAAATTTAAGAATTGGCGACGCTCTAATAAACGACAAACAGCCCCTAGTTTTAGTTAATAGAGGCAAGGCCACGGCAAAAGAAATAAAAAAACTTTCCGAAATGGTTGAAAAAAAAGTTTTTGATAAAACTGGAATTAAAATTGAAAAAGAAGTCGTTTATATTTAAAAAAGTTTTCCACATATTTTTACAAAAAATTATTGTATTTGCTTTATAAAAACTAGATAATAAAAACAATTGCGGTCGAACTTATTAATCGTCTCCCGAATAAATTTTTTGGAGAATAAATTAAAGCTCTCGCGAATATGGCAAAAAAAAGAAAGACGGCGTCAAAAAAGAGAAAGTCAACTAAGAAGAGATCTTCAAGAAGACGACGATAGTTATCTTAGTGTTTTTAAAAACCGCTTCTCCTTTATCATCGAGAGGCGGTTTTTAAAATTGCCGAATAATATTTAGGCGCTTTCTCAATCCTGCGTCAACCTGCCACGTTGACGCACATCACCCACCTACTGCGTCAACCCGCGGGGATGTTCTCATTTAGGATTAGCCGTGATTATCGCGTCGGTTTTAAGCTTGCTAGATAGCTGTTTTTTGTGGTATTATAAATCTATGAATGAAGAGGATAAAAAAAAGATAGCGAAGATTATGAAACGCCACAATGTCCTTGTAGGGTATCTTTTTGGTTCTGCCGCAAGAGGAAAAATGGGCCCGCATTCTGATATTGATGTAGCGGTGTTTTTTGATGGTAATGAAATTCCAAAGGAAAAACAGCTTGATAAGAAATTAAAAATATCATCAGAAATAACAAAAGCGTTCTGTGTCCAAAATACTGATGTAATCAATCTAAATACGGCGACAAATCCAGTTATTCGCTATGAAGCTGTATTAAAAGGAGAGCCACTTGTGATTAAAGATTTTTCTGCTAGAGCTCTTCTAACTCGCCAGGTTCTTCGTCAATATGAAGAGACTAAACATCTTCGCGAAACTTCTTATCGTATTTTGCGAGAACAGGCAAAATCAGGCGCTTTTGGTCGGGCGCCCGCGTCTCCAACAAAGAATGTCACCTCTTAACAAAAAGACAATTCACGAAAAGCTGTTTAAGCTTCAGGAATACACAAAAATTCTTGAGGAATTAAAAGCTGAGGGTCGAAAGGTTTTTTTTGCTGATCAAAAAACGCGAGATTCAGCTACTCTGAACATGTTTACGGCAATCGAAACGATCATCGATATTGGTAATCATATTATTACTGAAGTTTTTCAGAAACAGGCGACATCGTACGCGGAAATTATTTTATTTTTAGGAGAAACTGGCGTTATTCCCAAAAAATTTTCTAAAGAGAACGAAAATATGCCAAAGTTTAGAAATCTAGTAGCCCATGACTATGAAAAAATCACCCCAGAAGGCGTATATGCAAATCTGCAAAAAGCTCCTGATATTTTCGCCGATTTGCCAAATACTTCGTGGAATTTATGGAAAATGAAAATAAAATATTTTAGCTAATCAATTTTCCATAGAAAATATCCGACAGGATTTAAAATTTTTCGTCAATTTACCCACGGCCTGCGTCAACCTGCCACGTT
>CAYJVZ010000004.1:18033-30637 GCA_964373765.1 uncultured Candidatus Saccharibacteria bacterium | reverse complement strand
GATGTCTGGAGAATTAACCACCGAAGAGGTACATGAAAGACTTCGGGTTGCTCTGAATATTCCAGTGAACGAAATCGATGAAATAAAAAAACTCTTCATCGAAGAGTGTAAAAGTATAGATATATCTGCGAAGGTGCTATACATGTTATCGGAACTTAAAAAGTACTATCACATTATTCTTGTTACTGACAACATGGATACCTTCAGTAGATTTACCGTTCCAAATAATACATATTTCAACGATGTGTTTGATGAGATCCACGACTCCTATATACGAGGCACATTTAAAAAGTCCGATAATGGAAAGTTGTTTTTAGAGGTTAGCGAACGATATAATGTGCCAATTGAATATTGCACTCTTATAGATGATTCTAAAAATAATTGTGCTTGTTTTTCTGAGTTGGGTGGGAGAATCTTTACCCCAAGAAGTGAAGCTGATGTTTTGGACTCGCTATGTGAAATTAGCAATGATGTGCATAACAAATGGGAATGGCAATACTGAGAATATAAAAGATAAGGTCGTCCAAACTTCGGACGACCTTACAGGATACCAAGCACTTGCTCTAACACTTCGGACGAATCAAGGCGGTTTGTATTGATACGCACAACCTTAATCCCCCAATGAGTAGGCACATTACGCAGGTATTGATTGGCCCTGCGATTAAACTTCGGATCACACAGTGTCTGGTTCAGGACTTTACCGGATTTCTTTAGCCGCTGATGGAAATTTGCCTCATCAACCTCGAGTATTACCATGAGATCTGGTGAAAGTTTCCAAATCTCGTCTCGCCACATACCTTCAATCAGAGATTGATGTGAAGATAGTTTGGTCCCTGCGAATGCGGCGTAGTCGAACGCACAACAGGTGATGAAAGATCTATCCAAAACCAATACATGGTGTTGTCTCACTGCGACTAAACTGTCTTTGTGTCGTTTACGCTCCAGTTCGATGAAGAATCGAGTATTTTCTATCAATTCTTCTTGAGTGTTGGCTAGTTTTGGAAACTGACCTTTGGTATATGCGCCGTATTCCTTTGCGACTCCCATGCCAGTATGTCCAAGACTGCCCACCAAAGTACTTTTTCCACTGCAGCAGATACCCTCAACTGCTACGATCTTACTCATTTTGAAACTCCTTTCTGTTTGTGAATGAACGATTTTGAGAAATCTACCGTAGAATTCTTCCAGCTGTAATCATATCACAAAATTATACTTTATACAATGGTTTTCTCTAAGAGTCAAAAATTTGAGGGTATCAAAACTCTTGCTAAGTGTTTATTTGAAAAAGGACCGGTCAAGATATCGGATGATCAATTTGAATATGAGAAATATTTATTATGGGATAAATTCACTGATATCCTGGACATGAAAATAAAAAATCCTGACTTAGCCAAATCGCTTATGAATATCTTACTGTGGGATGCTCTAAGACTTCTATATATTAACAAATGCATCTGGTTTCCTAAAAGAAAAAGTCTATTCGAGTCACTTACTAAGGTTGACAAAGATACATATGTGCTAGTTTCTGAGTTTTTGAATTCAGATAATGATGAGAAATACCTGTTAGAGAAACTTGGTAAAATAGTAGAGAATATAATTTACCCAAATAAACTTTCTGATCCGTTTATCTGGCAAAGTGAAAGGAAGATTTTATGAGTACTTTAGGGAGCAATCCCCGCCGTCTCCTCTTTTCCCACGGCGGGGATATTGCGCGCGAACGGGAGGGTGGGCAAACCCCGCCACCCATTCCAAATTTAAATCCCCCCCTACGAACAAATAAGGATTGAGAAAAGGCAGGGCGAGCCGATTTGACAGTATTTTTGAATTTGCTATTATATTTTAATCGCAGTTTTGCGTTTCTTTTAGTTTGTCTTTATTTGTCGTACATAAAGGCAACAGAAAGTAAGATTATTAATTAGTTATCAATTATCAAATTAGGGGAATAGGTTTGTTAATTTTCTCGCACACCAAACCTAAGCTCTTAAATAAATATTATTATGGCAGAATTTGATCGATCAAAGCCGCACGTAAACGTCGGCACAATTGGCCACGTTGACCACGGCAAGACAACCCTAACCGCGGCTATATTAAATGTATTGCATCTAGCCGGCAACGAGGTCAAGCTAAGGGGCGTTGACCAAATTGATTCCGCGCCCGAGGAAAAGGCAAGAGGCATAACCATCGCTCTTTCTCACAATGAGTACAACACCAAAGCCAGACATTACGCCCACATTGACGCGCCGGGACACGCCGATTACATAAAAAATATGATTACCGGAGCGGCCCAGATGGACGGAGCGATATTAGTGGTGGCGGCAACAGACGGAGTTATGCCTCAAACAAGAGAGCATATTCTTCTTGCCCGCCAAGTCGGCGTTCCAAAAATTGTGGTTTTTTTGAACAAAGTTGACATGGTGGCCGAGGCCGACCTAATTGATCTTGTTGAGGAGGAAGTTAGAGAACTTCTAACTAAATATGAATATGACGGTAAAAATGTTCCTATAATCAGGGGATCGGCTCTAAAGGCTTTGGAAGCAAAAGATGTTAATGATGAATGGGCCAAGAAAGTTTTGGAACTAGCCAACACTCTAGACGAGTATATACCGATTCCAGTGCGAGAAACCGATAAGCCGTTTCTGATGCCGGTTGAAGACATTTTTTCTATTGAAGGCAGGGGGACCGTAGTAACCGGAAGAATTGAAAGAGGCAAGGTCAAAGTCGGAGAAGAAATAGAAATAGTGGGTATTAAAGATACGACCAAAACAACCGTAACAGGAATTGAAATGTTCAATAAATCTCTAGCCGAAGGACAAGCCGGTGACAACGCTGGTGTTCTATTGAGGGGAACCAAAAAGGAAGACGTTCACCGAGGCCAAGTCTTGGCTAAATCAGGTTCGGTTACGCCTCACACCGAGTTTGAAGCCGAAGTCTACATTCTAAAGAAAGAAGAGGGAGGCCGCCATACGCCATTTTTTACCGGCTACAAACCGCAATTCTACATTAGAACAACTGATGTCACTGGGGAAGTGGCTCTTGCTGAAGGAGTGGAGATGGTTATGCCCGGAGACACAATAACTTTTAAAGTCAAACTAGTTGCTCCTGTTGCTCTTGAGGAGAAGCAGAGATTTGCCATCAGAGAAGGTGGAAAAACAGTTGGGGCGGGAGTTGTTACCAGCATCAAGAAATAATTTTCTCTATAATAATCTTTATAGACAATATAAAGGCGATAGTATAGTATTGACGCGTACTTCAAAGGTCAAAGCTTTTTATTGCCCTCTTGGAGAATTGATTAGCGATTAGAGCTATATTATGGCCACTAAAGAGAAACTTAAAAAGACGCCGAAAAGTAAAGTCAAAAAAGTAGAAGAGGTTCAAAATAAGCTTAGGATAAGAGTTAGAGCCTACGAACACAAAGTGCTTGACGCTTCCGTTAAACAAATAATGGATACGGCCTTGCGTTTTGACGCCAAAGTCCTCGGTCCAATCCCTCTTCCCACAGAAATAAAGAAGTACACCGTCAATCGCTCGGCTTTCATCTACAAAAATGCCAGAGAGCAGTTTGAGATGAGAATACACAAAAGACTCATAGACATTATCAACCCGTCAGCAAAAATAATTGAAGCTCTGACAAATATGAGTCTGCCGTCCGGCATAAACATAGATGTTAAGATGATATAAACTCTAATTTATTTAGAGTTTCGGGTCAGCGCTCTTAAAGTCATCCGGCTTTTTTATTGATAATCCAAATGAAATTCATTTTAGGACTAAAAAAGAATATGTCTCAAGTCTTCGATGAAGAAGGCATTGTTTCGCCCGTGACCTTGATAGAAGCGGGACCAATAACCGTAACTGGCCTAAGGACCAAAGAGAAGGACGGCTACAAGGCGGTTTTGGTCGGTTATGGAAAGATTGCAAAAAAAAATTTAAATAAAGCTCAAAGCGGATATTATAAAGAATTAGGCGAATTTAGGTACGCTAGAGAATTTAAGTCCGATAATACTGAAGATTTCAAGAGAGGAGACAAGATAAACCTATCCATTTTCAAAGTGGGAGATAAAATTCAAGTTTCATCCGTTTCCAAAGGCAAAGGTTTTCAAGGCGTAGTCAAAAGACACCACTTCAAGGGAGGCCCAAGGACTCATGGCCAGAAACATTCAGAAAGAGAGCCGGGTTCAATCGGCGGCGGACTTAGAACAAGAGTGCCAAAAGGAATGAGGATGGCCGGCCGAATGGGAGGAGAAAAAGTAACAGTCAAAAATCTTAAAATTGTGGGGGTGGACGAAAAAGAGGGATTGCTTTATGTAAGAGGCGCTCTGCCGGGCGTTAAAAACAGCCTTGTTGAAATAATCGGCTAATTTTTTATGGAAACAAAAATTTACAATCAATTAGGCCAAGAAAGCGGAAAAATATTACTGCCAGAAAAGATTTTCGGCCTGTCTTGGAACGCCGATCTGGTTCATCAAGTTGTAACATCGATGCGAACAAATATGCGCCACAATGTGGCGCACGCCAAAGACAGGGGAGAAGTTAGAGGAGGTGGAAAAAAGCCTTGGCAACAAAAAGGCACCGGCAGAGCGAGACACGGCTCAATTCGTTCTCCTCTTTGGGTTGGCGGAGGAGTGACTCATGGTCCGACTAATAAAAAAAATTTCCAAAGAAAAGTAAATAAAAAAATGAAAATAAAAGCTCTCAACACCGTTTTGTCAAAAAAAATCCAAGATGGAGAGGTTTTATTCTTTGACAAGCTTGAGATTTTAAAACCAAAAACAAAATCGGCCAAATCAATAATAGGAAATATCGGCAAAATAAAGGGTTTTGAAAAAATGCCGACTAAAAAAGCGAACGCTCTTTACATAGGTACATCAAAAAAAGATCGATCTGTTGAAAAGAGTTTTAATAATTTCAGCAATATAAAAGTTGATGAGGCCAGAAATATAAGTCCCATTGACGCCCTCCAATATAGGTTTATTCTTCTTGAGAATCCGCAAAAAATAATTGGCAATTGGTCAAAATAAAATTTATGGCTTTGTTTAATTTTAGAAAAGAAAAAAAAGAGAAAAGCAATCTTAAAGCGGAAGAAAAGCCGCAGATTGATAAAGTGGCTAAAAAAGTGAAAATAAGGATCGAGATTGACGCGGAAATTAGTCCGCTAGACGAGGCAGATGTAATTTTAAGGCCTCATATTACCGAAAAAGCCTCCCTAGTTGGAGCGGAAAACAAATATGTTTTTGATGTAACGGCCGATGCCAATAAAAAGAACATCGCAAGGGACATAAAAAAGATTTATAAAGTAGAGCCGATTGCCGTAAACATCTTAGGCAAAAAGTCGAAAAGTGTTTTTATGAAAGGCAAATTAGGCAAAAAAAAGATTGAAAAAAAGGCTTATATCAGCCTAAAAAGCGGAGATAAAATAGAATTTGTTTAAAATATGAAATCCTACAAACCATTTACTAAATCAAGAAGAGGCATGACCGGCATAGATTACCGAACCAAACTGACCAACTCTCCCTCTAATAAAGCTCTGACTTGGGGTTTTAGAAGAAATGTCGGCAGAAACAATTTCGGAAGAATTACCACTCGTCACAAAGGCGCTGGCCACAAGAGACTCTTTAGAGAGATTGATTTTAAATATGACAAAAAAAATATTCCGGCCAGAATTGATTCTGTTGAATACGATCCTAACAGATCAGCTTTTATATCTTTAGCGGTATACAAAGACGGCGAGAAAAGATATGTGGTTGTTCCGCAGGGAATAAAGCAAGGCGACCAATTCATAATCTCCGAAAAAGCCGACATTAAGCCAGCCAATAGATTAATGCTAAAGAATATTCCGGTCGGCACTTTCATATACAATGTTGAACTGAAGCCAGATGGCGGCGCGAAAATCGCTCGTTCAGCTGGTGATTTTGCTGAAGTGGTCGCTAATGACGGCAAATATACTCACCTAAAAATGCCATCTACGGAAATCAGGAGAATAATTGGCAATTCTTGGGCGTCAATAGGATCTGTATCAAATGAAGACAATAGATTAATTAATATAGGAAAAGCTGGAAGGTCAAGATGGCTTGGAATCAGACCGACTGTTCGCGGCAGCGCTCAAAATGCCGTTGATCATCCATATGGCGGAGGAGAGGGCAGACAGGGCAGAGGCACAAGAAGAGCCAAAACTAGATGGGGCAAACCTGTAGGTAAAGGACAAAAATCAAGAAGAGCTAAAAAATACTCAAATAAATTAATTATTTCAAGACGTCGGCTAAAAAAATAAAAGCGGTATTCACCGTTATAATTGCAAGCGAGGGAGAAACAGAAAAGCTCGCTTTTCTGTTTCGACCGAACGTCGCAATTATATGTACTCATATAATTTCAAGCGAGGAGCATGAGAAAGCAAACTTTCTCAATGTCCGAGCGCAGGAATTATATGCTTTGCATATATTAGACTCCTCGCTCCAAATGAAAGTGCGGACACTTTCATTTCACTCGCTCTACGTCGCTAATATAAGCGGTATTCACCCTTATATTAGACTCCTCGCTCCAAATGAAAGTAAAGATACTTTCATTTCACTCGCTCTACGTCGCTAATAAATCTAAGAAATTCTAGAGATAAAAAAATACAAGCCATCTTTTTGAGGCAATATAAAAGAGTCTAAAAAATAGAGCTATAAAAAAGGCTAATTTCATTCCTTATCCACATATTTATTCGCTTATAGCAAGATATGCCAATATAATATAGCAAACAAATAATATTTATTATTTGTTAAGGTTCTCTATTAACAAATGAAACAAGCACTTCATGTAATTGGCTTTCTCGGAGCAATTGCTCTTCTTTTTTATACAGCTTATGAAGTTTTAACTATTGCTCCTCAAATAGCTCTTAACAATCGCTCATTGACGGCCCAATCAGGGGCCAGTTTTGCACAATTTTCAACAAGTGGCAGAGAGTGGTTTGTGTCGCCAAATGGAAGCTCTGGCAATTTAGGGACCCAGTCAAGCCCCTTTAATATTCAAACGGCGCTTTTAGGAGCTGGCGGCAAAATAGGTCCGGGAGACATTGTTTGGTTAAGGGGAGGAACATATGTTGGCACTCCTTCCTCAAACTATTCAGAGAGAAGAGATAAGCAGTTTACTTCATCTTTGCGCGGCACAAGAAGCCTGCCTGTTATTGTCCGGCAATATCCCGGGGAGCGAGCTATTATTGACGGGAGCATTAGAGCCGATGAAATATTCGGCGCGGCTTGGGTTTGGTTTTGGGGATTTGAAATAACCAACTCCGACAGCGCCAACCGCCACGCTGACCTTGAATACAAAAGAGCTCAAGGATTGGATCTAAGGTGCCAAGGCTGTAGCGCCATCAATTTGGTAATTTACAATGTCGGCCACCCCGGAATCGAAGCTTTCAAATCATCTTTTGATGGAGTAATTTATGGCAACATTATTTGGGGAGTGGGTGTTTACGCGGATTATGGAACATGGGCAGGTCAGTCTCGCGGTTCTGCCATATACATGCAAAATCAGCAAAATGACAGAATCGTGCAGGACAACATAATGTTCAGAACTTTCAGAGATATTGTTCATCTCTATACCCAACAAAGCGCTCTTAACAACTTTAAGCTTCGCAATAATGTTATTTTCGATTCAGCCAGAAGCGCCGGAAGAATAGAGGGCGGAAAAAGTGTTTTTATAGGCGATCAAAATGTAAATCTGGAATTTTCAGGTAACTATGTATATCATCGTCCCGAGGACGCAGATCTTACAAACACCCAGATTTACGGGCAGACTAATTCCGCCATCACTAACAATTATCTGATAAACGGCAGCGGCAATACTCTTTTGGGATCAAATATAAGCGGAAATGTTACTTCTCCGATTTCTGGGGAGAAAAGAATTTTTATTCATCCGAACGCTTTTGAAAGAGGCAGAGCAAATATCATCATATTCAACTGGACAAACGACACTTCAGCCACGGTCAATCTTTCGGCCACAGGCTTAACTAGCGGGCAGAAATATATAGTTAAAGACGCTCAAAACTTTATTGGTCCGATAATAACTTCCGGTATATATTCTTCTTCTAATCCCAACCTTACACTGCCTTTAACTCTAACGGCGGCGGCTCCGATTACGGGCAATTTGGAACATGGCATTCAAAGGACTCACACCGGTAAAGATTTTAACGTATTTGTCGTAATGCCGGCTTCGGCCGATTTTACTCCTCCACCGCCCGACAATACCGCTCCGATCATTTCTTCTGTTTCAGCTCTTAATGTCGGCCACAATAGCGTTACTATAAGCTGGTCAACAAATGAAGCCGCTGATTCCAGAGTTGATTACGGAGCCACAACGCTATACGGCCAATCAGCCTCCGACGCAACATCAAAAACAAACCACATGGTTACCCTAACGGGTCTAAATTCGGAAAGAACTTACAACTTTAGAGTCGTATCAAAAGACATTAGCCAAAATCAATCAATTTCCGGAAATAGCACATTCACAACAACAGCCACTCCACCTATGTTAAACCAGTATATAGAAGCTGAATCGGCTACTCTTATTTTCCCTATGGCAATTTCAAGCGACACCAGTGCCTCCGGAGCGGCATATATAAAAACTGGAGCGGCTGAAAGCGGCCAAGCCTCTATTCGAGTCAGTTTGCCTCAAGCCGGTCAATATATTATTTGGGGAAGAGTCAAAGCTCCTGATTTTCAAAGCAATTCGTTTTTTGTTTCAGTTGATGGCCAACAAGAAGATGTTTGGGATGTGGCCGAGGGCGCGTGGTCGCCTCTGTGGCAGTGGAATAAAGTTAGCGCTAGAGCGGGGTCTCCTTCGCCCACTAACCTAAATGCCAGATTGTTCTCTTTAACCGCCGGTAGTCATGAAGTAGTAATAAAAGGACGCGAAGCTGGAACTTCTCTTGATTGCATTTTAATAACTAACGACGTTTCTTTCATTCCAACTAGCGCGGGATGTCTTTTTGCGGGCGGAGGCGGAACTCCTCCTCCACCTCCTCCTCCACCTCCTCCTCCACCTCCTCCTCCACCTCCTCCTCCACCTACTCAACCTCCGCCTACGTTGCCACCTTCACCATCGCCTCCTCCTTCACCGCCAGTGCCGGGAGCCCCCATTTCTTTATCTATTACAAAATCAGGCACTGGTTTAGGAAGAGTAACGGCAATAGGCATAAATTGCGGAACAGACTGCAATGAGACTTTCTTGACCGGAACAGATATTTTCTTAAACGCTATCGCCGAAAGCGGATCTCAATTTTCCGGATGGAGCGGAGGCGGTTGTTTAGGCTCGCAAACTTCATGCTCAATAGCTTTATATTCTAACACCAACATCTCCGCGAACTTTAGTCAGATTCCTTCTCAAACAGGAGGGGCTGGCAACGTTGGAGATGTAATCAGTTATTCAATAGGCTCGTTTGACAGGAGTTTGGAGGGACAATGGCAGGGAACATACTCGGCTTCTGACGGAAGAATTTATTTTGGCGTTTCTTCCCATAGCGCTAACAAGGCGGCTTCATTTTTCAAATACAATCCAGCTACGAAAGAATTGACCAGAATAATATCCGATCTAAGTCAAGCTGTCGGTGAAAATCCTAGTTTGGTAACGCCGCAAGGAAAACTCCACACCGATATAGTAGAGCAAAATGGTTGGATATATTTCGGAACGCATCTTGCTCGCTACGATCCTCCTTTTGGACCAACGGCAAAATATCCAGGAGGTCATGTTATCGGCTATAACCTGAATAACGGTCAAATTCGAGATCTGGGCATTGTCCGAACAAATAACACTATATACGCCGCCTTTGGAATTGATAAACTTCGAAATATTTTATACGCCCAAACCGTTCCAGCCATCGGTTATTTTAACGGCAATGAAACCATAAATTCTACCGTTAGAGTTTATAAATATGAGTTAAACAAAATAAATTTGCCGGGCAATACATGGCAATTCGTGGCTGATGTCGGCACAAGAAGAGACGATAACGCCTTTCACCTTCATGTGGATGGCAGGGGCGATGTCTGGATACTTCCCGCAGGTACTGCCACTTTAAACAGAATCCGAGCCAATACGACGACTGTTGATAAGTGGAGTGTTCCTCAAAGTGATGTTTGGAAATGGATGATGAGCCATCCTGACGGCAACAAAGCTCTGATACTGAAAAGCGATAATAAGTTTGCCATCTTTGATCCAGATAAAGCAGTTGCAGGCGGTAATATTTCTAATGCTATCACAGATCTTGCTGCCATAACTGGATATGCTTACGACGACGGAATTACCGTAGGTGACGGTAAAATTTACTTTACCACGACCGAAAACGGAGTCAGACCGCCGGGCGGAGGGGGCAATGTTTTGAAAAGCGTAAATATTGAAACAGGCGCTGTGGAAAATCACGGATTAATTAAAGACCAAAATGGAGCCACTCCATGGAGATTGGGCGGCATTACTTCAGATAACAATGGAAAGATTTATGTCGTTGGGGATTGGTATGCCCTACCGGGCGAACTACCTTCACTAAGAGATGGGGCTCCAAGAAATGCCGATGGTAGAGCAACTACTATGAAATTTGCCCAAATAATAGTTGGACAAGGCGTTCCAACTTCGCCGCCCGCGCCTCCCTCGACAAACTACTTGCTCTCTGTTCAAAAATCCGGTTCTGGTCAAGGAGTTGTTACAGGAGTGGGAATAAATTGCGGAACAGACTGCAATGAAACCTTTGCCGAAGGAACTTCCGTCACTTTCTCCGCCACTTTAAGTCAAGGATCTAGATTTGTAGGCTGGGCTGGAAATTGCGCTGGTAGCGGAACTTGCGTGGTAAATATGTTTGGCAATAGGGCCGTAACGGCGATTTTTGAACTCGCAGATTCTGCGCCGTCAGTTGATTCAATAGCCCCGCAGATATCTAATATTAGCGCCACTGAAGTAAGTCAAACGTCCGTCAGGATAAATTGGCTGACAAACGAATCTTCTGACAGCCAAGTGGAATATGGCCTAACCAGCGGTTATGGAAATCCTACGCCCCTAAATTCCTCGCTTCAAAATATTCATCAAGTTTCCATATCAAACCTAACTCCAAATACCACTTATCACTATCGAGTAAGATCAAAAGACGCAAGCGGAAATCTTTCAATTTCAGGCGATAGAATTTTCAGCACCATGAATCCTTCCGCTCCCGCTTTGCCAACTACAGAGAGTCCGGCCCCACCTCTCTTGGGGAGCCCTAATACCTTATCCTACATAGAAGCAGAATCAGGAAACCTTGCTTTGCCGATGATTTCGGCAAGTGATGTAGGCGCCTCGGGCGGAAGTTATATAAGAAGCACGCAAAATTACGTAATACCTGGTGGCTCTGTGGATCGAACTGGCACCGCCACTTATTCCATAAATATTTCTCAAGCCGGACAATACTATATGTGGGCAAGAGTCAGAGCCACCGATTTTCAGCACAATTCATTCTTTGTTTCTATTGATGGAGGGGCGGAAGAGGTTTGGGATGTGGCTGAAGGATCATGGTTTCCCCTCTGGCAGTGGGACAGGGTAAGCCAGAGAGCGGGTTCGGAGTCTCCGACAAATGCTAATCCGAAAATCTTTAATTTAAGCCCTGGCGCGCATACTCTTGTAATAAGAGGAAGAGAATCAAGAACTGATCTTGATTGCATTGTTTTTACAAGTGATTCAACATTAGTTCCTTCCGGCTGCAGGCCGGCGTCCGGATTTCAAGAATACATACAGGAAGGCCCAGGGAGGAGAATAGTTTCACCAATGGCAGTCTTGCTTGATTCTACAGCTTCAAATGGAGGATACGCGGCAAGCCCTATAGCCAACCAAGGGTCTATAACTTACACCCTAAACATTCCTCAATCAGGAAAATACGTAATGTGGGGAAGAGTCAGAGCCACCGATTTTCAGCACAATTCATTCTTTGTTTCTATTGATGGAGGGGCGGAAGAGGTTTGGGATGTGGCCGAAGGTGGGTGGTCGCCTATGTGGCAGTGGAACAGGGTAAGCGAGAGATTAACTTCAGATACGCCATCAAACACAAATTATAAAGTCTTTGATTTTTCTGCCGGATCACATACGGTAACTTTAAGAGCGAGAGAAGCAAATACAGCTATTGATTGCGCTTTCTTTACTAACGATAGCGCCTTTATTCCAACAAATTGTGCTGAAAGAGATCGATTAGATTCAGGTCCAAGTGAACTACCACCCTCTCCACCTCCTCCACCTCCACCTCCGACTACATCACCACCACCCTCTCCTTCAACGAAGTTTCAAATAGGTAACAGCGTAGAAGCGACAGAATCGCTAAATGTTAGATCAACCCCTTCAACATCTGGACAAATAGTAGGAACAGTTTCCGTTGCTTCACAAGGATCAGTGCTTTCTGGTCCTACAAACTCAAATGGATTCAATTGGTGGCTAATTTCTTATCAAAATGGAATTTCGGGTTGGTCGGTTGAAAATTTTCTTATTAGAGCCACTGTAGTTAGACCTCCACCTCCACCTCCACCACCACCGCCGCCGCCACCGCCACCGCCACCGCCACCACCGCCGCCAACACCACCGCCACCTACCCCCCCACCACCCCCAAATTAAAGCGGTACAG
>CAYJVZ010000004.1:16623-18023 GCA_964373765.1 uncultured Candidatus Saccharibacteria bacterium | reverse complement strand
GCCCCCTCCGCCACCTCCGCCACCTCCGCCACCTCCGCCACCTCCACCTCCGCCACCGCCACCGCCACCTCCACCTCCACCTCCACCTCCACCTCCACCTCCACCTCCGCCACCTCCACCGCCATCTTCAAGCGGAACCGCAAATATTCTTCGTGTGGATATGATGGGCAAACTTATTGCCGACAGCTCTATCGCAGGAGATCGACAGGCTGACAACATCAGCCCTCATGGCGTGGCGGCTATTCAAGCAAGTTTAAATAGATGGATTCTTCTTTATTACACAAGAGGATACAAAGTGAGAGACGAAGAACGTTCAGTAATATATCAGATTCGCGCCAATACCCCAGACGGAGCCTTAATTAAAGAAGGGATGTTAGATTCATGGAATCAGTACGGTAACTCTAACATCATAAAAAGTCACGGACATGTTTCTGTTTGGGGGGTGCCAAAAGGCGCGGTTGTCAATGGAAATCTCGCCCCAAATCAAAATGTTTTTGCCGCTAAGTGGTATTTTATCAAACACGACATTAATACGGGGACATCGTTTCCATCTGTTTTGGGCGCTGGCGTAGAAATGATTCATTTTAAATTGAATAATCTTGAAAATGATATAGAAATTATTGAAAGTCCTATCGCTATTAATCCCGGCTGGCCTTCAATTGCTGGACCGATTCGTTTAAATAGCGAAGGCACTGAATGGGCTGAAGTATATACATCAGGCGGAGTTAAAGCTGTTAAATATGTTTGGAATTCAGGAATCGCAAGATATAGGGTTGGAATTGTCGGCCCTTCAGGCGCCAGTGGATCTAGTGAAGGAAGTATTGTTAAATTCGGAAATGAATATTTGGTCGCCGCTCGACCGGGAGGTAACGGCGCGACCTGGATGCGTTCCACCAATCCCTTTTCCAGTCTCTCGTCTCCGGTTATTGTGAATAATCCAGATGTCGGCAGTATTCAAAAATTAGTATTTTTAACTGCTGACGAAAAAGTCCGTCTATTTTCAGGACCGGCGGGCAATAGAAGCATTGCCGCCATGTGGGATATTAATCCTTCAACTTTTGTGGGAACAAACCAAAGAATAATTTTTGATTCGCGAAGCATTGAACCATTTAACGATGCCTGCGGAAGAGTCTCTGATGTTTATTCAGTTTTTCCTCACGCCGGGGGAAATGAACAATACGTCGCCTATAGTTTAAGACCAAGATGCATTTCGGATCCAAGTTATTTCAATAATGTATCTGTAACAGACAATGAAAAGAGAGCGTCTGGCATTTATTATTCAAAAATTATTTACGACAGATCTATTCCGGGAATGTGGCAATTTAGCTCCTCACCTCCACCTCCGCCACCTCCGCCACCTCCGCCACCTCCGCCACCTCCGCCACCTCCGCCACCTCCGC
>CAYJVZ010000004.1:0-16523 GCA_964373765.1 uncultured Candidatus Saccharibacteria bacterium | reverse complement strand
CCACCTCCGCCACCTCCGCCACCTCCGCCACCTCCGCCACCTCCGCCACCTCCGCCACCTCCGACTACACCTCCATCTTCGCAAATAGATACGAGACCGCCGCAAATAACAAATGTTTCAGCTTCTTCAATAACTCAATCATCAGCCAATATTAATTGGCAGACGGATGAATCTTCAAACGGACAAGTTGAATATGGCCGGACAATAGGCTATGGAGCGCGAACCACTTTAAATCCAGCCATGCAAACTATTCACCAAATTTTGCTTTCAGGCTTAGCCCCAAACACCGCTTACCACTACAGAGTCATTTCCAAAGATTCAGCGGGAAATTCGGCCGCTTCTTCCGACTTTTCTCTGACTACTTCTGGCGCTCAAGCAGGAAGCCCTTCAATTAGCGCTCTTTCGCAGTATCTTGAAGCGGAATCAGCTCTTATTTCTTCACCTATGCTAGTAAGCGCCGATGTCCTCGCTTCTAATGGCAGATATGTGTCATCGTCTATCGCTAATTCCGGCACAGTTCAATTTACTTTCAGTGTGCCTGAAACTGGAAGCTATAGCGTTTGGGCTAGAGTTTTAGCGACATCAATAGCTGACGACTCATTTTTTGTTTCTTTAGATAATGCGTCCGACGATATATATGATGTTACTGAAAATTATAGCTCAAGCTGGCAGTGGACTAAGTTAAACGGAAGAGGAGGAATAACCAGTTCGGCCCCGAGAGCGATAAATCCAAGAGTGCTTAATTTGTCGGCAGGTTCTCACACTCTCGTATTTAAGACTCGAGAAGCTAATTCAAAACTAGACAGAATTTTTATAACCCGCGACAGCAATGCCGTCCCCGTTGGAGGACCCGCTCTTTCTACAAGCGCTTCTTTCCAGAGAGTTTTATTTAGTTCAGCAGTTTCAAATGCCACCGCTATCGCTTTTCCGCCTGACGGAAGCGGCCGAGTGTTTGTGGCGGAACAAGGCGGTCAAATAGCAGTTCTAAACAGCGACGGTCAAAGGTTGTCCACTTTTCACAGCTTTTCTGTAAATTCTTTCGCTGAAAACGGATTATTAGGCATCACCTTTGATCCGGACTTTAATACAAATCGTTTCGTCTATGTCTTTTACGCGGCAAGTTCAAAACAAACTAGAGTCTCAAGAATTCAAGCAAATACTTCTAATATGAATGTTTCAACTGGCGCGGAAACAGTAATTCTAGACAATATCGTAAATATTGGCGGCGGATGCTGTCATGTCGGCGGAGGAATTCATTTTGACAAGAATGGTTATCTTCTTGTGGCCACGGGCGACGCCAGCAGTCCCGGCTCCTCCATGGTTCTTACAGATTATCGCGGCAAGATATTAAGGATAGATAAAAATACTGGCGGAGGCGCACCGACAAATCCTTTCTATGATGGCAATCCGAATTCTGTCACTTCAAGGATTTGGGCCAGAGGCTTGAGAAATCCGTTTACATTTACGATTAGTAAAACTAGTGGAAAAATATATCTAAATGACGTCGGAGATGAAACATATGAAGAAATTAATGACGCCACCATCGGAGGCAAAAATTTTGGATGGCCAAGTTGCGAAGGTTCTTTTACCCACAGCGTCTTTGGCGTACACAATAGCGGCAACTCCCCATGCTCCAATAGCACTTTTACCAATCCGATTTATGCCTATCTAAGGGGACAAAGACAAGGCTCTATTATTGGCGGCGCTTTCTATGACGACACTTCTTATCCAGCGGCAGGCAACTTCGGCGGGGGATATTTCTTCGGTGATTTTGTCCAGGGCTTTATAAAATTATATACGCCATCAGGCAATGTCTATAATGTCACAAGCGTAGGAAGTCCTGTCGGAATGGAGGTCAATCCAAAAGACGGTTTGGTTTACATTCTAGCGAGAAATAGCATTCATAAGATCACTCTTTCAGGAGGAGTAAACGTTGCTCCAGTGGCCGTAGCTTCTGCTAATGTAACAGTTGGTAATCCTCCGCTTGCCGTAACTTTTAAAGGTTCTGACAGTAGTGATCCAAACGGCGACAGTCTGACATACGCGTGGAATTTCGGTGATGGATCAAGTTCGTCACAAATTAACCCGGTTCACACATATTCTGGAAACGGCATCTTTAATGCCGTATTAACAGTGACTGACACAAAAGGTCTTTCAAATGCTTCAAGCCCTGTCAAAATTACAACTAGCGACAATCAGGCCCCAACAGCCATTCTAACCACTAATCCTGCTAACAACGGAATGTTTAAGGCAGGCGACATTATTACTTTTTCGGGCACGGCAACTGATAGAGAAGACGGCGTTCTTGGGGCATCAAGTTTTATCTGGAGGATAGATCTTGTGCACGGCGACTCGCTGAATAATCATCGTCATCCGACTTTACTAACTACTACCAATATTACAAACGGCTCATTTAGAGTGCCTGTTATACTTGATCATCACAATGATTTCTATTATGAAATAATAATGGTTGCCGTTGACAGCGCTGGCGCTTCAGTGGAAAAAATCCATAAAATTTCTCCCATCACCTCATCCCTAAGTTTTAACACTATGCCGGCTGGATTGAATCTAAAAGTTGACGGCACGACCTTTAGAACGCCGCAAGTTCTGCCAAGTACCGCGGGATCGGACAGATTAATTGAAGCGCCCTCCCAAAGCCTAAATAATGTTAATCACGTTTTCTCGTCGTGGTCTGACGGCAATACCAATAATCCAAGAATGATTAAAACTGGCATCGCGATCGATGCCTATGTTGTAGTCTTTAGACAAGCGCCCATAGCAAAAAGCGATAGCGGCTCAAATTTGGCTAGCGACTCTGTTCAAGTAAACAAAGAAAATAAAGCAAGCTGGCTTCTCTCGCTAATTAGCAACTTGCGGGCAAATGTTATTGATGTCGCTGGCGGACTGGTGCTTGGAATTAAAAATTTGATTAAGGACACTTTAGATTTTTTGGTCGGCCTCTTTAACTGATCTTAAAATTGAAAATTTGTATTGTGGATGTCAGATATCCGCAGATCTATCTAGATCTCACCTCGCTCCAGTTGACGTTTACAGATAATATTTCTTTCTAATCTTGATTGTAGTTCTCTTGATCTTATTTGATCTTGTTGATTCACTAAGACTCGCTAACTCATGACATACAATAAGTTTAGTCGGTCGGCTAAACTTATTGTATGTGGTAATTGGATATGAAAGCCCGACTTGGAAAAGGCGTCACTTAGAAACGCCGTTTCCAAGTGCTACCGCGCGATATCACATTAAGTCGCATTTAATTCTTCACAGAGCTCGCCGAAAGGTGAGCTCTTTTATTTTTGTCTCCCAGTTCCATTGACGCATTCAACAAGTTCAGCGTTTACCTATGTTTACCTATCTCAAGGCCACACTCGTGCGTCAACGTGGCAGGTTGACGCAGGGGGAGGCGGGGTTTTCTCGTCTGAATCATAATACTGGCGGCGTTTTCCTGGCCGATTGATCAAAAGGCCGACAGCTTTGTGACTTGGCACAACGGACCTCTTTTGTGTTGACATTGCTCAACTTTTTGGTAGCATAAAACTAAGCCTAGGCGGGCTTTTATTTTTATAGACATGACAAGATCGCTTAAAAAAGGGCCATATGTGTCCGAAAATCTGCTAAAAAAGATTTCTGGAAAAAAACCTCAACAAATGGGAGTTATTAAGACATGGGAGAGGGCTAGCGAGATTTCTCCTGAAATGGTGGGATTTAAATTTGGAGTGCATAATGGAAAAGATCACATAGAGATTCTTGTAAGCGAAGAGATGGTGGGACATAGGCTTGGCGAATTTGCCTTAACTAGAAAATTCGTTCGCCATGGAGGCAAGATGCAAAAGGAATTAGAACAAAAAAAGAAAGAAGCCGAAATCGCGGCGGCTCAATCAGCTAAAGCGGCAATTGAGACAAAAAAATAAAAAAATGACCAAAGCTTCACTTCACAATTTTAGACAATCCCCCAGAAAAATCCGATTAGTGGCCGATCTTATTCGAGGTATGAGTGTCGAGAAAGCCCGAATCACCCTCAAACATTCCACTAAATCAGCGGCCTTTTCATTGTCAAAACTGCTGAACTCCGCCATCTCTAACGCCAAGGACAATCTCGCTGTTAACAACAAAGATTTGATAATAAAAAAAATTGAGGTTAACAGCGGCATAGTCCTAAAAAGAATGATGCCAAGAGCCAGAGGTTCGGGTGCCCAGATTAAAAAAAGAACAAGTCATGTAACTTTAGTCTTGGACTCAAAACCTCAAAAAAAGCCAAACCCAAAATCCCAGATGACAAGCAAAATCAAAGTTTAATTTTATGCCGCATACAGTACATCCATATTCACACAGGCTGGGCATTATTAGAGATTGGAAGTCTCGCTGGTTCGTGGCGGGCGGTAAAAAGTATTCGCAATTTTTGAAAGGAGATATAAAAATCAGGGACTTTCTTATAAAAAAATTAAGAGGCTTTTATGTAAGCATCGTTGAAATAGAAAGAAGCGAGAAAAAGTTAAGAGTTATAATCAAGACATCGCGCCCCGGCCTTATTATAGGAAAAAGCGGTGAAGGGGCGACTCATTTAAGAGCAGAAATTGAAAAAATGGTTAGAAAAAACAAACTCAATGTTCCGCCTGAAATCAAGCTAGATATAGAGGAAATCCGCTCACCGGAATCTAACGCCGCAATAGTGGCTCAAATGATAGCCGAGGGTCTTGAGAAGAGGCTTCCATTTAGGAGAGTTATGAAACAAATGATTGAGAAAGTCATGGCCAACAGAGATGTTTTAGGCATTAGGATATATTTAGGCGGAAGACTCGGCGGAGCCGATATGGCAAGAAGAGAGACGCTCAAAAAAGGCAGAATTCCGCTTCAGACATTCAGAGCTGATATAGATTTCGCGAGAGAAAAAGCCCATATGTCTTATGGCGATCTCGGTATCAAAGTTTGGATTTATAGAGGAGATATATTTTCTAAAAAATAAAAATTAATCAACAACCATGCTTCTACCAAAAAAAATAAAATACAGAAAATGGCATACTATGCGCAGAAATATCTCCAAGATACGCGTTGAGACAAGAGGCATTAATCTTTCTTTCGGTTCTTACGGATTAAAAGCTATTACTCACGGCCGAGTTAAGTCAAATCAGATAGAAGCGGCCCGAAAAGTGATGTCGCGCTTTATGGGCAAAACTGGCAAGATTTGGATAAGAATTTTTCCTGATATGCCCTTTACCAAAAAACCAGCTGAAGTCGGAATGGGCAAAGGCAAAGGTGATCCGCAGGGCTATCTTTTTGATGTTAAGCCGGGACGCGTCCTATTTGAACTAGACGGCATAAGTCCGGAGCAATCTTTTGAGGCTCTAAGAAAAGCCGGCACAAAACTGCCTCTAAAGACAAAAATAATTTCAAGAAATTAAATCATGGATTCATATCGAAAGAAAAATGAAAAAGAACTTTATAAAGACCTGTCCCAAAGGAGAGAGGACTTAAGAAATTTCAGGTTCAATTTAACAGGCAGCAAGCTTAAAAATATTAAAGAAGGCTTATCCATAAAGAAAGACATTGCCAGAATTTTAACTGTTCTAAGGCAGAAAAAGTAAAAGTCTAATTATGGACAATGTCAGTTTTTTCGTATAGGATTGCGAAATTAGGATTGCGAAATATTTAAATCATGGAAAAAGTCAATGTAAATATGAATAGAGCCGATATAGGCCCAAGAAAGAGGCTAAACGGAATCGTTGTTTCAGACAAAATGCATAAGACAATAGTGGTAAAAGTTGATACATACAGAAAAACGGGAAAATATGGCAAATACGTAAATAAGAGTTCGAGATATAAGGCGCACGACGAGAAAAATGTTTTCAAAATAGGCGATAAAGTCACTATTGTGGAGACGAAACCAATTTCGAAAGACAAGAGATTTATAGTCTTAAATAAATAAAATGTTGCAACCTAGATCCATTGTTAAAATCGCGGATAACTCCGGAGCAAAGCTCGGAAGAGTTTTTAAGATTTTAGGATCTTCAAAAAAAAGATACGCCACCTTAGGTGAAATAGTGACTATTTCTGTCCAAAAAGCCGAGCCAAGGAAGCGTGTAAAGAAAAAAGAAGTTTTACGCGCGGTTGTCGTAAGACAAAACAGTAATTTCAAAAGAAAAGACGGCTCATATATCAAATTTGATGAAAATGCCGTGGTAATAGTTGAAAAAGACAAGAAAGATCCAATAGCTGGCAGGATTTTCGGACCTATTCCTCGTGAAATTGGCGAAATGGGATTTCAAAAAATTTTTTCTCTGGCCCCCGAAATAGTATAAAAATATGAAAATTAAGAAAAATGACGAAGTTGTAGCCATCTCCGGAGGCGATAAGGGCAAAAAAGGCAAAGTTACCAGAGCTTTTCCCAGCATTGGCAAAGTCATTGTTGAAGGCTTAAACTTAAAGAAGCGCCATATCAAATCTAAAAAAAGCGGAAAAAAAGGCCAGATTTTGGCAGTGCCGTCGCCCATTCATGTCTCCAATTTAAAATTGGCCAAGGGCCGCGGCGAAAGTGAAAATAAAGCCGTAAAGAAATAACATTGTTTTAATTTAATTTTAAAGAAATGAAAAAAAACGACAACCGAAAAAAAATTTTTAATTCCCTGAAAGAAAAATGGGGTTATAAAAATATTATGCAGACGCCAGAGATTAAAAAAATAGTTATTAGCACTGGAATAGGTTCAATAAAAGACAAAAAGAAAAAGGAACTGATTGCGGACAGATTAGCGAAAATTACTGGCCAGAAGGCGGCAGAAAGAGGAGCAAAAAAATCCATAGCCACATTTAAAGTCAGACAAGGGGACAATGTCGGATTTCAGGTGACTTTGCGAGGAGGGATAATGGATAGTTTTCTAAATAAATTGATAAATATCGCTTTTCCGAGAACTAGGGATTTTAGAGGAATTCCAAGAAAGTCTGTTGACTCTGTCGGCAACTTAACTATTGGAATAAAAGAGCATACGATATTCCCAGAAACTTCCGACGAGGATCTAAAAGATGTTTTCGGCATGGCTATTACTTTGGTTTCTACCTCCAAAAACAAAGACGAAGCCCATGATTTTTTCACCTCTCTTGGCGTGCCTTTTTCAAAGAGCGTCACATAACTAAATAGCTAAAAAGCATATAATTGACAATGATTTTTTAGCCTGCTAGTATTGGCAATGCTCCCGAAAGAGCATTTTTCTTTAGGAATGTTTTTTCAAATGTTTTTAATATATGGCAAAAAAATCCGTTATAGCTCGAGCATTAAAGAAGCCTAAATTTTCATCACGCATTGTGCGAAGGTGCTTTAGGTGTGGCAGAAAAAGAAGCTATATGAGGGATTTCGATCTGTGCAGAATCTGTTTTAGGGAATACGCCAATGAAGGTATGATTCCCGGAGTAAGAAAATCATCATGGTAAAGGATCAGATTTCAGATTTCATAACAAAGCTAAGAAACGCCAATGCTTCCAAAAAACAGTCCATGGTTTTTGAAGACAATAAGATTATAAACAGCTTGGCCGATATTCTTCTAAAGGAGGGTTATATTTCCTTGGTTTCAAAAAAAAGAGAAAAAAATAAAGATATGATAGAAATGACGCTTCAAGGAGAAGGAAAAAAAAGAGATATTAACGGCATAGAAAGAATTTCAAAGTTGTCCCGCAGGGTCTATCATTCTTCAAAAAGACCTATCAATAAATACGGCTCTGTAATCTTATCAACATCAAAAGGAATTATGACCGAGAGAATGGCCCATAAAGCCAGAATTGGAGGAGAAGCCTTTTTTTTAATCTGGTAAAAAATGTCAAAAATAGGTAGCCAAGAGATTCAAATACCCCCAAAGACTGATATTAAATTATCAGACGGCGCAATTTTTATTAAAGGACCTCTTGGCGAGCTTAAAAGATCGATAGATCCGAAGTTTAATATCCAAGTCTCCGACAACAAGGTTTTAGTCAAGCCAATGAGCGGGAATTCTTCAAAAAGCGCTCTTTGGGGAACTACCGCCGCTCACATAAAGAGAATGATTCAGGGCGTGAACAAACCTTTTTTGAAAAAATTAATTATAGAAGGCGTAGGCTTTAAAGCTGAAGTCAAGAAGGACACTCTTTTAATGAACCTTGGCTTTTCCCACCCGATTATAATAAAAATTCCCGAAGGAGTTAATGTAATTGTTGAGAAAAATGTTATAACTATTTCTGGGATAAGCATAGAAGCTGTCGGACAATTTGCGGCAAAGGTCAGAGATAAAAAGAAACCGGAACCATATAAGGGCAAGGGCATAAAATATGAGAATGAGATAATTAGGAGGAAACAAGGAAAGAAAACCGTCTAAACAATTTTATTTTTATGGCGAAAACTAATGACAAAAAATCAATGAGACGAAGAAGACATAAACGGATTCGGGCCAAGGTTATTGGAACAGCCGATAGACCCCGTCTTTCTATCTTCAAATCAAATAAGCATATTTACGCCCAGCTAATAGATGACACCAAAGGAAAAACTCTGGCATCATCATCGAGCAGGCAAACTGATGAAAAAAAATCCAAAGACTCGCCAGTTCTCTTGGGAAAAGATATAGCCAAAAAAACTAAAGAATTAAAAATAAGCAAGGTCGTTTTTGACAGAGCTGGTTTCGCCTATGCCGGACGGATAAAGGCGGTGGCGGATTCCGCCAGAAAAGAGGGTTTAAATTTTTAATATATGCAAGGAGAAAAAATAGACGCAAAAATAGTTGAGAAAAAGCCCGAAGACGGTTCTAAAATGGCAAGAGGCGGTTCACTAAACAAAAGAGGAGGTCGGAGAGGTTCTCCCTCAAGAGGCAGACAGAAATCAGAATTTGATCAAAAGACCATTTCCATAAGAAGAGTGACTCGCGTTGTCTCTGGCGGACGACGATTTAGTTTCAGCGTTGCTTTGGTTGCCGGCGACAGGAAGAGTCGTGTTGGAGTCGGGCTTGGAAAGGCTAGCGATACCACTCTTGCTATTGATAAAGCGCAGAGAAACGCCAAAAAAAATATGATTAGTCTGAAGCTAACAAAAACATCGTCCATCCCGTATCCTCTTACAGCTAAGTATTGCGGCTCTAGAGTAAAAATGATTCCAGCTCCGGGAAGAGGCATGATCGCGGGCGGGCCAGTTAGAAGCGTCATAGAACTTGCCGGAATTAAAGATATTAACGCCAAAATTCTTTCAAGCAGTAAAAACCAGCTAAACAATGCCAGAGTAGCTATTGCCGCTCTTTCTCAAATAGCGGTAAAAAAGTAAATATATGCAATATCATCAATTAATCAGAGAAAATCCCAATAAGAAAAAAGGTTACGTTGGCCGAGGCGGCAAAAGAGGAAAAACTTCTGGCCGTGGCACGAAAGGTCAAAAAGCCAGAGCCGGAAGAAAGATAAGGCCAGAACTTCGAGACGAAATAAAGAGATGGCCTAAATTACGCGGTCGCGGCAGGAATATCTTTAAAAGTTTCAGTCAAAAGCCTCAAACTGTGTCTCTTTCGGCAATAGACAGGAATTTTAAAGATGATAGCCAAGTAAATATCCAATCTCTTCTTGAAAAAAAATTAATCAGAAGACAGGGTGGTAAAATTCCCATAGTTAAGATTCTTGCCTCAAGCAAATTTGAAAGAAAAATATCATTGTCGGGATGTTTGACATCAATGGTGGCTAAAAGCATGATTGAGAAGGCGGGCGGAAAGATTGAAGTAAAATAATATATTGTGACTTTTCTACAAAAAATCAAAACTGTTTATTTAGATAAAACTCTCCGAAGAAAAATTGGCTTCGTACTGATTGGATTGATTTTTTTTAGGATTCTGGCCGCTGTTCCGATTCCGGGCGTTGACGCTGGCGCTCTAGACACTTTTTTCGCCAATAACCAATTCTTCGGTCTTCTAAACATATTTTCAGGAAGCGGTTTATCAACTCTTTCAATAGTCATGCTTGGGGTTGGTCCATATATCACTGCTTCAATTATAATGCAGCTTCTTACAATGATGATACCAAAACTGAAAGCCATATATCACGAAGAAGGTCAGGCTGGAAGAGCAAAGTTCGCCCAATTTTCAAGGAGATTATCAGTTCCTCTGGCCGCTATTCAGGCTTTTGCTTTCTTGGTTTTGCTTACAAAGCAAGGGATTATCAGTTCACTTACAGGATTTGAAACTTTAGTTAATATTATCGTCATTGTGGCTGGCTCGACGCTTTTGATGTGGCTTGGCGAACTGATTACCGAATATGGAGTTGGAAACGGAGTATCACTGATAATTTTTGCTGGAATAGTTTCAAGCTTGCCAACAAGCGTATCACAGTTGCTTACTTTCAATTTTACAGCTCAGGATATTCCGCTTTATCTTGGTTTTGTGGTGGCGGCTCTCATAATCATCTGGGCGGTAGTTTTCATTACGGAAGCGGAACGGCCTATCCCCATTACATACGCCAAAAGAATACGAGGCCAGAAGGTTTACGGCGGGGTTTCCACTTATTTGCCGCTTAGAGTTAATCAGGCCGGAGTAATCCCAATTATTTTCGCTCTCTCTATTTTATTATTTCCTCAAATGATACTTAGTTTTTTGGCTGAAATTAATAACAGCATAGTTCAAAGTGTTTCAAATTTTTTTCTGACCATTCTCTCAAACGGATGGATTTACGCGGCCATTTATTTTGCTTTAGTATTTTTATTTACTTATTTCTATACGGCTGTTACATTCGACCCAGACACAATATCAACCAACCTCCAAAAAAGCGGAGCTTTTATTCCGGGCATTCGACCGGGGCAATCAACATCTGAATATTTATCAAAAGTCCTGACAAGGATTACTTTAGTCGGCGCCACATTTCTTTCCTTAATCGCTGTTTTGCCTCTTGCCATGAAAGCTATTACCAACAACGCCGCTCTTAGTATAGGGGGAACAGCTCTTTTGATCGTGGTTGCCGTCGTGCTTGATCTTATCAAGAAAATTGATGCCCAGGTTTCGTTGAAAGAGTATTGACATATTTTGGTTCTGTAATTTCAAGCATCCAAAAAAAGCTCATTTGTCAGTTGGTTATTTAGAAAAGCCGATGTAGTATTATTAATACTCCAAACAATTAATATTTTATGGAAAACCCCCTTACATTCGTCTTTATAGGGCAGTCCGGCTCGGGAAAGGGCACGCAAGCTGATCTAATTCAAAAGTATCTAGAGAAAAAAGACCCCAAAAGGGAGATTTTTCATTTGGAAACAGGAAAAAGATTTCGGCAATTTATAAAAAAAAATTTATTTGCCAGCAGATTGTCTTCAAAAATTTACCAAAAAGGAGGATTACATCCTGAATTTTTAGCGGTTTGGATGTGGGCTGACTTAATGGTCAATAATCTAGAAGAAAATCAGCATATGTTAATAGACGGAAGCCCGCGCAAACTTCATGAAGCTCATGTATTGGATTCGGCTTTTGAATTTTTTGGCAGGCATAAACCTTTTATTATTTATTTAAATATTTCTGATCAGGAAGTGATGAGAAGATTGCTTAAAAGAAAAAGACTGGATGACAACGAAGATGATATAAAAAACAGAATTAGTTGGTATCACAGCGACGTTTGGCCGACGATTGAGTACTATAGAGAGAATAAAAAATACAATTTTCTTGACATTGACGGGTCAAAAGATAGCAAGGAGGTGCATTCAGAAATCATAAAAGCCATAGAAAAGACCATATGATTTCTATTAAAACAGAGGCAGAAATTACTTTTCTTAGAGAAGGCGGAAGAAGATTAGGGGAGATTATATCGCAAGTTTGTTCAATAGTTCGTCCGGGTATTAAAACATCAGATTTGGATAATTTGGCAAAAGATTTGATCGCTAAATTGGGAGACAAACCGTCATTTTTTAACTATCAGCCAAGAGGCGCCAGAAGGCCTTTTCCAGCTAATAGCTGCATATCAGTTAATGAAGAAATAATACACGGCATACCGACGGAGAATCCGAGAATCTTAAACGATGGAGATATTGTGGGAATAGATATAGGCCTTAACCATAAAAACATGTTTACCGACAGCGCCGTTTCCATCGGTGTCGGCAAAATAGATTTAGAAGCGGAAAAATTACTAAGGGCCACAAAAGAAGCTTTATACACGGGCATAGCCGAAGCGACCGTTGGCAAAAATATTGGCGATATAGGGCATGCAATCTCTAAAGTGGCAAAGAGAGAGGGCTATTTTATAGCAGAAAATCTATGCGGCCATGGTGTGGGAAAATCAGTTCATGAAGATCCCTATGTTCCGAACTTCGGAGAAAAAGGAGAAGGGCCGGAACTTAAAGTGGGCATGGTCCTTGCCATTGAGCCTATGTTTAATTTGGGGACGGGCAAAACTAAACTTATGCCGGACGGCTTCACTCATGTTACCGCAAATGGCAAAAAAAGCGCCCATTTTGAGCACACCATTTTAGTGACAAAAAAAGAGCCGGAAGTTCTTACTTTTTTTAAATAAATCTCGATATTACTATGCGGTTGATTAAATAATATAATCCTCCAAGACAGAGCTTCAGAGAACTACAAATAGTGTCTTTTTTTAATTTTTTTTGCTATTATCTTGAGCAATAATTCATTTTATGAAACACCACAAAGAAGAAAGGACATTAATAATTTTGAAACCGGACGCTCTTCAGAGAAATTTAGTGGGTGAGATTATAATGAGATACGAGCGCATCGGCCTTAAGTTGACAGCCTTAAAAATGCTAAAGCCCTCAAAAAAACTGATTGAGGAACATTATACTTTAGATCCTTCATGGCGAAGAGTTACTGGAGAAAAAACTATTAAAGGATATAAAGACAAAGGACTTACTCCGCCGTCATATGATCCTCTAAAAATTACCGCTAAATTACTGGAAACGCTTTCAAGTTATATGACTTCAGGGCCGGTTCTAGCCATGATATGGCAGGGCCCTCACGCCGTAAAAATCGTGCGAAAACTAACCGGCGGAACAGAACCTCTTACGTCTGATGTTGGCACAATCAGGGGCGATTTTGTTTTGGACTCGTATGAAATATCAGACAATGCCGGGAGGGCAGTCAGGAATTTAGTGCACGCTTCCGGTTCTGTGGCTGAAGCTGAAGATGAAATTAGACACTGGTTTAAAGATGATGAAATCATTGATTATGAGATTGTCCAAGATCGTATTCTCTGTAGCCCTGATTTGAATAAAAATTAAATTTTGTTGACATAATTTTTTATATGTATTAAAACTTGTGCAGACTGGACTTCTGGAGTTATAATGTAAATAGGGTTATTTGAGATATTATCTAGATTAAAAATATTAATCAAGGGAATCCTATATAGTTTTATTGTGATGAGGACTTGCCTTTGGACGAAAACACATCTAAAGGCAAGTCTTCTGATCGATAAAGCTGCGGATACCCACCTGGGATCATCCTAGGTAATATATCTTCAGATAACCCTACTAATCTACCCAGCCGTAAGGCGGGGTATTTTAGTGAAAGAAATTTTGCCAATAAAAAATGAAAGAAAAATTATTAAATAAAATTTTCGTTTTAGTTTTGGCAATTTTAATAGCTCATATATCCGCAAGCATTTTCCATATCTACTGGTTATTTTGGTGGGCAGACTGGATTATGCACCTTCTAGGAGGATTTTGGCTTGCTTTAGCGATTGTTTGGCTTTTTTATTTTTCCGGCTATATAAAATACAAATCTAGATCAGATAGAGATTTTTTTATACTGATTATTTTCGGAACTTTTATCGTGGGAATACTTTGGGAATTTTACGAATATTTTTTTAGCGCCCTCTATAGTCCGGAAGGCTACTGGCAAGATACATACATTGACATTATTCTAGGCCTTTTCGGGGCATTATTTGGATATTATTATTTAAGGAATAAAATTATTCATCGGTCAATTGGAAAATAAAATTAATAACAAAGAAATATCCTTGATTTTTTGGGGCGGGGTTAAAGAAGTAACTGGGGCAAATTTTTTAATTGAAGCCGAAGGTAAAAAAATTCTCATTGACTGCGGACTTTTTCAAGGCATAAGCGACTTACAGCATGATACGGATGCTAATTTTAAGGAATTTCCATATAAGCCAGAAGAGATTGATTTATTGTTTGTAACCCACGCCCACCTCGATCATATAGGCCGAATTCCGAGATTGGTAAAGATGGGTTTTAAGGGGAGAATTTTTAGCACCCAAGAAACTAAGGAACTGTCATCTCTTATGTTTGAGGACGCCCTAAAAATTATGAGTTATTCCAAAAAGGATGGCAAAAATATTTTGTATGAAGACAGCGATGTTAGAGAGACTCTGAATTTATGGACCACCCTTTCCTATCACGCCCCGCACATTTTTTTTGAAAAGATAAAAGTTAAAGCTATAAATTCAGGACATATTCTTGGTTCTGCCGCCTATCAATTTGATATAAACGGAAAAAAGATTTTAATGACTGGAGACATAGGCGGCGATGATAACCCTCTTTTAAATAATCCAGAGAGTTTAGAAGACAATGATTATATGGTGATAGAGAGCGTCTATGGAGATCGCGATCATGAAAGTCTGGAAAATAGGCGAGAAAATCTTTTGCTGGCCATAAAGTATATTGAGAAAACAAAAGGAGTTTTAATGATTCCGGCATTCTCAATTGAAAAGACCCAGGTTATTTTATATGAAATTAATGAATTGGTTGAAGAGGGTCGAATGAGCAAGATACCGGTTTTCCTTGATTCGCCGCTTGCCCAAAGAGTAACTAAAATTTATAAAAGAAACTTCGATCACTTTAAGAAAATTGTCAGAAAAGATATAAGCCAAGGCGATGACATATTTAATTTTCCTAAATTGACTCTTACATACACAAGAAGCGAATCTCAAAACATAGATAAAGTAAGCGGACCCAAAATAATAATAGCCGGTTCGGGCATGTCGGAAGGCGGAAGGATTATAAATCATGAAAAACTCTATTTATCAAACCCGAATAACGCTATAGTTTTTGTCGGATTCCAATCGGCTGGAAGCTTAGGAAGAGAAATTGCCGAAGGGGCGAAGTCGGTTCTAATTGACGGCCAAGTTATTGAAATAAGAGCTAAGAATATATCTATTAGCGGATATTCATCGCACGCTGACTCAAAATCACTTTTAAATTATATTGAAAAGAATTCCCGAAAACTTAAAAAAGTATTCGTGGTCATGGGAGAACCAAAATCATCAATCTTTCTAGCGCAGCGAGTCAGAGATTATCTAGAAATTGAAGCCGAAGTTCCTCAAAGAGGAAAAGTCTATAAGCTATAAAAAAGCTTCTTACATTACGCTTTTTACAATCCTAGAAAAGGTAGCTGGATTGGAGGCCGCTGTTTCGGCAAGTATTTTTTTATTGAGCCTAATATTTTTTTTATTCAAGGCGCCGGCAAAGCGGCTGAATGACAAATCAAACGGCTTAAGCCCGGCATTTATTTTTACCGTCCAGAGTCTGCGCATGTCATTTTTTTTATCTCTCCTGTGGGCAAAAGCGTAAGCTCCGGCATGAAGCAAAGCTTCATTGGCCGCCCTCTCTTTACTTTTTCTGCCGTGCCTGAATCCCTTCGTTCTTTTTAGAATTTTTCTTCTATATTTTAGGGCATTAACGGCCTTTTTTACTCTAGTCATAAATTTATTTTAATCCGGATAAATATCGCGAACGATCCTTATTGCCCATTATAAATTGCTTGTACCGGTTTTTAGCTAATTGTTTTTTGCGGCTCTCTTTGGCGTTGAAATGATTATGGCCCTTGCCTCGGCCGATTATTTTGCCATTTTTTGTCATCCTCAATCTCTTGGCGTATGATTTATTTGATTTCATTTGTTTTATTATTTTTTTCTATAACAATACTCAAACCTTTCAGGCTTTTTTTCGGCTGTTCTGTCACTTTGAAATTTTCGGTGATCAGTTTTAATATCCTCTCTAATCTCTCTTTGAGGAACTTTTGCTCCATATATTTTGCTCTGCCCCTAAGAAACAATTCAATTTTTACCCTATTTCCCTCCTTCAGCCACCCCGAGGCTTTTTTTGCTTTTAATAAAAGGTCATGCTCTCCGGTGCCGATCTTGACTTGAATATTCTTAGTCTCAAAAGTGTGAGACTTGGATTTGGCGAGTTTAAGTTTTTTATTCTGATCGTACTGGAACTTGCCATAATCCATTATTCTAGCCACTGGCGGCTTTGCATTTGGTGAAATTTCAATCAAGTCAAAGCCGGAATCACTGGCTTTCTTTATCGCTTCTTGAAGCGGAAGTACTCCCAAGTTTTCGCCATTTTCATCGACGACCCGTAATTCGGGGGATCTAATTTGATGGTTTATTCTTACTTTATTTGCTATCAATTTATGTAATCTAATCAAGGTTAAACCAAGATCAGTGCTTATTTATAGCAAAATTGCTATTTATTTGCAAATAAATGTATAAATGAGTAACCGATATAAAATTTGATAAATTTTGTATATATAATACTATCGCCAAAGATATAGCTCTTATCATGGCTTAAT
>CAYJVZ010000003.1:0-35583 GCA_964373765.1 uncultured Candidatus Saccharibacteria bacterium | reverse complement strand
TAACACTGTTTATATCTCATGAACGATGTGTTGTCAAATGCCCGCCAAATTGCCATTGACCAATCTTAATTTTTAAGTTAGTCTAATGGGGCGCATAGCGGTGCGCGTTTTTTGTTACATAGATTTTATGGATTATAAGGAAATTAGAAATATAGCAATAATTGCCCACGTAGACCACGGCAAAACAACACTCACTGACGCTTTGATGCGCCAGACGGGCGCTGTTTTATCTGGCGTTACAATGGACTCAAACTCTCTTGAAAAAGAGCGGGGCATCACCATATACGCCAAAAATGCCTCAATTATCTATAAAGGCACAAAAATAAATATAGTTGATACGCCAGGTCACGCCGATTTTGGTTCCGAGGTTGAGCGGGTGCTTCGCTCCATTGATTCAGTGTTATTGGTTGTTGACGCTCAAGAAGGACCCATGCCTCAAACGCGATTCGTATTAAAAAAATCTCTAGAACTTGGACTAAAGCCGATTGTCGTCATAAACAAGATTGACAAAGTGGCCGCCGATCCGGATCTTTGTGAAGAGCGAGTCTTGGAACTTTTCTTGGAACTTGGCGCGAGCAATGAGCAGGCGAACTTTAAAGTTGTCTATACAATCGGACGCGAAGCTATGTCAAAAATAAAACTGGAAGACAAAATGAGCGATCTTTCGCCGCTTCTTGATACAATTCTTGAAACAGCGCCGGCGGCAAGAGCATACGCGAAAGGAGATCCGTTACGCGCCCAAGTATTTAATCTCGGATACGACAATTTTACCGGCCGACTTGCCATTGCCCGCATTTACGAGGGGAAGATTTCTCTTGGAGCGACGCTTTTTATAAAACAAAATGAAGACGATTGGCGAAAAGCCAAAGTAACTAAACTCTTGACCTTTCAGGGCTTGGACCAATCGGAGGTTACGGAAGCGGTAGCCGGCGATATTGTTCTTATAGCCGGTCTTGGAAAAATTAATATTGGAGATACGATTACCACTGACGAAAATGCCAAATCACTTCCAGCCATTGCCGTTGATGAGCCGACAATTGGCCTTGAATTCATGGCTAACACCTCGCCTTTTGCCGGACGAGAGGGAAAATTTGTGACCAGTCGGCAAATTAAAGAAAGATTGGAGAAAGAGCTCGAAATTAATGTCGGATTGCAAGTTGATTTTTCCGGTGACGATGTATTCAAAGTCTACGGGCGCGGTGAAATGCACATTTCCATTTTACTTGAAAATATGCGTCGAGAAGGATACGAACTGGCTGTCTCACAACCTCAAGTTATTATTCATGAAGACAGCACAGGAAAAAAGGAGCCTTTTGAAGAGGTCATTGCCGATATACCAGAAAATTTTCAGGGAACGGTAATTGAGAAGCTGTCCAATCGCGCATTCGTCATGCAAAATATGATTACAGAGGGCAATTTGGTAAGGCTTATTTTTGAAGGCCCAACGCGCGGTCTTTTAGGTTACCGCGGGCAGTTTATTATGGACACAAGAGGTTTAGGTATTTTATGCTCACGGGTTCTCGGCTTTCGTCCATTTGCCGGAGAAATTAAAAAAAAGGGCGCCGGCTCAATGATTTCTATGGCAACAGGAAAAGCTGTGGCATTTTCTCTTTGGAATTTACAGGATCGAGGGACCCTATACATTGGCCATGGAACTAAAGTCTATGAGGGCATGGTTATCGGCAATACATCTAAAGGCGAAGAGATGGTCGTTAATCCGACAAAAGGAAAACAGCTTTCAAATGTCCGCGCTTCAGGATCAGATGAGGCCCTTGATATTGCTCCGCATCAGGAAGTAACCATTGAAAACGGACTTGAAATCATGGCCGATGACGAGCTTCTGGAAGTGACTCCATTGTCGGTGCGACTCCGCAAGCAATATCTAAAAGAAAGTGAACGGGTTAAGCATAAACGCTAACGGCCGATTTCTCTGTGAAATATCGAGAGTGTGCTATACTCCATCTAGATAAAAAAAGAACACTCAAAAATTAAGAAAATGAACGAATCCAGAAAGTATTTTGGAGAAGTAAAAATTGGCGGTTCAATAATAGCAAGAATTATAATTGAGGCGAAGAATCGGAAAATAGCAGTCAAGAAGATTCTTTTGTGGTTCTGAACTAAGTATAGGGGAAAGCATGGTCAAGCGTCTGGAGCGCTAATTGTCGCTGATTTATATAACGAAGTAAAGTTCTCGGACGCATTCAACTGCAATGACAAGAATAATAATTATCTCGATTGCCAAACGATAAAACGAGTCATCGCGGAATCTGGCGGAATACTTGAGCCTGCCACTAAAGACGGTTTCCGACATCACCCCCAAAGATCTCTTCAGCGAAAAAAGAGGCGACGGAAATATCTTGCGAGGGTCGCGCCGAATATTTACAGGTCTGACACGGGCGCTTATTATTACCGCATGACGAAGAGGCCGCAGAAATCAAAAACAGGATCGATAAGGCAACAGAGGTTAATACATAATGTCAGACTTGAAGCTAGGATCGTTGCTGAAGCTATTGAGGAAATCAAAACAAAGGGTTTGAAAAACTTGCATGAACAAAATGCTCTTCGGAAAAATATAAAAAGTCGCTCATTAAAACTGGCTTCTCACCTTCTCGGCCTTGCCACGCTATCGCCCGAAGATCAAATCTTTTTCGGGCCAACGCTTAAGTCGCCAAGACAGGAAGCTGTGACGATCTGATGTTTTGAATTGTAAATTTCTAAGCCGCGTGAACATGTGCTACACGCGGCTTTTTTCTTAAATAGAAAACCCCGCAGTAACATGAAAAATGCCGCGACGCAGAAGTTGGGGGATTGGAGTGACAAAGGAGAACTTATGAAATAATGGCGGTCTTGCGGAAAAAGTGAGCGGCGCGGTTTCAACACGGATTCTATTGTCCCCAATGCCACTTGACAAACTTAATTGCTCTAATATTATGGAGCATATGAATAAAAAATATATATTGCTAGCTCTAGCTGGATTGATTATTTTGATTGGGCTAAGCGCGCAAATGGCCCTCGCTGATCACTCATGGGGCGGTTATCATTGGGCTCGCACCGCAAATCCATTTACGCTTGAATTAGGCGATAATGTTTCTTCCTCATGGGACAATTATCTAGCAACGACCGCGAACGACTGGAGTCTTTCAAATGTTCTTGATACAGTCGTTAAGCCCGGCAAGACAAATCCTCGCGCTTGCAGAGCAACCGACGGAAGAGTGGAAGTGTGCAGTAATAAGTATGGCTTTACGGGGTGGCTTGGCGTTGCCCAAATTTGGGTAAGTGGCCAACATATTGCCAAAGGCACAGTAAGAGTGAACGACTCATATTACAACACTAGCACTTATAATACTCCGTCATGGAGGAATTTTGTGATGTGCCAAGAAGTTGGCCACACCCTAGGACTTGATCACCAAGATGAAATTTTCGGCAATCCGAATCTTGACACCTGTATGGATTATTCAAGTAATCCATTGACCAATCAGCATCCAAATCAGCACGATTACGACATACTTGAGGGCATCTACTCTCATCTAGACAGCGTAAATAGCATTCTTTCTTCAACTAAAGGCGGAAGTGGAAAGTCAAGTGATATTAGACAAGAAATTGATCCTGACGAGCAGTCAGAGTGGGGCCGAGAGGTTAGAAGAGAAAAAAGAGACGATCGCTCATTGTATGTGCGTGAATTAAGGAATGGAGAAAAAATCTTTACCTTCGTAATTTGGGCATTGTAAAATAATCTATAAAATAAATTGCCGCTTGGAGACGGCGTTTCCAAGCGGCAATTTTATAGTGACAGCGTCCCAACCTCGAACTTAATGCTTTAACAAGTATCGCAGGCTCTGATTGTGAAGTGGAAGTCAGAATGACGCTCACAATCGTGAGCGTCATTTCGTCTATCGCAATCTCTGTTGCGCGCTTTTAAAGACCACCCGCGGCGCGGGTGGTCTTTAAAAGAGAAAGAGTTCCTGCTTTAGTAAAGTATTTTCTGCTTGATTTATATTGCCTTTTTGCTAATGTTGCTGTATGAAAAAGCTATTTACAGTTCTAATTGTTCTCGCTATTTTTATTGTGGCTGGATTTGCCTATTTTACCAAGAAAGAAGGAGTTGAACCTATCGAAGTCAATATGTCGCCGATCGCGACCGCCATTGTTCTTAAATCGGAACTTGAATTAAAAAAGAAAGACCAGTCAAATTTTTCCGAAGTCAATGAAATGGCTGAAGTTATTTCCGGAGATACTCTTCGCACATTGTCATCCGGCCGGGCGGTCATCAAAGATGCCCGTGGCGCATTAACCACCCTTGATTACGATACAGAACTGCTTTATGAGAGCGTGGACGAGGAAGGCAAATCGGGTAGCAGGATATTGCTTGCGGCCGGCAGTGTTTGGGCCAGTGTTGAGAAATTATTTGAGAAAGGCGAATTTTATGAAATAAAAACAGGATCGGCGGTTGCCGTTGTGCGCGGCACATCATTTGGCGTTACGGTTTTGGGAAATATTACTTCAGTGATTGTGGCTACCGGCACAGTTTCGATTTTTCCTCTTGATCCCGCTACCGGAGAAGCTGTATTTGAAAAAGAATCAAAAATTGAAGGAGGATCGAAAGCCAGTATAGATGAGAAAGGATCTATTGTCCAAAGCGCGTTAACAAACGACGAGAGATCCCAGCCCTTTTTTGATTTTAATGCCGCAAAAGAGCTTGATAACATTGACGCTGCGAGGAGAGAGGAATCTTTGAAAGCGCCGGATTCATCCGCGCTTCCTAAATTGCAGTCCGATTCTCCAAAACCTAAATCAAGCCCTGTAGACAGCACTATTATAAAGATAGAAGAAAAAAAGAATTTACCGATAAATTCGGAAACTGTAAATCCGCCGGCGATCCTAATCCCAAAAATAAATGAAACACCGACATATAACGGGAATCAACTATCTCCAAGCATTCCAAGTATAGGCGTTGCAGAGACTGATATCACTGCTTTCGCCATAAATTCAGTTGATCCGTCTTCAATCTTGAGAACTAAAGATTCTAGTTATCAGGTTTTTATAAAAGGCAGCGGTTTTTTGCGCCTTAAAAATGTCTCTGTTGGCTCATATGTAATATCATCTAGCCAAACCAGCGTTTCAAGCAATACCGAATTAAAGATAAATATTTCAAACCAGATTCCCAAGGGCTCTTATAACGTCAACATTCTAAGTAACCAAGGAGAGGTAGCCACTCTTACTCGAGCTTTAGTAATTTACGAAAATATTTTACCGCCTCAAGAAATAGCGCCAAATTCAGCGAGTGACGAAGTAGTACCAGTGGCTCCGCGCTATAATTTGCAGGATGTTGTTTCTGACCAAGTAGCCAGTCCATCAGTCAATTTCGACACTGTCCAATATGGCACTACCTATAAGCAACAATGAAGGAGAGTAAAAAAATATTCCGCATCGCAATTATCAGCCTATTTTCCTTGGCCATAGCATTGTCATTGTTTTTTTCAGGGTCGTTAGACCAGCTTCAAGAAAAAATATACGACCGCTTATTTACCTCTCAAGATATTTCGTCCAAGGTCGTAATTGTGGCTATTGACGACGAAAGCATAAGAGCAATCGGTTCTTGGCCATGGCCTAGGAATGTTTTCGCCAAAGCCATCTCAAATCTTAAAAAAGCCCAAAAGATAGGCATAGACGTGTCCTTTTCCGAACCTTCAGCAAGGGGTCTTCTTGACGACGAAGAATTGCGCCAAGCTTTGCTAGAGAACGGCAAAAAGATCGTTCTTCCGCTTCAACTTGACAGTCGAGGAGGGAAAATATCAGGCCCGATTGCTCTTTTTGAAGGTCTCTCCGACTTCGGCATTGTCAATGTGTCAGTTGGTCATGATGGCATAGCTCGACACATTAGTCGCTACCAGGATTATCAAAGTTTTTCAGAAGCTGTTTCAAATGTGGATGTTGATGATCAAACTCTCCGAATATTTTATCAGGGAAAGTCCGGCGCTTTTCCGAGTATTCCTTTTATAGACGTTTACAGAGGCATTGTTCCGCCTCTGATATTCGAAGATAAGATCGTTCTTATTGGCGCCACCGCTCCTGATTTACACGATTTTTTGCAGACTCCTTTCGGTCTTATGTCGGGAATTGAGATTCACGCCAATTTGATAAGCCAGTTGCTGCAGGGAATTTTTTTCACGCCCACTCCAACTTATCTTGCCGTTCTTTTTATTATTTTTGCTTCAATCATTGCCACGTTTTTTATCGCTCGCATTAAAAGTTATATATATCTTTCTTTAGCGCTTTTTTTGGAGTTAATTATAATTATTTTTCTTTCCGTATTTCTTTTTAATGAACATATTCTATTTGCCGGAATATATCCGCTTATTAGTTTCTTTTTAACCTCGGCATTTCTGATCTCTTATCAGTATATTGTTGAATCCAAGGAAAAAAGGTTTATACGAAAATCATTTGAATATTATCTGATGCCGGAGATCGTTGATGATCTTGTGGCCCATCCTGAAAAACTTGTTCTTGGGGGAGATAGGAAAAAAATTACTGTGCTCTTTTCAGATATTCGGGGCTTTACGACCATTTCAGAGGCAATGAAGCCCGAAGATCTGGCTCACATTTTAAATGAATATCTTAGCGACATGACTGAAGCAATAATGAAATGGCGGGGATTGGTGGATAAGTATATTGGAGACGCCGTCATGGCCTTTTTTGGCGCGCCGATTGAAAACGTCAATCAAGCGGCAGATTCGTGCTATTCAGTTTTGGAGATGGCTAAAAGACTCTCAAAACTCAATAAACACTGGTCATCGAGGGGATTGCCGGAACTTAAAATCGGAGTGGGCATTAACACAGGCGAGGCGGTTGTCGGAAATTTTGGGTCCAGCAGGCGCTTCAACTATACTGTTCTTGGCGATGAAGTTAATTTCGCCTCGCGCCTTGAGGGCTTGAATAAAATGTATGGCACCACCTGCATAATAAGCGAAAGCACGGCAAAAGAGATAGAGAATAAGAAAGATATAAAAATTCGCGAGCTTGATCGTGTGGTAGTTAAAGGCAAGCGTGAACCAAAAACGATATTTGAACTTATCGCATTGCCGCCAAGTGAAAATCTTTCACGCTCTCATGAACATTTTAAAGGGGGCAGGGAATTTTATTCTAAAGGAGAGTGGCCGCAAGCCATAGAGGAGTTTGAAAAGGCGGCTAAACTGGGCGACGCTCCAAGCACTCTGTTTATTGAACGTTGTCGCGAGCTCTCAAAAAGTCCTCCATTAAATTGGAAAGGCATTTATGAATTTCATTCAAAATAATTTGCCGACAATCTCTCGTCATAAATCATTATTTTTTGTAAGCGTGTTAAATTTCGGCGAAAAATTCATAAAGAAAGCTCCCGTTTGGACGAGAGCTAAAAACGCGATTTTGAAACCCAGACAATCGGTCTCTCACTTAAAAAGTGAAAGATCCTGGGCCTTGCAGACTTCAAATTGTGGATGATTTTCTCCAATGGTCGCTATGACTTCCTTTGTCTCACTGTGCCATCGGGGATCGCATGGCACAAAGTTATCATGCTCATTGAAGCAAGCCATTGCATTTTTTCTCAAAAGAAATAGAGCGACAATTTTAGAAGTGCTTCGGCCCCAATAAAATTTCTTGACATTCTCGATTTTCCTTCGAGAAGAAGTTTCATCCTCTCCTTCAGGAATGTAGGCGATAAGCCTGTCACAAATTGCGATCATAGGGCCACGTATAGCACACCCAACTTTTGCGTAGCTTTCTCCTTTAAGCGCGATCTTCGTTGCCATCGGTTGGTCATGTTCTCCCTTGGCTTCTACAAAATAGACTGATGTTTCGGTAATAGCATAGAATTCATTTATCATAAATACCTCTAATCTAAGTCTTACCATTTCTTAACTTACTTGTCCACGACAAAATTTTTTCTTTATTGATTAAAGTAGGTGGCTATTTTAAATCATGGTTTTTTATAGCCAAACCTTTAAATAATGCCGTATTCATTGAACCATGAAGACGCATGGTTATTTGATATAAATCACCAATATCCACAGATAAGGCGCTAATAAATCTTTCAAGTGCTATAATTATGCCAACGTTTAAGTTATCGCTTAAATCAAAATAGCAGCATTATGTCTCTAAAGACTATACCCACTATCAGCTTGCAGGATGTGAAGTTGTCCGAAGAAATGTTCAAGACGCTAGGCGCGCCTACGCGACTTTGCATTATTGCCTATATCACCAGAGAAAAAAGAGTTTGCGTCAGCGATATAGCAAAAGAGTGCGGAATTTCTATTGCGGCCGCCAGTCAGCATACGAAAGCATTGCGGGATTGCGGTCTTGTGCTCGGTTATAGAGAAAAAAGAAAAATTTGCTTTGAAATACCTGAAACTAAAAGAGCAAGATCAGTTGTCGCTATTTTAAAAGAAAATCACTTATGAAAGTTTTAATGTTCGGGTGGGAATTTCCGCCATATAATTCAGGAGGACTTGGCGTGGCCTGCAAAGGCCTGTCCGAGGCCATTTCTAAGCTTGGCGTGGAAGTTATATTTGTCTTGCCTAAAAAACTTCCCGTAGTGGCGGAGAATATGAGGATAATTTTTGCCCGCGACGACCAAGGTGACGGAGAAGATTTTGTTAAAGGAATGTTGAATGCTTACGGCAGTTCATTTGACAGAAACGCTGATTCTTTAAGCGTTCAGGGCGGGGCGTTTAGCATAGACGCGGAAGTAGAAATTTATTCAAAGTTTGCAAGGAGAATCGCTATTCGGGAAAACTTTGACGTCATCCACGCTCATGATTGGCTCTCCATTCCAGCCGCCATGGAAGCCAAAAAAGCAAGCGGCAAACCATTGATAGTTCATATTCACGCTACCGAATTTGATCGGACTGGCTTTGGAAATCTAAACAGCGCTATTTATCAAGTTGAAAGAGAAGGACTGCGACAAGCAGATCACATAGTGGCCGTTTCTAGCTGGACAAAAAATATCCTGGTCAATATGTATGGCGTTAGCTCGGAAAAGGTTACTGTAGTGCACAATGGAATAGATTTAGATTACGCCGCGATCGAGTCTAGCGAAAACGAGCTTCTTTCGGCTTACAAGAAAAGGGGTTTTAAGATCGTCATTATGGTGGGCAGGATTACCCTTCAAAAAGGCCCTGATTACTTTATTGAAACGGCTAGACGGGTTATTAATTTTATGAACAATGTTTTTTTTATCGTTGTTGGATCGGGAGATATGGAAAGGCAAATTATTGAAAGAGCGGCATACTTGGGCATATCAAATAAAGTATTATTTGCCGGTTTTGAGAGGGGCGACAACCTAAAAAAAATTTTTAGAGCGGCCGATCTTCTGGTCATGCCTTCAGTTTCGGAGCCTTTCGGCATAGTGCCATTAGAAGCGATCTCGAACGACACGCCGGTCCTTATCTCCAAACAATCAGGCGTCTCCGAAGTTTTGCGTCACGCTCTAAAAGCCGATTTTTGGGACAGCGATGAAATGGCCAATAAAATTGTAGCCTCTCTTTCGCACCAATCGGTAAGAGAGACTCTTTTGGCGGAGAGCAGAAAAGAAGTGGGAAGACTTGATTGGAAAAATGCCGCCGGAAAGACGGTCGAACTTTATCACAAATTAGTTAAATCGCTCGGCCTACAATCATGAGCAATATTTGTTTTTATTTTCAGGTTCATCAGCCTCAAAGGGTAAAAAATTACAGAATTTTTGATATTGGCCATGATCACGAATATTTTAATGACCAAAGCGAAAAAGATTTAAATAATGCCAAAGTTTTAAGAAAAGTTTCGAGTAAAAGCTATTTGCCGGCGAATAGAAAGATATTTGAACTCTTGAAGCGTTACCCAGCCTTTAGAGTCACTTTCTCTATTAGCGGTGTCGCTCTTGAACAGTTTGAAAAATACGCTCCAGAAGTTATTGAAAGCTTCACTCGGCTTGTGGAAACAGGCAGGGTTGAACTTTTGGCCGAAACATATTATCACTCTCTTGCCTCTATAAAATCCAAGAAAGAGTTTGAAAGGCAAGTAGTCCATCATTCAGAGAAAATTTTTGATTTGTTCGGAGTTGTTCCAGAGATCTTCAGAAATACGGAACTAATTTACAGCAATGATATCGCAGAAAATGTCTCGGCTATGGGCTACAAAGCCATGCTAATGGAAGGAGCCGACCATATTTTAAATTGGCGCAGTCCAAATTTCATATATAAATCAAACGCCAAATATCCAATAAAATTGCTTCTAAAAAATTACAGACTCTCGGACGATATTGCGTTTAGATTTAGCGAGAGGTCATGGGTTGACTACCCTTTAACAGCGGACAAATTCAGCCAGTGGATAGATAAAGCTGCGGCAGACAGCGATATAGTCAATTTATTCATGGACTATGAGACCTTCGGCGAGCATCAATGGGAAGATACGGGCATTTTCCATTTCTTAGACGCTCTGCCGGGCGAAATATTAAAAAATCCTGATAATAATTTTATAACTCCAAGCGAGGCAGTCAGATATTTAAGTCCCGTAGGCGAAATAGATTCTCCCAATTATGTTTCTTGGGCTGATGTTGAAAGGGATCTTTCGGCGTGGCTTTCAAATCCCATGCAACATGACGCTCTAAAGAAAATTTATGATATGGAAACAGACATATTAAGCACCAAAAATGAAAAATTGATTAGCGATTGGAGAAAACTGCAGACATCGGATCATTTTTATTACATGTGTACTAAGTGGTTTCGAGATGGCGATGTTCATGCTTATTTTAATCCATATGAATCGCCATATGACGCTTTCATTTCTTATATGAATGTATTGGCGGACATGAAGTTGCGGATTGATGAAGCGCCTAAATATCTGACATGGCCCGGTATTGTCAAGAAATTGAAAGAAGTGTTAAAATATTAATTATAAATTATAAAAAAATAAACATGAGCAAAGTTCTAAAACAATCTAAAAAAATATCCATCAAAAATAACCTAAATAAGAGAGTGGCGCCGCCTGATAGATGCTTTTGGATAAACCATGGGCCAGTGGTAAAGGATATAAAAGAATTATTGAATGCCGCCAGTAAGATTTCAGATGAGCAGTTTGAATATCATACCAAAAGAAGCGGCAATGATTTTGCCAAATGGGTGGAAGAAGTATTGTCGGAAAAGGCTTGCGCGGAGAAAATTAAGAAATCAAAAACTAGAGCAGCTCTAATCAAAGCTCTTAGTCAGTACTCCTAAAATTATGGCAAAATCTCTCGTTTTAGGAAACGGAGGAATTCTGGTATGTCTTGACAGAAATGGCATGGTCAAGGATTTTTACTTTCCATTTGTTGGTTTTGAAAACCATATAGCCAGAGCCGCGGCCCATAAAATAGGCGTCTTTGCCGATGGCGTGCTGTCTTGGGTTAATGAAGGTGAGTGGAAAATTAGCATTGATTATGAGAGACACACAATGGTTTCAAAAATAGAGGCAAGAAATCATCATCTCGGCATAAGACTTTCTTTCAGAGACAGCGTTTATAATGAAAAAAATATTTTCGCGCGCGAGGTGAAAGTAAAGAATGAAAGAGATGATAAGCGCGATATCAAATTATATTTTAATCAAAGTTTCTTCATTTCCGAATCAAAGCACGCCAATACGGCCTATATTTATAAGGATTCTGACTCGGTCATTCACTACAAAGGAAGACGCACCATTCTTGTCACCGGTCGGTATCAGGGGAAAAAATTTAATGAATATTCAGTCGGCCTTTCTGGCATAGAAGGAAAAGAAGGAACTTACAAAGATGCAGAAGACGGCCGTCTTGAGGGTAATCCAATCGAAAATGGCACTGTGGATTCAACGTTTTCTTTTTCTATTTCGATAGGAAGCGAGAGTGAGGAATTGGTATATTACTGGATCGCCATAGGAGAGACTCTAAAAGAGGCGCTGTCCCTTAATAGCGAGATTTTAAGAAAAAGTCCTAAATACATTATTGATAGTTCTGGAAATTATTGGCATGGCTGGCTGGAGAAAAGAAAATTCATTTTTTACGGCCTTGATAAAAAAGTTGAAGATGTTTTTAAAAAATCTCTTTTTATAGCGCGATCGCACGTGGATGATCATGGCGGAATTATAGCTTCCAGCGATTCTGATATATTGCAATATGGCAAGGACACATATAGCTATGTCTGGCCTCGGGATGGAGCTTTTACGGCATTAGCGCTTGATAAGGCGGGATATTTCCACATCGGTGAAAGATTTTTTCAGTTCTGCAGTGAAGTTATGACTGAAGAGGGTTATATGCTCCATAAATACAATCCCGACAAGTCTTTCGGCAGTTCTTGGCATCCATGGGTTAAAGACGGCAAACCGCAATTAGCCATCCAAGAGGACGAAACGGCATTGCCGATTTTTATGCTATGGGAACATTATAAGCTGACAAAAGATCTGGAATTTATTGAAAAAGTCTACAATTGCTTCATCAAAAAAGCCGCGGATTTTCTAGATGATTACAGAGACAAAAAAGAGAAGCTTCCTCTTCAAAGTTATGATTTATGGGAAGAAAGAAGGGGTATACATCTTTTTACGGTTTGTTCCGTATACGGCGCATTAAAATCCGCTGCCAATTTTGCAGAAATTCTTGGAAAGAAAAACGACGAAGACATCTACAGAAAAGCGTCCGAAGAGATAAAAACTAGTATCTTAAAACACTTCTATGATAGCGTCGCCGGATATTTCTACCGATCAATTTGGCTTGAATCAAAAGATGTCGTGGCTGATAAGACAATTGATGCCAGCTCCGCCTACGGAGTTTATAGGTTCGGCCTTTTGAAAAAGGATGACGAAAGATTGGAAAGCGCGTTTAAAATCACTAGAGAGAAATTAGGCGGCGCGGAACCTCTTGGCATGGGTATGGCTCGTTACGAAGATGATCTTTATTACAAAAGAAGCGACAGATTTCCTGGTAATTCTTGGTTTGTAACAACAATGTGGGCTACGGAATATTTTATTGATAAAGCAAACAGCGAAGATGAATTAGCGGACGCAAAAAAATTCATTGAGTGGGCGGCCAAAAACGCCATGTATGCCGGAGTGCTCTCAGAGCAAATTAATCCGGAAACAGGGGAGATGCTTTCGGTGGCTCCTCTTACCTGGAGCCACGCAGGATTTATTTTAGTTGTTATAAAATATCTTGAAAAATTAGAAGAAATGGGAATTTGCAAGACTTGCTATCCTGTGGAACACTGAAAATATTAAAAAATTTTGACGATAAATGTAATTTACTGTAAAAATAATTTCTTCTATTTACTTTGAAACACCCCGATTCGATTGCCTTCAATGTCCATAGCTTGGGCATAGTAGCCCATATTTCCTATTCTTTCCTTTGGTACCCGATATGTCCGCTGGCAGATTTAACTTTTTTTAAAGTTGCCTCGACTGATTTCACTTGGACAACAATAGTTGGCGTTATTGCCCGATGACCTCGTCTTTGTATTCCTCCGTTTATGGCGCCAGACTTTTTCGGCATAGCTGTTTTTTTGTCTATTTCTGTGTGCTATGGGGCGACGCCTCATAGTGAGATTAGATTAAGTCAATGATTTATTGGCACGATTTATTTACTTGTCGAAATCAGCTTTTACTTTTTGGAGACCTCACTTTTTGGAGGCTTTTCCTCCAAAACCTTCATTCCTCCAAAACCTTCAATGTTTCCGATAAGGTCATCCAAGCTGTGGAAATGGCACTGAATAGTCGCTCTATAAAGGGTCTCGGATGGGGAATGCCTTTAGAAGGCTGTAGTGGCGGACTTCGGAGTTGAATGTATCGTACAAACATTGACTAATCTTTTAAAAGGTGCTATAATGCAAAAAGGATGAAAACGTTAAAGTGCTGGTTCACCGACCAAGCCATAAATCATGGCTCTGCCAGAATACTGATCCATTTTTCCGCATTGCTAAGGCGTAAAGAGAGATGGAATAGGGCATGGAGCGGAATTCAAAGAGAATTTCGACCAGTTGGAAGTAAGAAGTAATGCGCTGTGCCGCATCAAGAAAATCTCGAGTAAGATTGCCCAGAATCTTTATCAAAATAAGTCCGAGAAATCGGGCTTATTTCATTTCTCAAATCTGTGAAGAATTTGGCAAGGACGATTGACGGAAGATTGGATTTGCTAGATTATTCAGGGCCGTGAAGCAAGAATATTATTGCCTATCCTGTTTTAATACAGGCTAATAGACAGTACGCCAGAATTTTAGCTTTTGTTTATTTTTTCTATAGATGTACAATTAAGCTAGCAAGGTACCTTAGTTAGTAATACATAAAGAAATGAAAAAAATTTTAATTGTAGATGACGATAAAAATTTGCTCAAAATGTATGGTTTAAAATTTGAAAACGCTGGTTATCAGGTTTTTTCAATGGAGGATGCCGAAGGCGATATTGCCTCTAAAGTTGATCTCATGAAACCTGACATAATTTCCATGGATATAATTTTGGGCAGTGGCAAAAGAGACGGTTTTGAAGCTATAGATATTTTAAAAAACGACAATCGGACAAAAAACATTCCTATTTTTATTTTAAGCAATCAAGTCCAAAAGCAAGATCTGGCGCGCGGCAAAAAAAGCAACGTCGTGGATTACATAAAACTGGAGACCATGCTCCCATCTGAAGTAATAGAAGTCTTTAATCGCTATTTGTCCAATCCGGATAATTATCTATCAATGCTAGATCAAATTTCCTAGGCTAACTTTAACTTTAAAAAAGCTTGATTTAATTTTTACTAGGCATATACTTGCCCAAAGAAAAGCCCAGAAAATCAAAGAGAAGGGGATATTAATGCGTTACAGCCAAATTGTTCTTGCAATATTTACTTTGCTCGTCGCTCTATTTATCGCAGGTTGCCGTGGCGATGACAGTCTTAAAATGAGAATCCAGCGATCGATTGTCATGCCGGACATAATGGATAATAATCTAGAAAGAATCATGGCATTTTTTGAGACTATCAAAGTAGCAGAAACATCATTGTCCGAAATAGAAAAAAACGGTTTTGATCCAAAATCAAAGAATACAGAATATGCCGTCGGGGTGGATGCTTTTAAGGCGCTCTTTGGTCCGGAAGCTTTCAGGGACTCTAATTTTTCAAAGATTGCCGAGCAACTGCCGGAATTTAATCGCTATTCTTTGATAATCATTAGATTCAAGAGCGTGAAAATAAAGTCCGACCGATATTACCTAAACAAAAAGAAAACAGAAACCACCGGTCCAGAGATAAAGTTGTCGGTAGTATTGAAAGACAACGTTGTGGTATATAAGGCTCCAAGGGAGATATATCACAGCACCGTGGAAACTGATCGAGCCTTTCTACAAGGATTAATTGACATTTTTAGCCAAGTAGGAAAATTGGGCAGATATGCTTATTGATTTAGCATCCAATTTAGCATCCGAGGAAAGGTACCTCGGATTTTTTTATTCTAAAGATGATAGAATATAAAAATGAAGAGAAAAGTGGCAGTATTTGATATAGATGGCACAATTTTTCGCTCAAGCCTGCTTATTGAACTTGTGGAAACTCTCATAAGCAAAGGCAGTTTTGAAAAAAATGTCTCCACAAGCTACAAAAAAGAAAAAAATGACTGGCTCAACCGTCAGGGAAGCTACGAGAATTATATTGAGGCTTTGACCGAGGTTTACATGAAGAATATCAAAGGCTTGTCTTACAATGAATTTAATTTAGCCGTCGATGAGGTCATAAAGATACACAAAGGCAGAGTCTACAGGTATACCAGAGATTTAATAAAAAAATTGAAAAGTAAGAAATATTTTCTTTTGGCAGTTTCCCAGTCGCCCAAAATAATTTTAGATCCCTTTTGCAAAAATTTAGGCTTTGACAAAATATATGGAAGATTTTACGAAATCGGTCCAACAGACAGATTGACCGGCATCGTAACTGACGAACACTTAATCCGCCACAAGGCCAATATTCTTCGTCGAGTGGTAGCTAAAGAAAATTTGACCCTGAAAAACTCCATAGGCGTCGGCGATACGGAAGGTGATATTTCTTTTTTGGAAATGGTTGAAGAGCCAATATGTTTTAATCCAAATGCCAGTCTTTTTATGGTAGCTAGAAGAAACGGCTGGAAAGTTGTGATTGAAAGAAAGGACGTGGTTTATCAAATTCAATAGAGTCTGATATAAAAATTTCGTAAAATTTGATATACTTTATGTTGCATGACAAGATTTAGACTTTTAAAATCATTAATTCATCGAGCTCTTGAGGATTCTGAAAAACACAAAATAAAAAGTTTCTCCGCCGCCCTGACATATCACACTATCTTTGCCCTTCTACCGCTCTTTTATATAGCTGTTTCAATAGGCGATTTTTTTTCAAGAGGGGACATATTCAAGCGTCAAATTGTTATTTTCATAGAGAAATATATAAACAGCGGTTCATCAGAATTATTTTCAAGCGCGTTAAACCAGCTTAATACAATAGACAGCCCGATTTTTCCGATCATCGGAATTCTAATTCTTTTTTTTGGAGCCAGCAGCTTGTTTATTTATCTTGAAAAAAGCCTTGAGCAGATTTTTGAAGTAGACGCAGAAAGAAAAAAGGGACTAAAACATTTTATTTTTCGAAGATTGGTAGCCGTTCTTTTTATAGTGGCTCTCGCTATCATTCTTGTTTTTGTGGTCGTTATACATATATTTTCTTCAATAGTTCTAGCGGAATTAATAAGCAGTGTTTTTAGTCCTCCCGTCTGGATTTGGTATATTTCCAACTTCATAAGCGCTTTTCTAATTATTTCTATCCTTTTCGCTTCAATCTATAAAATTCTTTCATACTCCAAGGCCAGTTGGCGCTCTTGCTTTTCTGGAGCTGTTTTTGGATCTTTTCTTTTTTTAGTGGCCAATATTTTACTTGGAATATATTTTCAATTAAGCAGTTTAAATTTGGTTTACGGAGTTGCTGGATCAATGCTGGTTACATTGTTTTGGCTGTATTGGTCAGCACAGATTTTCTTTTTCGGGGCTGAGATAGCTCGTCAAATAGAAAAAAAGCAACCCTAAAAATGCTATCGTAAAGGAACTAAAAATTTTTCCACCAGTTTTGAACCGGTATAAGATTAATTTTCCTCAAAATCTCCTCATTGTCATCAACCACTTCAAATAAATTCAGTTCTTCTTTATTTATTGCCTGATGATTTTCACAAACTTCTGAATCAAGAAATTTTATTAATGGCAGCCAATAATCTCGGCCAACTAATATTATAGGCACTTCACGAATTTTCCTTGTCTGAACGAGCGTCAAGATTTCAAAGAATTCATCCAAGGTGCCGTAGCCGCCTGGGAAAAATATATAAGCTTCTGCCGCGAAAGAAAGCGCGGTCTTTCTGGTGAAAAAATAATTAAAATCGATTTTATCGGTTAAATAGTTATTTGTAGACTGTTCTTGAGGCAGATTTATAGTAAGACCAAGCGACACGCCTCCCGCTTCAATAGCCCCTTTGTTGGCTGCCTCCATGATTCCCGGTCCGCCTCCAGTTACTATGGCATAGCCTCCTTTAGTTATCATTTTAGCTAATTGCTCGGCTTTTCTGTAATGAGGATCCTTGACAGAGGCTCTTGTAGAGCCAAAAAAGCTTACTGATTTAGGATATTTTAGCTTGAAATCAAATCCGGCCTCAAACTCCTTGTTTATTTTAGCAAGCGATCGCTCTTTGTCTTTTTCTATTTCTTGCGCCGTAAGCTCTCTCAAAATCTCCTTGCCACTGCTTTTTTTATTTTCTTCCATTATTTCATTTTATGTGTAATGGAGCATTTTAGCAAACGATTATGCTCGTGCAGTGCGTTTTAGGCTCTGCTTTTAGGATTGCTGTCAATTTTTCAAACATAGCCCGGGAATAATTTAAGCTAAAGCGCGGAATGATATCTTTTGGAGGAAGTCTTTTGGAGGAAGAACCTCCATATTTTATTTTGGAATTTATTTTATCTTTTGGAGGAGGAATCTCCGTTCGAAGGAAGAACCTCTGTATTTGTATAAGAACCTCTTTATTAGGAGAACCTCCGCATTTCAGGAATTTGAGTTTTGCCGCGCATACAATTATTTTACGCTATAGGATAGAATAATTGTATGGGAGAAATCTAATGGATGTTGGAAAAATATGCTTAGTGGATATCTGAGACCCGCAATGGCATCCTCAATATATATAATATCCGCGCTGTATTAGCAAATCGTTTACAAATAAGCTAACTAAAAACTTAGTCTTCAATCTTAAAGATAACAATGGAAGTCGATATTCCTTCAATATGATTTATTTACGATCGTATGTAAATCATATTTTCGGCAAAGATCGTATTTTCGGCAAAGATCGTATTTTCGGCAAGGACTAGACTTGTATACAAATGCTTACTTTTTTTGCTACTAAGTTTTTTGTCAGATTGTTGTTTAGCTCGGCTACCCACCTCTTGGCTATTTGATTTAAAGGATGTATTTGAGACAGATTATCCGCGTAGATTTTATTCGCGTCATGAGTATAATTTACTTTATGAAGATCAGAAAAAATATAAATTTCCTTTATGAAATCGGCTCAATGAGGCACACCAAGAGAGCTTGGCGGCAGAATTTCGGAATGGACTCTGCCACTGTTCTTGAGCACACCGCTCGGGTCATGTGGCTTTCTTTAATAATTGCCAGAATGGAGGGAATAAAAAATGAAGAAAAAATATTAAAAATGGCTTTAGCGCACGATGTGGCCGAAACCAGAACAGGAGACCACTGGCATTTGCAAAAACAATACGTGAGCGATAACGAGGCCAAGGCCCTTTTTGATATTTTTATTGATACAAATCTAACTGACTTTAATGAAGGAATCCTGAAAGAGTATAAAGAGCGAAAAACTAAAGAAGCCAAAATCGTTAAGGACGCGGACAATCTTGATTGCGACTTGGAGTTGAAAGAACTTGAGGAAATGGGATCAATCATTAATAAAAAAGTAAAACCAAAAAGGCGGATAGTAAGAAATGAAAAGTTATACACTAAATCAGCCAAGAAAATTTGGGACGAAATACAAAAATCCAGTCCTTCGGATTGGCACATAAAGGCAAATTTATGGCTATCAAAAAATACTAACGGTCGCTAAAGCTTATTTGGGCCGAATTTTTTAGGCAGGACCTTGGATATTGGACCGATTTAATTGGCGAAGCGGCGAACAGTTGGCTTTTTTGAGCGATGTTTTGTATCATTAAAGAAATTGGTAAATTAATTTTTTATTAAAGTGAAAAAAATAAGAGTAGCCATAAATGGTTTTGGACGGATAGGCAGAGCATTTTTGAAACTTGCTCAAGATAGAGAGGAAGTTCATATCGTGGCTATAAATGATCTAGGCCATATTGAAAACATGGCTTATTTACTCCGCTATGACAGCGCTTACGGGAAATATAAAGAGGAGATATCTGTCTCTGGCGATAATATTATTGTTGGATCAAAAGAAATAAAATATTTAAGCTTTAAAGATCCATCAGAGCTTCCGTGGAGAGAAATGCAGATTGATATAGTCGTTGAGTCAACCGGATTTTTTGCCACTTATGAAAAAGCCAAAGCTCATATCGAAGCTGGCGCAAAACGAGTAGTTATTTCGGCGCCGGCAAAAGACGATTCTCGAGCGGAGATTAAAGGGGCCACGGTTCTTATGGGCGTTAACGAAAGTTCGCTTCAAACCTGCGATATAAGCTCAAACGCCTCTTGTACCACGAACGCCGGAAGTCCATTACTTTCAATTTTGGATGAAGCCATTGGCATTGAAAAGGCGCTTTTAAGCACAGTCCATGGTTATACCGGCAGCCAGTCTTTAGTTGACGGACCGACTAGGAAAAATTTGCGAGATGGAAGAGCGGCCGCCATGAACATCATTCCCTCATCAACGGGCGCGGCCGAGGCCACCACTAAAGCCATTACTTCCCTGAAGGATAAATTTGACGGCATATCTTTAAGAGTGCCGGTAATCGTAGGGTCAATCGTGGATATAACTTTTTTAGCAAAGCGAAATACTAGCCGTGAAGAAGTGAACAATATTCTCAAATCCGCCGCAACGAGCGAGCGCTGGAGCGGAATTTTTTCGGTAACCGAAGAACCCCTAGTTTCAAGCGATATAAAGGGGAATCTATACGCCTCTTTGGCCGATTTAAGTTTTACTCGGGTTGTGGGAGGTAATTTAGTTAAAGTTCTTTCTTGGTATGACAATGAAATGGGTTACGCCAACACTTTGCTTGCCCACGTTATAAAGTCTGGAAGCTATATTAAGTAGTTAGAATTTAAAATGGTTAAGTTAATTTATATCGGAGCCGATCACGCCGGATTTGAATTAAAGGAGGCTATTAAACCTTTATTGGTTGAAATGGGCTATAGAGTTGAAGATAAAGGGGCCTTTAAAATGGATAGAGAAGACGACTATCCCGATTTTATTATTCCGGTGGCCAAGGCTGTTGCCATCGATCCAAAACAGAATCGAGGCATTGTTATTGGCGGCTCCGGCCAAGGCGAAGCCATAGCCGCTAATCGTCTTAAGGGCGTAAGGGCGGTAGTTTTTAACGGCCAATACAAAAGAGCCGACGGAGAAGAATCTCCTGATGAAATAAAAGTTTCTCGAGAGCACAATAATTCAAACATTCTTTCTCTCGGCGCGCGATTTATTGAAAAAAGTGTTGCTATTGAGGCGGTCAAGAAATGGCTCACAACAGACTTTTTAAATGAAGACAGGCACGAAAGGAGATTGGCTAAGATTGACCAAAATACCTAAATGATTGAAGTTGTTCCAGCAATTATTCCAGAAAGTCTAGATCAAATATTTGAGCGGGTAAATTTGGTGAAGCAATTCGTTGACAGAGTGCAGATAGATATTGTAGACGGAAAATTCGCTCCGTCTTTAAGCTGGCCGCATTTGGAAAAAGAATTAGCCACTGATTTTGTTGAAATTATAAGAGAAGAAAAAGGTCTGCCATATTGGCAGGAAATTGATTATGAAATTGATTTAATGGTTTCGGCGCCAAAAGTTAGCGCTGATCATTGGATTAGCGCTGGAGCTAAAGCTCTTATTTTTCATATTGAAAGCAGTAAAGAAATTTATCAAATAATAAATGAATTGAGGGAAAGATTTCCGACGGAAGGTGGAAATTCGCTTGTCGGACTTGAAATCGGCCTAGCCCTCAATCCTTCGACGGATAATTCCGCCCTTGACGACTTTATCGCTAAAATAGATTTTGTTCAGTTTATGGGAAATGATAAAATCGGCTATCAGGGCGTTTCGCTTGACGAGAGAGTTTACCAAAAAGTTTCCGAATTGAGAAAAAAATATCCGAAGTTGAAAATTGCCGTTGATATCGGAGTTGATGAAATTACCGCGCCAAAACTGGTTTTAAGCGGAGCGACCAAATTAGTTTCAGGCTCCGCCATATTTAAAAGTGAGAATATTGGGGAGCGAATAGAATACATGAAAGGGCTTTGATATAATAAAAAGAAAAAAATATGCACGCATTGCATGAAAGCAAAATAAAAGAGTTGGAATTAAAGGCCAATGAAATCAGGCAAACGATTATAGAAATGCTTGTTGAAGCTGGTTCTGGCCACACGGCTGGCCCGCTTGGAATGGCCGATATTTTTACCGCTTTATATTTTCAGGTGTTGAAACATGATCCAAAAAAACCAGACTGGAGCGAACGTGATCGGCTAGTCCTTTCAAACGGCCACATTTGCCCCGTTCTTTACGCCACAATGGCTCATGCCGGATATTTTCCGGTTGAAGAGACTAAAACACTTAGAAAATTTGGCACCCGCCTCCAAGGCCATCCTCACAGGGAGTGGCTTAGCGCAATTGAGACCAGTTCAGGGCCTCTTGGCTCCGGATTGTCGCAGGCAGTTGGAATGGCTCTGGCCGAGAGGATTGATAAAGGCAAATCATCGGACAAATTTATTTACTGTTTGATGAGCGACGGCGAACTTGACGCCGGCAATAGCTGGGAAGCGGCAATGTTGGCGGGCAAGGAGAGACTGCATAATTTAATCGCCATTGTTGACCGCAATAATATTCAAATTGACGGATTTACTGAAGACATTATGCCCCTTGAGCCTCTAGCGGCCAAGTGGCAAGCCTGGAATTGGCACGTTCAGGAAATTGACGGCCATAATATATCTGACATTGTAGAGCATATTAACGAGGCTAAAGCCGTTTTTGACAAGCCTTCGGTCATTATTGCCCACACCATTCCCGGCAAAGGCGTGTCTGAATTTGAAAGAAAATACGAATGGCATGGTAAACCGCCGAATAAAGAAGAAGCCGTCATGGCTCTTAATGAACTTAGGACATTGGGAGGAAAAATCAAAAGCGAGCATCAATGATTAAAAGAAATAATTAATATCCAAGAAAATGCGAAAAATTTTAAATAAAAAGATAAATTGGTGGCAGGTTATGATTGTATACACAATCGGCACAGTAGCATTTATTTACGCTCCGTTTATTTTTAATTTTGAAACGAATTTAGACAATCTGTCATTTCTTCATTTCTTCTGGATAATATTTTCACTTTTAGTTTTTTCCGGACTGATAGGATCATTCAAGCCGTCTCGGTTGCAATTTGCCACTGATCGCGAGAAAAAGTATTTCAGAATTTTTTTTGCAGTGGCCGTTTTAACTATCATCTCTTTATATACTTTTAGGGTTTTAATTTGAGATGATTAATGCTCATGCAAAATTAAATCCCAGACTTTTCGAAAAAGACGCCGAGCAAGAGCCAATTCGTAAAGGTTTTGATGCTGAACAATAGAAGGAAACTATGGAAGTAATCTATTGGAATATAAAAATAGAAAAGTTTATAAATGATCTCGGTCGTACCACTTCTTCCCGCGTAAAAAATACAGTATATCTTCTTGAAGAACACGGTCACTTACTTGATATGCCAGATTCAAAAAGTTTGGGTAAGGGGTTGTTTGAGTTGAGAACCCAAGGTAAAGTTAAAGTGAGGATATTATATATTTTTCATAAGAATAGAGCCTACCTCGTTCATGGTTTTGTTAAAAAAGTATCAAAAATAAGCATGAAAGATATTGTCTATGCAAGACGGATTCAAAAGGAGATTATCAACTTTGCCTAATATAACATATATGTTATCATATGAACATTATGAAAACACATAAACAAGTAATGAAGGAATTTTTTAAGGATCCCGCTAATAAAAAGGCTTATGACGACCTTGGGGTTGAGTTTGCTATTTACAACGCGCTTGTTAGGGCTCGCGTACAGAAAAAACTAACGCAAAAACAACTTGCCCGAAAAATCGGCGTCGCCCAGTCCGCGCTTGCGAGGTTTGAATCTGGCCGAACAAACCCAACTCTTTCTTTCTTGAAGAAGGTTACGATGGGGTTGGGGTTAAAATTGTCTGTGAAGTGATACAAGCAAAAGCTGTCAGCTGTAAGGTTTCAGGTGTCAGTATAATAAAGAATTAGAATGGAAAACATGAATAAAAAAAGATATTGGTTCGTTGCAGAAGCGCTTATTGGCTGGATTTACGGAGAAATTAAAAATCGCAAGCCTCTTAGACCTAACAGCTAAAAGCAAAGCGCCAAAGACGATTCCAATGATCAACCCTCATGCAAAATTAAATCCCAGACTTTTCGAAAAAGACGCCGAGCAAGAGCCAATTCGTAAAGGTTTCGGCCTTGGGCTTTTAGAAGCGGCCAGACGGGACGAAAGAGTAGTCGGTCTTTGCGCGGATTTGACAGAGTCCACTCAAATGCATTTATTCAAAAAAGAGTTTCCGAACAGATATATTGAAATGGGAGTGGCGGAACAGAATTTGGCGGCTGTCGCTTCCGGCATGGCGGCCATGGGCAAGATTCCTTTTATAACCTCATACGCCATGTTTAGTCCGGGCAGAAATTGGGAACAGATTAGAACGACCATTTGCTATAACGATAGGCCTGTCAAAATTGCCGGTTCGCATGCCGGTATTTCCGTCGGTCCTGACGGCGGAACTCATCAAGCAATTGAAGATATAGCTATTACGCGGGTTATTCCGAGGATGGTGGTTATTTCTCCTTGCGATTCTATTGAGGCTAGGAAAGCGACAATGGAGGCCGCTAAAACAGAAAATCCAACTTATATAAGATTAGCCAGAGAAAAAACTGCCATTGTCACTTCCGAGGATTCGCCGTTCAAAATCGGAAAAGCCGAAGTTTTTTGGGATCCGCCGGCTGGAAATCCTATTGTTTCCATAATCGTAACTGGCGCTCTTATTCATAAAGCATTAGTAGTTGCCCGTAAAATTGAAAGAGAGAAAATCGGAGCGAGAGTCATTAACCTATCCACTATAAAACCGCTTGACGAAAGAGAAATTTTTCGCGCCGCTAAAGATGCTGGAGGAATAGTTTGCGTCGAGGAGCACCAAAAGGCGGGCGGAATGGGAAGCGCCGTCGCTGAATTTTTGGCTAGAGAATATCCTGTGCCGATAGAATTTGTCGGAGTTGCGGACAAATTTGGCCAGTCCGGCAAGCAGGAAGAACTGATAAATCACTATGGAATGGGGGAGAAAAATATTGAAGAAGCGGTGAAAAAGATTATTAAAAGAAAAAGAAAGTAAGTAATAATTATTAAAGCCCCTTGAAAAAGGGGCTAACGGAGGGAATTTTAATTCCATCTAATCTTAGAGACCATCAACTCCTCGCTTATTTTGGCTAATAGCATTGTCAGATCATCGAGAGCCTCTTCCAGTTTTTGGCAATCTCTTATCAGTCCATAAATCTTTCCATTACTTTCACTCGGACTTAAGTCGGAAAGGAGTTTTTCTAACTCCTCGTCTTTTATTACAGCATGAAGGACTAAATTGGCCTTTTTTAATTGATTCGGTAACTGAAGTTCATCCGCGATTTGAAGGAGCAATTTGTCCCGAAGATTAAGAATTTTTTGTCTTTGTCTACAGAGAACCAAAGTTCGCTCTCTTAATTGTTCCATGTGGGACTCCGGAGTATTTCTCATATCTCATAGGTTCTTTCTTTCCAAAGGATAAATCATAAAATCAAATTAGTAAAGCTCAAAAAGCCAGTTTTTTGGATTTAATGATTGCCTTATATCTATTTTAAATACTATATTTTTTTAGCCAAAAAGTTCAGCGGAGCTTTAGAAAGCCATTTTTCAAGTTCTTCTTTAGACAATAAACCCTCTTGAGCGCCGATATGCTGAACAACGGAAGTAGGATTTACCATTGCCCAGCGCAAAGCCTCTTCTATGGATTTTTCTAAAATAATGGCCGATGTGAATGTTGAAGCGTAAGAATCCCCGGCTCCGGTCCTCTCAAGCGGCTCTTTAGGGTCAGGATAAATTGGCATAAACCATGATTGATCATTGGCAATGACATAGGCTCCTTTTGGTCCGTCTGTTATGGAGACAATTTTTGGGCCCAAGTTTCGCATTTCCTTTAAAAGAGTTTTTATTTCAGCATTCGGCTCATTTAGTATTAGTCTTGCTTCCTCAACATTACAGAAAAAAATTTCTGTTTGGGCGTACAAATCTTTTAATTTTTCATATCCCAGTTTTATCTGAAAAGTGCCGGGCTGAAATGTTAATTTAGTTTCTTTATTTTTGGACAAGTAATCCGTGATCTGGTGGTGGTAGGCTATTGAATTTTCGCCGATTGAGCTTAGATATATCCATTTCGGAGCCTCTAAATTTTCCGGCATTCGGTAATCATATTCTTCGTGCTTAACCAGAATTGTTCGTTCATCTTCATACCAAAGGACATAATGGTAATTAGTTTTTTTACCCGACTGGGTTAGCACATAATTCGTGTTTACCCCGCTAGCTTCGAGCGTTTCTAAGCAATCCTTGCCGTTTTGATCATCTCCAATGTTCGTAATGATTGCAGAATTTAAGCCAAGTCGTCTAGCTGAAACCGCCGCGTTTGGACTATTGCCCACCGCTTTTACGATGAAGACATTTTCATAGGGAACCTTCTGGGCAAAATCAAAACAAATTTTGCAATGCTTATGGTTAATGTCGCAATTTAGAGAAGCTTCCTTAATTTTAATAAAAGCGTCAATCGTAATATCTCCTATGGCTAAGAAATCTATTTTTTCCATAGGAAAATTATAGCATGAAAATCAAAGTGCGTTGTAATCCTTTTATCCAAACAATTTCTAACTCACTGTTCAAGCCACCAGTTCTAACTCTAGGCGTGTCACATTTTACAGGAGTTTTACACTTGGAAATTAAATATGGGATCTCCCGGGCTGAACTATTTCTATAGCTTCCAAATATATTGTGATACAATATTGACCATGACTTTAAAAGAAGCCATAGACATGGCTAAAAAAAATAAAGTGGCTCTGGGGCATTTTAATGTGGCCAGTCTTGAAATGATTTGGGCAGTCTTCCGCGCCGCCAATGAAATTAAAGTTCCTGTTATTATCGGCCTGTCGGAAGGCGAGCGCAATTTTATAGGAATCAAACAATCTATTGATATTATTAAGAGCATTAAAGAGCAATATAACTATCCTATTTTTTTAAACGCCGATCACTCTTATAGTTTTGAGAAAGTAAAAGAGGCCATTGATCTTGGATTTGATTCGGCCATTATTGACGCGGCTAAGCTAAATTTTGAGGAAAATGTCGCCTTAAGCAAAAAATGCGTTGAATACAGAAATAAAATTGGTTCTCAAACTTTGATAGAAGGAGAGCTCGGATATATCGGTTCATCCTCTAAAGTTTTGGACAGGATTGTTGATGGGGCGAAAGTAAAGGAAGTGGATTTGGTAACCGCCAAACAAGCTGAAATGTATGTTAAAGAAACTGGAGTAGATTTATTCGCGCCGGCAGTAGGCAACATCCATGGCATGTTGCGGAATGCGCCAAACCCGAAATTAAGCATAAATAGAATCACTGAAATTGGCGAGGCTTGCGGCGTGCCTCTTGTTCTCCATGGCGGATCTGGAGTAACAAATAGCGATTTTACGGAAGCCATAAAAAGTGGCATATCAATAATACATGTCAGTACTGAAATTCGGGTAGCCTACAGGAAATCTATAATGAAATCTTTGACCGAGAATCCCGACGAAGTGGCTCCATATAAATACATGAAAGAGCCGATTCAGGCCGTGGCGAAAGTTGTTGGGGAAAAATTAAAATTATTTAATCATTTATCATAATGCCATGAAAGTCTACATAACCAGAAAAATTCCAGAAGCGGGAGAAGATCTTCTTAGAAAAAAAGGTTATGAAGTTGATGTCAATCCGGCGGATGGAATCTTGAAAAAGGAGGCTCTTTTAATGGCGCTCGCTAATAAAGAATACGACGCCGTTCTTTCACTTTTGACAGACAGAATTGACGCTGAAGTTTTCAACGCTGTGCCAAAAGCGAAAATTTTTGCCAATTACGCTGTTGGATTCAATAATATTGACACAGAGGAAGCGAAAAAAAGGGGAATTGTCATAACTAACACGCCTGATGTCCTGACGGATTCAGTGGCTGAACACACTTTCGCCATGATCTTGGCCCTTTCCTCGAGAATTGTAGAGGGCGACAGGTTCATGAGAGAGGGAAAATACAAAGGCTGGGAACCAATGCTACTTCTTGGCATGGATCTTAAAGATAAAACGCTCGGCATCTTAGGCGCCGGAAGAATCGGCGCGCGCCTCGCTTACCACGCCAAAGATGGTTTTGACATGAATATTATCTACTTTGATGTCGCTAGAAATGAGGAGATGGAGAGTGACTTATCTGCAAAATATTATGCCACGGTGGAAGAAGTTTTAAAAAAGGCCGATGTCGTTAGCATACATGTGCCGCTTCTTGATTCAACTAAACATCTTTTAAACGCCGAAAGGATTGCTCTGATGAAACCAAACGCCATTTTGGTAAACACCTCAAGAGGGGCAGTCATTGACGAAGCGGCTTTGGTCAAAGCCCTCAAGGAGAAGAAAATACGCTCCGCGGGTCTTGATGTTTTTGAAAATGAGCCGATGATGGCGGAGGGACTTTCAACGCTTGAAAATGTCGTCTTAACTCCGCATATTGCTTCGGCTACGGAAGAAACAAGAAGCGCCATGAGCGAGATTGCCGCTAAAAATATTATTGAAGTTCTTGAAGGAAGGTCGCCATTAAATCCCGTCATTTGAGTTTAAATTTGAAATTGACTTTGCGCAGAATGATAACAGGAGTAAAATAACTTTGTATGCATTGGCAATATTTTAAAAAAAGCCGACCAAATGGCGGATTTACATTGATAGAACTTCTAGTGGTAATTGCCATTATCGCTCTTCTAGGCAGTATCATCATATCAAGTTTAAATAGAGCTAGGGCAAGGGCGCGCGACGCAGTTAGAATATCAGATATGGCCCAAATTAAAAATGCTCTCGCTTTGTATTATAACCAGCACTCTAAATATCCTCGTATCACTGACTTCACTGATAATCCGCCAGTTTGCGGAGGCTGGGATGTAGGCTACAATAGAACTGAACCTGCCGACCAGTTTATCCAACCGCTTATTGACGAAAATTTTTTTTCAAAAACTCCCGGTGACCCGAATAATAAGGGACAATGCGATGGCTATGTTTATTATAAATATGACGCTGGGCAATTTGGTTGTGACGCAGGTAAAGCTTTTTATGTTTTAGGCATTGCCTTTATGGAGTCAACGTCCCGGCCTGATCCAACAAGCCCGGGATTTTCATGCAATATCAATTTTAGCGACCCAAGCTGCGCCGCAAACCCTAAAACTTGCGCAGTCTGTATTGGTGGAGGCGCTAATTGCAGAAACTGGAACTCGCAGCTTGATTGGGTTACGGGAGGCTATGAATAGCTATATTTGATTTTTAGCCTTGGATATGTATAATTTGGACTTATGATTACGCTTTCTTTTGAAAAAAGGGATGTAAAGTCCAATTTGCATAAATTAAGAAAATCAGGCAAGATACCGGCTGTTTTGTATGGCAGAGTCCAAAAAAGCACTTCTATTTCAGTTTCAGAGAAAGATTTTATGAAAATCTGGAAGCAAGCAGGCGAAACCAGCGTTATTAATCTTCAAGGAGACGGACTTAGCTCTGAAGCTCTTATTTACGCCACTAATAGAGATCCGATCAGCGGCGTTTTTCGGCATGCTGATTTTTACGCTATTGAAAAAGGCAGGAAACTTAGAATCAAAGTGCCTCTTATTTTTTCTGGTGTCGCTCCGGCTACAAAAGAATTAGGCGGCATCGTCATTAAAGTTCTCCATGAAGTTGAAATTGAAGCGGCGCCAAAAGATTTTCCGCATTCAATTGAAATTAATCTCAATTCTCTTGTTGATTTTGACAGCCAGATTTTAGCCAAAGAAATAAAAGTGCCAAGCGGAGTTACGTTAATTAACGCTTTAAATGAAGTGGTGGCTTCGGTGGCAAAACCTGTTGAAGAAAAAGAAGAGGAAGTGGTAGTTGATCTAAGCCAGATTGAAGTTGAAAAGAAAGGCAAGACCGAGGACGCGGAAGAAGTGGCGCTGGAGGCTGAAACTAAAGAAACCAAAGACGGAGCTAAAACTAAAGAGGGACCTAAAAATAAAGGTTCTGAAGGGCCAAGGTAACTGATGCAATGTACGCTATAGGCCATAAATAACTGTTACCCGTTCTTCTTTTCCTGACCGCGGGAACCGTAGCGTTTTTGTATATCAAATATCTTAGCACGAAGTTTCTCCCATTCCTGCTTCAAGACCAGAGGATTAAGAGTCTCGTGTTCTTTCCGCAGTTTCTTTTTGACTTCTTTCGATATATCAGGACATGCAAGAACTCTTTGATATGGAGTTTGAGCTTTATCGTACTTTCTCTGATACCCCGATCCAACTCTCACTTTCTCCACACACTTTCTTCCTGGTATGAAATGGTTGAGGTAAAGTCCTAGCACTCGATAGAATTCATTCATCACAGGGACAGCTTCCTTGCAGTCAATGCGTGTATAGCCTAAAAATCTTCTGATAACATGACCGTTTTTTTGCTCAACATAAGCGTTGTCGTTTTTGTGGTTAGGTCGTGAGCGAGCCATCTTGATATCGTTTGTATCACACCAGTCTTTTAAATGCCAATTGATAAATTCACTTCCTGAATCCGGATGAATACTTTGCAAGAGAAACGGGAGCAACTCTTTCACCACCTCGACATTTGCCCTTGTCTCTTCCTGTCCTTTGTTCCATTGGGCGCGAGGCACGATCCAAAAGGTCTTTACGTCCGTGTAATTGAGACTGTACAGCATATCTCCCAAGAGCGATGCTCCACAATGGACAACAGTATCGACTTGTCCATGTCCAGGGTCAACATCGTTCCACCTTCCACTACGATGGGGATGATTTCTTTCAACAGCGACGGTGAAGTCGAGGATACGCCTCTGCCACACCTAGCCTTCATAAAGCGTGCTACCCTAGGCTTCATTGTTCTCTCACTCATGGCGTGGAGCTTAGCTGTAGCCTCATCCCCATGCGTCCATTTTCTGTCTCGTCTTAGGATATCAATATGCTCGGCAATGCAAGAATGGAGCAGTTCACCACAAATCTCACTTGCCCATTCCCAGACATCTTTCAAGGCTACGGTTACGTCGGCAGTGTAATAGGTCTTGCGTCCTCGGCGATCACCCTTAAACGGGTCTTTCTTTTGGAGATTTCCAAACTTACGTATAGCTGCTTTGCGATGCATCTTTGTTACCAAGCATACAAGTGCAAGAATCTCACTTTTTCTCCCAATGATGGCCTTCCAATATTCCTCTTTATACTCCTCAAATATTTCGTTTTTTGTCATTGTAGTCATACTCGACTACGGTAACCCATTTGTGACCTATAGGTGATGGGGCGGGTAACAGTTTCAATGGCCTAAGACGTGCATTCCTCTTTATCGATTTCTCCTATATAATATTTTCCATGTCAAAAAAAGGCTTGGCAGCCAAAAGCTTTTTATTGCTCTTTTTAGTTTTTTTTGTTTTCTATGGAGGAGGTCAAGAAATTTTCGCCCAGTTGGAAGTTGTTGAAAGACGCTCTCAACTAGAGCAGGAACTGTCGGACTTGGAGGCTGAAATCCAAAAACAAAGAGTTGAATTGGAGAATAGAAAAAATGAAAGAGTCAGTCTTGAAAGGGACGTGGCTATTTTAACTGCGGAAATTAAAAAAGCCAAACTAAGCATCAGAGCGAGAGATTTAACCATAGAAAAAATTAACCAAGATATTAAAGCAAAAACCGGCGTTATTGGCGAGCTTTCAGATAAGATTGACCGTGAAAAGGAATCTCTGGCGGAACTGATTAGAAAAACTAACGCTTTAGATTCTTATTCTCTTGTTGAGGTAGTTCTAACAAACTCCGATATATCAGATTTTTTTTCAGATCTAGATTCGTTTCGAGCCATTAAAAACGCCCTAAGAGATTCATTTCAGGAGATTTCCATTGACAAAAAGAGAACTGAAGATCAAAGGGCTTTTCTGGAAGATAAAAAGACCGAAGAAGTGGAATTAAGAGCTATTCAGGATCTGGAGAGAAAAAAGACCGAAGAACAAGAGAAGAAAAAGAAGGATATTTTAGAAGTCTCTAAAGGCGTGGAAAGAGTATATCAGCAGGTTCTGCTTAGTCAGGAAAGAAGCGCCGCCAGCATCAGGGCTGAACTTTTCGTTCTTCGCGGCACAGCTGCTATTCCTTTTGAGCAGGCTTTAGCTCTGGCTAATCTCGCCGGCAAGAAGACGGACATAAGGCCAGCTTTGATTTTGGCTATAATCGCCGAGGAATCAAACCTAGGTGAAAATGTCGGAACGGGCAATTGGAGAACAGATATGAAAGAACCGCGCGATACCGTTCCATTTCGGGAAATTACTTCAAGGCTGGGCCTTGATCCCGATAAAATGCCTGTTTCGAAAAAACCTTGGTATGGCTGGGGCGGAGCAATGGGACCGGCGCAATTTATTCCTTCTACATGGATATTGTATGAGGATAGGATAGCCAAAGCCACCGGACACAATCCGCCAAATCCGTGGGATCCAGGAGACGCCTTTATGGCTGCGAGCATACTTCTTATGGATAACGGCGCCGACAAGGGAGGATACGCCGCCGAAAGGCTTGCCGCCTTAAGATACTTCGCTGGCTGGAAAAACGCCACCAAGAGCGCCTACGCGTTTTACGGAGATGATGTCATGGCTCTCGCGGAAAAATACCAAAAACTAATTGACATTTTAGGCGCCAATTAATCATTGAATTTGTCGTTGAAACTAGGACTAATCTCATCAAATCAAATTGCTGCTGCCTGCTTGCCCAAATGGAGAAATCTGCTAGAATACCAAGAATGAAAAAGGACATACATCCGGCTTATTTTAAAGAGGCAACAGCAATATGCGCCTGTGGCCACAAATACGTCTTTGGGTCAACACAAAATAAAATAGAAGTTGAAATATGCAGCGCTTGTCATCCGTTCTACACTGGCAAAAGCAAGATCATTGACTCTGCCGGCAGAGTGGAAAAGTTCAAATTAAGAAGAGCTCAAAAAAAACCTGAAGTCAAAAAAACTCCAAGAAAAATTAAGGCGGAAAAGAGTAAGCTTAAAACAAGTAAATAATAATCCCAGCTTTCAATTATAAAGTATTTTACTTTTTATGCGATTTGAAATTTCCAAACTAAAAGAGAATCAGAAGACGAGCTATCTAGCCAAAAGCTATGAAGAATTGGAAAAAAAAGAGGCCGATATCCTTTCTATGATCGCCAAAGATGAAGCTATTAAAGATCTTGCCGAAAGCGAAATAAGCGAGATAAAAGAGCAGAAAGCTAATCTGGAAAAGCAATTGGAAAATATTATTAAAGAGGAGAAAGAAGGCGTCCTTACGAACGATATTGTAATGGAAGTGCGGGCGGGAGCTGGCGGTGAAGAGGCGGCCATTTTTGCCGCCCAGTTGGCGGAAATGTATAAAAAATACGCCGAGCAAAAAGGATGGCAGGTAAAAAAATTGCACATCTCCCAAAGTTCTCTAAAAGGTTTCAAGGAGGCCGTGTTTGAATTCCACGGTCTAGGGTCGTATGAAGATCTAAGATTTGAAACTGGCGTTCACAGGATTCAGCGCGTTCCGGCTACCGAAAAATCAGGCCGCATCCACACATCAACCGCTTCAGTGGCAATACTGCCTCTCAAAAAAGAAATAACAGTTGAAATAAATCCCGCGGATATACAAATCGAATTTTCCAGATCAGGTGGGGCCGGCGGTCAAAATGTAAATAAAGTTGAAACCGCCGTCAGAATATTGCATAAGCCTTCAGGCATTGATGTTCGCTGCACTTCCGAAAGAAGTCAGCAAAAAAATAGAGAAAAAGCCATGAGTATTCTTGAAGCCAAACTTCAAGCCTTAAAAGAAGAGGAGGAACATAAAAAATATGCTAGTGAGAGGAAAAGTCAAATCGGTTCAGCGGACAGATCAGAAAAAATCAGGACTTACAACATTCTGCAAGATAGGCTAACTGATCACAGGATCAAAAAATCGTGGCATAATATTAGCCAAATAATGCTGGGCAATATTTCACCTATTATTCTTGCCCTTCGAGAGGAATTTCAAAAGAACGGCTGATTCATTTGATTTTGGAGTCGTTATTTGCTAGACTGGCGCAATAAATTTATATGGATATGGAATTAACTACACAAAGAAAAAACAAAGATTTGATCGAAAAGATGTTCAAAGCTGGGGCTCATTTCGCTTTCTCAAAATCAAGAAGGCACCCTTCTTCCAAGCCTTATATTTATGGCGTCAAAAACCGAGTAGAGATATTCGATTTGGAAAAGACTTCAGAGAGCTTGGAGAGGGCGAAAGTTTTTGCTGAAAGCGTGGCAAAAACGGGCGGCCAAATGCTCTTTTTAAGCAGCAAAAAGGAAGCGGCTGAAATCATCACTCGGGCGCTTTCGGGAACGGATATTCCTTTTGTGGCGGGCAGATGGATTGGCGGCACCCTTACAAATTTTTCTGAAATTAAAAAGAGAGTCCAAAAAATGGAGGATTTGATAGACAAGAGGGAGAAGGGAGAGTTGTCAAAGTACACAAAGATGGAAAGACTGCTTATTGATAAAGATATAAAAAAATTGGAGAACCTCTTTGGGGGCATTAGAACTATGAAAGAATTGCCAAAGGCCCTCTTTATCGTGGATCATCGAGAAGATCACACGGCTCGCAATGAAGCGAACCAAATGAAAATACCAATAATTAGCTTGGCGGGTTCAGACAGCGATATGTCTCTAGTAGAATATCCTATTCCAGCCAACGACTCTTCAATTTCAAGCATCAATTTTTTTGTTGATGAAATTGTCACTGCTTACAAAGCGGCTTTGGTTAAAACTGAAAAAAAGGAAGTAAAAGAATAAGGCCCCGCCAAGATTTTAGGGTATTTTATATTTATAATGGTCAATATTACTACTGAACAAATAAAAGAGTTGCGAGATGAAAGTAATGTTTCCATTATGCAATGCAAAAAAGCGCTTGAGGAAGCGGGCGGGGACAAAGATAAGGCTCTTGTAATCTTAAGGAAAAAAAGCGGCGCCTTGGCGGCCAAAAAATCCGACCGAAACTTAAAGTCAGGCGTTATTGGAGCTTATGTTCATTCTAATGGCGCGATCGCCGCAATGGTGACATTGTCTTGTGAGACGGACTTTGTGGCTAGAAATGAGGATTTTAAGAAATTAGCATACAATATAGCTATGCATGTGGCGGCCACTAATCCAGAATATTTGAGAATGGAAGAAGTTGACACGGCAGATAGAAAAAAAGCCTCTGAAGTTTTTCTGCCTGGAGTTTTAAAAAAACCCAAAGAGATGCAAGATAAAATCCTACAGGCCAAGCTGGACTCATATTTTGGCGAGAGAGTTCTTTTGGAACAGCCATTTGTCAAAAACCAAGAAGTTACCATTAAATCTGAAATTGATTCCGCTATACAGAAATTCGGGGAAAAAATTGAGATTTCAAAATTTGTCAGGTTTAATATTGTGGATAAATAACATGTCTTTTGATTTTTATATCCTTAGCGGCTCATTTGTTGTATTAATGTCTATTGTTTTTCACAGACATGTGGAATTAAATCATGGCAAGGCTCTCTGGAAGCGAGAGCATATCGCTAAAAATGATCATCTAATAACCCATCGTCTGAAACTGGCAATAAAGAAAACCAGCTTCTATGTATCTGGATTTTTCAGATCAATTTTTAACATAATTTTTCATAGCGCCAGATATATTTTGCTTATTGTGGCTCATTTTGTTCACAAGCAATCAAGCAAGTTTCTTGCTCTCATTCGGGGCAAAACCTCTAAAAAAAATAAAGGTTTTGTTTCTTTGCATTTAAGAAATGTAGGCCAATACAAAAGAGGACTATCAGCGGGGGAGATGAAGGAAGAAGAAAACTTATAATGTCCGAAATGGCGGTTTTCATTTGTTTTAATTTCAAAATTTTTTCAGCTGACATTACCAATGTCGGCAAATAGGTTAAAGCCAGCGAATCAAGTGAGCTTTTTGATTTAAGACTTTATGTTATATTAAGCACGAGATTATAAGCCACCTTAGCTCAGTTGGTAGAGCAACGCTTTTGTAAAGCGAAGGTCCCCAGTTCGAGTCTGGGAGG
>CAYJVZ010000002.1:0-47890 GCA_964373765.1 uncultured Candidatus Saccharibacteria bacterium | reverse complement strand
AATTATTTCGAATTCTCTCATACTATCGCGCTACTATTGTATCACTATTGCACTTATATTGTACCATTCGTACGAATAAGCGAATAAAGAGGGAAGGTAGGCGGGCGGGGGTTTATTTGTAAGCGTAAGGCTTCTATTTGTAAGTCTGGGGCTGTTGACTAGCAACGCCGGCTAAAACCGGATCTATGGCTGGCGTAGCTGGATTATCAGGCGTGTAAACAGAAACAAATGCAGTTTTGGCACCAATAGTGCTGTAAGTTTGAGGAAGATGGGCGTCACGCATGAGATTCCTGTTTGATTTACGGCGCCAGTCCAATGGCATATTCTATTTTGAAGAGCTGTGCAAGTTAAGGCACTTTATCGGCTTATTCAAAAAAAAATGGAGAAATGGAAAATAGAATCGTGGAAATGAGATCATGTATGGAAATGTGGTCAGCCAGCATTCTGCGAGAAATCTCGAATAGGCTTTGTAAATTAGGGCTATTTCTTGCAATTGGTTAAGCACTGCTCCTCAAATAAATCATTGCAATACCAATCTTACTGCGAGATAATATAACCATGACGCATAAAAAAAAGATGGCCAGACTTGCCCAAGTATCGCTTGCCATCACCGTCGTAGTATTCGGGATTTATATGAGACCCTCTTATAGTCAATATTATGACTCTATTATATGGATTCCGCTATTTCTCTTAAGCCTGCCATTGCCGATAATATTTATGGTCTTTTATTTTTTGCCGGATCACTTCTATAAATCATGGAAGAAATTTACCCTCTGGTTTATACCTCTTATAATAATTCTGACAATCGCGGCAGATCCGTATGGTCGAGGCGGTTTTGAACTTGGCGTCTTTGATACTCGAGAAGATATAGCATTTGGTTCGGCGATTCTTTACAGTATTATAACGGCACTCCTGATTATTTTTAAGTCCATTTGGCCTCGCTGGCGAAAATCACATGGCGGGAGTTAATAGTAACAGAGGTGTTTACAGGACTATAAATATCGCGAGATAATATATATATGAATCATAGGAAGAAAATGTTGATCATCGCTGGAATTGCCCTGCTTATTGCGGTCTTTGGTTATATATATTCGGAAATAACGGATGTTTATCATGGCGGCATAGGTGGCCCGCTATTTTTTGGGGGAAGCGCGCTACTCATCACTTTTTTAATTTTGGTGTTTTTACCAAATAGTTTCTATAAGGCTTGGAAGGATTTTGCCATTTGGTACATACCCATTGCGGCAATTTGGATCGCTATGACTGATCCTTATGGTTGGGGTGGGGGGATTTTTGGATTTGGACTAGCAACAATTTTTGATGAAGGCAGAATAGCTATACTTAGGCTACTCACTAGTCTGTATGGAATAATCTTCACAATTATCATTTTAGTTAAATCTGCGATCATTATGTGGAAATACATCAGAGACAAGAAGAAAAAGATTTATTTATAATAAAGTTGTCTCATTTGTAAATCTGTGTAGTATTGAAAGATGAAAAACAAAACCATTAGTTTGTTTCTAATAGCTAGCATTACGCTCTCTATATTTATAGGGCCATCTGGCATTTTGGAGACAGCCGAAGCTCAAACTCTTGCTTCTAATGTGCTATTTATCCCCGGACTTATGGGAAGCAGACTCTATAAAGAAGGTTTATTGTCAGAGAATGAATTATGGGTTCCTAATAGAAGAAATGATGTAAGACAGTTATTTCTAGATAACGATGGAAACAGTATTGAGCAGAATATTTACACTAGAGATATCATAGATGAAACTTCAAGTTTTGAAATTTACAAAGGATTTTCCACTTTTATGAAAAGGATTGTAAGCGATGGAATAATTAACGAATGGTCAGCTTTTCCTTATGACTGGCGATATGGCATCGAGGATATTGTGCGTCAAAGAGAAGCGCCGGCGCCGACAGTTGATATCATTGCAAGCCGTCACACTGTTTTTAGAGGAGGCTTCAATAATCTTTTTTGGTCATCAACGAACGCGGATTCCTGCGTGGCGAGCGGGGGATGGAGCGGAGATAAACCAACATCTGGATTTCTGCGAATCGGACCTCTTTCTTCAAGCCAAACCTACACCTTGACCTGTTCTGGCCCCGGCGGAACAGCGAGCGATAGTTTTAGAATCCGCGTGCTAGGAGACATTGTAGATATTGAGATCGGAGCAAGGTTTCAATTATATTACAACAACGTGTTTGAAGAGCCGCCATCAGAAGATTTTGCTGGAGCTAGACTTAGAGATAGGACTGTTTACTTGGATGAAGAAGTGGAAAGATTAGCGACGACATCTAATACGGGAAAAGTGACGATATTCGCCCACAGTTACGGCGGACTAGTAGCGAAGGAATTAATGCGATATCTGGAGGAAACAGGCAGAGCAAGCCTTATTGACAGAGTGATTTTAGTAGCCGTGCCGCAATTGGGCACACCTGATTCTCTTTTAGCTTTGCTTCACGGAGATCTTTTACGTAACGATTCATTAGACAAAAGAAATATTATTCGCGGACTTGCCGAAAACATGCCTAGCGCCTATGAGCTTATTCCTCTTAAAGGATATTTCGATAAAGTTGCCACCCCAGTAATCTCATTTGAGCCAAGCGCTAAAAGTATTTTTCCAGCGGCTGCAAACTATGAGCCCGCCATCACCTCGTCCACAAGCCTATTTAGTTTTCTAACGGGAGAATTTGGAAGCAGGCTTGAGCCAGAGGAAAGAGATGTCACAACGCCAAATGTTCTTGGCAGAAATTTTATTGACATGGCCACATCTTCGCATGCCGTTCATGAAAACTGGTCAGAGGCAAGCACAACTTACACTATTCAAATTGTTGGATGGGGTTTGAAAACAGTCAGCCAGATAAAATATCTTAGAGAGGGAGCAGAATTAGATCATCAACCAGTGTTTAGAGTTGGCGGAGACGAGAAGGTAGTCTCACCGAGTGCTAATCATATAGCTGATAAAACTTATTACATTGATATTAATTCTAGTAACGTTAAGCGCGACGAGAACAGAAAACACAGCTCAATACTGGAGATTAAATCAGTGCAGTCTCTATTAGAAAATATTCTAACAGGCGTTGATATTCTGCCTGAACACATATTTGATTCTGTGCCGAGCATTCGAGACGAAAAGCAGTTAAAGTGGACAGAACTATCCGTTCACTCGCCAGTATCAATTGATGTCTACGACGAATTTGGCAATCATGTCGGAATTTCCACTACCACTGATTTTGATGTTGATTTTCCGATAATTGACGAGGACATACCAAACAGTTCATTTTTGCTTATTGGCGAAAGCAAATACGTGAATATTGACAGCAATGGATCGTATCAAATCGTGCTTCAGGGCGAAGATGAGGGACTGTTTACTCTTGAAGTGGCCCATACATCCGGAGATGAAATTGACAATTCTTATATATTTAGCAATCTGCCAGTGAACGCTTCCACAACCGCCAGAGTCATTCTTGGGAGCACAAATGATATTCCTATCATTGAACTTGATGATGAGGGCGATGGAATTATTGATACGATCATGTTTCCGGATGGAGAGATCGATTCTCTAAGATTGCTGGAGAGAGCAAAGAGTGAAATCATATCATTTGGCTTTGATGATAAACTCGCCAGCCACTTCATAAAAAAACTTAATGAATTGATTAAGCATATAAATAAGTCTAAGGCTGATAAAGTCACAAAAGAAGTAAATAAATTTATTGATAAAATAAAAGAAGGTAAAGGCAAATACGAAGTCTTTAAGGCAATTGACACATCAATTTTATTTACTGTTCTCCGCCTATTAAGGTAATTTCATATAGATAAAATAGATAAGTTCAGAAAAATATCAATTGTGGGTCAAGAAAACTGCAGATATAGACATGAAAAATATATCACCCACAGTCAGTTCTTTTTTTGACTTCAGTTTTTTTAGAATCGCCAGTCTGCGACTGTTAGCCAAAGCCTTTAAAATTATTTCGAATTCTCTCATACTATCGCGCTACTATTGTATCACTATTGCACTTGTATTGTACCATTCGTACGAATAAGCGAATAAGTGAATAAATTGCTCAAATTGCATCATATTTAAATTTATTAACCCAGAGAGTGCTGACTTTAACCACTGTACTCATTAAGTCATTTTATATGGGCAGATTTGCTTGATTTATTATGACGTGTGCAATAAATTCTTGATTTTTCATAATAAGTTTAAATAAATCTAATTATCTGATATTATTTCATCTATGCAAGAAGACAGGCAAATATTGGTTTCTGGCGTTAAGCCCACGGGACGGCCACATATTGGCAACTATTTTGGCGCTATGCGTCAGTTTGTTGATTTACAGGATAAGTACGAGGCTTTTATATTTATTGCTGACATGCACGCTTTGACTACATTGCATAATCCGGAGGAACTTAGTCAGAATATTCTAGATGTCGCCACAGATTATTTGGCAATCGGGCTTGATCCAAAGAAAATCGTTCTATTCAAACAGTCAGATATAAGCGTTCACACCGAGCTTGCGTTTATATTTGAAAGCATTACCACTATGCCTTACTTGATGCGCTCGCACGTCTTTAAGGACGCCGAGGCCAAAAATAAAGAAATCAGCGTCGGCACTTTTAATTATCCAATGCTCATGGCCGCGGATATTCTTCTTTATGACGCGGACGCGGTTCCTATCGGACAAGATCAAAAACAGCATTTAGAAATCACAAGAGACACGGCCGAAAAATTTAACCGATTGTTTGGAGAGACATTTAAATTGCCAAAGCCGCTAATTCTAGAAGATGTGGCAGTTGTGCCCGGCATTGATCGGCGAAAAATGAGCAAAAGCTACGGCAACACAATAGGATTATTCGCTGAAAGGCTAGAGATTGAAAAAAAGGTAATGAGTATACCGACTGATTCTAAAGGCGTGGATGAGCCGAAAGACGCTCGCAAGTGCAATGTTTTTGCTTTGCACAAATTATTCGCTTTACCCGAAGATCTTAATGGATTGAAAGAAAGATACGAAAAAGGAAAAATAGGCTACAAAGAATCAAAGGAAATGCTAATCAACAATATCGATCGATTCATAACTCCGCTAAGAGAAAAAAGGGTGAATATCGCCCGCGACAAAGAAAAAATATTTAAAATCCTAAAAGAAGGTGGAGAAGTGGCCAAAGAAATTGCCGAGGCCAAAATGAAAGAAGTCAGAAAAAAAATCGGAGTTACGATACGTTAATTCATGCGACACCTCGCCGCAAGTAAAGATGGAAAAGCGGACAAAGTAAATTTGGCCAATTTAAAAAGAGGCCTCTTTGTGCTTTGGCGTTATCTCAGAAAATATAGCCCCGAAACTATGGCTCTTTCGGGCCTCGGAATCGTCTCGGCCATCGGCAACGGCTTCATTCCATACATAGCCGGCCGATTTTTTGACTCAATCATCACACCCACGCAATATGAATTTCTCTCACAAACGCTCCCGTTATACGCTTGGCTTTTAATAGCCTGGTCAATCTTGCAAGTTATAATCTATTTGGTTGACTGGCAGATTAATATAAAAAGCGAAAATTTCTCAAACAGAGTATGGATAGACTACTGGGCCGAAGGCGTAGGACATCTTCTTTTGTTACCGGTTAGTTTTCATAAGGAGAGAAAAATCGGCGAAGTCGGAGAAAAAATCAGCAGAGCCGCTTCATCGCTTGAGACTATTGTCGGCCGAATCATAATTGATTTGACGCCCCAATTTCTTTCGATCATCATTGCAATTTCCATTGGCTTTTTCATTAAGCCTTTTTTAGCGACAATGCTTATTGTCGGCGTTTGCCTTTATTCTATCATCATGATGCGCTCGGTTGCTCCGCTAGCCGGCATTCAAAGAGAATACCACAAGCATCTTTTTGCTGTTTTCGGAGACAGCTATGAATTGATCGGCAACATTGACACGGTCAAGCAGGCCAATGCGGAAATTTTTGAGAAACAAAGAATGTCTGGAGTGCTGTTTGGCCCCGTTATAAATCTGTGGAATAAGCTAAATAGAGTTTGGAGCAACTTGACTCTCTCCCAAAGAATTATAATTTTGACCACTCAAATAATTATCTTCACGTCATCTATAGTATTCATTAATCAAGGCGAAATGACATTGGGCGAACTTCTGGCTTTCAACGCGTATGCCACGATGGTTTTCGGGCCATTTGTGATAGTAGGAAGGAATTGGCAAGTCATCCAAAATGGCATAATCCAACTTGAAGAGGCCGAAAAGATATTGGCTACGCCGATAGAAAAATATCGGCCGGAAAATGAAGCTCCAATAAAAAAAATAAAAGGAGACGTAACATTTGAAAACGTCGATTTCTATTACGATCAAAAGAGGCCCATATTGCGCGATATTTCATTTGAGATTAAATCAGGCGAAGTCGTCGCTCTTGTCGGCGAATCTGGAGTGGGAAAATCAACTCTAATCCAACTTGTATCGGGCTTTCAGTTTGCAAAAAAAGGGAGGATTTTGATTGACGATATTCCAATAGAGAGAATCAATCTTAACCTGCTTCGAAAAAATATAGGAACTGTCCCGCAGGAAGTGGCTCTCTTCAACGACACCATTTTTTACAACATTAAGTATGGCTCCTTCGAGGCCAGCGACAAAGAGGTGCGGCAAGCAGCCACGGAAGCTCACGCGGACAAATTTATCAATTCATTTCCAGACAAATGGGACCAACGAGTTGGGGAAAGAGGCGTCAAACTTTCTGTCGGTCAAAAACAGAGAGTGGCAATAGCGCGGGCTCTTTTGAGGAAACCGAGGATTTTGATTCTAGACGAGCCGACGTCCGCGCTTGACGCCTCAACCGAAGCTGAAATATCCAGATCATTAGAAAAGCTGATGAAGGGAAAGACGACATTTATCATTGCTCATCGGTTTTCTACCGTGAGAAAAGCCGATAAGATATTTGTTTTCAAAGACGGAAGAATAATTGAATTCGGCAATCATCAAGAACTGATCTCGAAATCTGGAGAATATAAGAGACTTTACGATCTTCAGATCGGTCTTCATGATTAAACTAAACATAGGACACCATGTTTCAGCAGAGCCTTTGTTGTCCTAGGGAACTTCAGACGAAAGTGTGGGGAGGACGTCATTATCATTTCACAAATACAAATACAAGTGCAAATATATATACAAATGTAAATAGTAGAACAAACTCAAATAATCACAAATATAAGCATAAACACAACTTCAATCACAAACCCAAACGCAAATGAAAATGCAAATGTAAATTCAAATATCTATTCAAGTATTCAATTGAATACTTGAATAAATGGATTTAATGATCTGGGCGCTTATCAGAAGAAGATTGCGTAAATATAACTTGTTGATTGGCTAACCCCGCGTACAAATTGCGCTAATAACCCTATAAGCCTTTCATTTCCCAAAGTCCGTAAAAGGGCTTTTTTATATTAAATATATTTGCTAGAATTGCGACATGAAAAGAACCCATATATGCGAGCTTAAGAATCTAGTTGGAAAAGGAGTTTCCATATCAGGTTGGGTAGATGTCAGACGAGGTCACGGCAAGCTTATTTTTTTAGACATTAGAGACGAGAGCGGAAAAGTTCAGGCGGTAGCATTGCCGAATCACAAGGAGGCTCACGAAAAAGCCAATAGATTAAGGCCAGAATGGGTGATTGAGGCTTCGGGCAAAGTAAATGAAAGACCGGAAAAAATGAAAACCGCTGTCCCAAACGGAGGTGTTGAGCTTGAGCTTACTCAAATAATTATTCTCAATCAGTCAGTGACTATGCCGTTTAACATATCTTCGGACGGCAAGGAAATTGACGAGGAAGTAAGACTGAAATACCGATATGCGGATTTGAAAAGAGATAGGCTTAAAAAAAATATCAAGTCTCGCCACCTAATTATCAAATTTATCAGAGATTTTCTTAGCCAAAGGAATTTTATTGAAGTAGAAACGCCCATTTTGACGAAATCAACTCCAGAGGGAGCGAGGGACTACGTTGTTCCTTCGAGGGTAGATAAGGGCAAATTTTACGCTCTGCCCCAATCTCCCCAACAATATAAACAGCTTCTGATGACATCCGGACTGGAGAAATATTTCCAAATTGCAAGGTGTATGAGAGATGAGGATACCCGCGGCGACAGGCAGCCGGAATTCACACAACTTGATATGGAAATGAGCTTTACTTCAAAAGAGGCGGTCATGGCATTGAATGAAGAATTGTTGATAACTTTAGTTGAAAAAATATTGCCGGAAAAAAAGATCCAGAAAAAACCTTTTCCCATAATGGCTTACAAAGAAGCGCAGGAAAAATACAAAACTGATCGCCCTGATTTACGGCTTGATAAGAATGATAAAAATGAGCTGGCTTTTGTCTGGATTGTTGATTTTCCATTTTTTGAAAAAACGGCCGATGGCAAATGGACTTTCACTCACAACCCTTTTTCGGCGCCAAAAGATGAGCATAAGGATTTGCTTTTGGCCGGCGATGATATTCAAAATATTATAGCGGCCCAGTATGACATTGTTCTAAACGGCCTAGAAATCGGCGGTGGCAGTATTCGCGCTCACCAAGCAAGTGTTTTTGAAAAAGTGATGGATATCATAGGATATGACAAACAAGCCGTTGTTGATAATTTTCAGCATATGATTGATGCTCTCAATTCTGGCACTCCTCCTCATGGCGGAATTGCTTGGGGGCTTGACCGGCTGATTTCCATTTTGCTTGACGAGCCGAACATAAGGGAAGTCATTGCTTTTCCGAAAACGGGAGAGGGAAGAGACCCGATGATGAAATCACCGGCCAAAATAGACGATGACCAGCTAAAAGAGCTTGGAATAAAAATTAACAAAGGCTAGATAAATATCTTGTGGAGGCAAAAAAAAGACACAACCCATGGCTATGACATTTGAAGTTAAAACCGAAGTCTTCAAGGGGCCTCTTGAAGTTTTGCTGGATCTGGTGGAAAGCAGGAAGCTTTTGATAAACGATATTTCTTTGGCTAAAATCACTGACGATTTTATAAGCCACATTCGCTCTTTTGAAAAGTATCCGCTGGCCGAAGCCTCTAATTTTATTCTGATTTCTTCCATACTTTTACTTATAAAATCTAAGTCGCTTCTGCCGACGCTTGATCTTTCCGAAGATGAACAGTCAAGCATCCACGATTTAGAATTGAGGCTTTCCATATATAAGAAATTTAGGGATTTATCAAGGCACGTTAAGAATTTATTCAATCTCAATCCGATTTATCTAAGAGGCGAAAATAATGACGAAGAAGTGGTTTTCGCGCCATATAAATCGCTTTCTCTATTTAGTATTGAAAAAAGCGTGAGAGATCTTTTGCAAAGCTTGCCTAAGGTTGTTGAATTGCCTAAAGCCATTGTGAGGAAAGTCATAAGTCTTGAAGAAGTAATATCAAATTTGACGAAAAGGATTAAAACTCACATGAAATTGTCATTTAGAGATTTTGCAAAAGTGGCAAAGGGCGAAAGGATTGAAATAATTGTGAGTTTTCTTGCTATGCTTGAGCTTGTAAAGCAAGGAGTGATAAGAGTTAAACAAGAGCATATATCGCATGACATAGTGATGGAGACTGACGAGATTAACGTGCCCAATTATTAAACATATTAAACATGACTTTAGAAAGTAAAATTGAATCAATACTTTTTTGGAAAGGGGAGCCAGTGACGATAGATTTTCTCTCAAATGCGATTGGCGAGAATCAAGAAAATATAATAAAAGCTCTAGATTTACTTGAGACGAGTCTCGTAACGAGGGGTATAACCCTTCAAAGAGCGGGAGATAAAGTGGCTTTGGGCACTGCCCCAGAAAATTCCCAGTTAATTGCCAAGATTAAAAAAGAGGAATTAAGCCGCGATCTTGGAAAAGCAGCCACTGAAACACTTTCTATAATTTTATATAAAGGCCCGGTTTCAAGAAGAGATATTGATTATATTCGAGGAGTAAATTCAACTTTTATAATCAGGAATCTTATGATTAGAGGTCTTGTGGAAAGGTCTCAAAGCAGCGAAGACAGTCGGACTTTTCTTTACAGCTCAAGCATTGATTTATTGAGCCATCTCGGTCTATCAAAAGTGGATCAATTGCCTGAATTCCATAAAGTAAAAAATGAGCTGGCCGATTTTAGCGGCAGACAAAACGCCAGTGAGGAAAGCCCAGGCGACGCTAATCACTCCAAAGACGCATCCAATCAGAATTAAATTTTGAAATGAAAATAAGTAAATTAGAGATTCTCACCATACTTCTCTTTAGCGCCATTATCACCTTTGGTTTCTTTAGCGGCGGCCATTTATTTTTAAACAAAACTGAAGATTTAATGACCGACACCTTAGTCAAAGAGAAAAACCCTTTTGACGGCATTGAATTAGTTGCAACATCTGCATATGTTTATGAAGTAAATTCCGGCAGGGTTTTATACGAGAAAAATTCAAAGCAGAAGCATCCATTGGCTTCCGTGGCCAAAATAATGGTCGCGGCGGCGGCAAATGAAATTTTAAACAGCGATGATCGGATAGAGATAAGTAGGGAGAGTATCTCAAGCGAAGGAGACAGCGGCCTTTACGTGGGCGAATTATGGAATTTGGGCGACCTTATTGATCTTACTTTACTTTCTTCCTCCAATGACGGCGCTGTCGCTCTTGCAAGCGCCGCTGGAAAAAAATTGCTAGGATCCAACATCCAATCTGTCAGTCCAAGAGACAGTTTTATTATCTACATGAACGAAAAATCAGATGAGCTTGATTTGGAGCAGACTTTTTTTCTGAACGAAACTGGGCTAGACCGGAATGCTTTTATAAGCGGAAGTTACGGCACTGCCGAAGATATTGCTCGCCTTTTTTCCTATATCATTAAAACTGATTCGACGATCATAGAAGGCACAAGATACGCCAGTATTACTCTTGATTCATTAAGCAACCGCAATCACCAATTCAAGAATACAAATGAAATAATTGAGGATATTCCGGGTTTGATAGGATCGAAAACCGGATATACGGACATTGCGGGTGGGAACGTTGTTGTTGCCTTTGATCCGGCTTTTGGCAGCCCCGTGGTTATTTCGATTCTTGGTTCGGGACAAGAGGAGCGCTTTAGCGATGTAAAAAAATTAGTCAAGGCTGTTAATGAATATTCAGGAAGCTACTAAGAGATGTTCAATCGGCAAAATTTCATCTGTCATCTGTCCAATGCATATAAATTATTTGCTGGAAGGCAAATATAAAGGACAGTCTCTATATCAGTGGAAATAAAGCCCCGTTCTATATATAATAGAAAAGATTTCCTCGCAGCTCTGCTACGGGGGCGCGGGTGGTACAATTGATACATGTCAGACCACGTTATCAAACGTCACAATAAGAATTTGATGCTCTACCACATTGTTTGTCCAATAAAGTACAGAAGAAGGGTACTGACCGAAGAAGTGGAGAAGGTGCTGAAGGGAATTTGTTTAGAAATTGAGAAACGATAACTAGGGTATATAGAGATTGGTGCTGATGAAGATCATGTGCATTTCCTTACGCAAAGTGTGCTCTCGATACTGCCAGCAAGCATTGTCCAGATTACGAAAAGTATAGTAGCAAAGGAAATCTTCAAACAGTGCCCTGAAGTCAAACGAATGTTGTGGGGTGGAAAGTTTTGGACAAGTGGGTACTATATAAACACGGTCGGATACTATGGCAATGAAAAAATCATCAGCGAATATGTCAAAAATCAAGGTCGAAGTTACCAACAGATACATCGTGGGACGCTGTCCTTGTTTCAGGGTATCGAGTAACCACGCATACCTCGCAGCTCTGCTGCGGGGTAGTTGATTAATATGCCAAAAGGACATCTTCATCCGATAACTGTGGCTCTCCGCGACATAAGGCGCATTTTCTCTAAAATAGGTTTTAGCATAGCTCTAGGTCCGGAAATCGAAACAGAGTTTTACAATTTTGACGCATTAAATTTTCCCAAAGATCATCCTTCAAGAGACATGCACGACACTTTTTGGCTAAAATCTGACAGTCAAGGCTCCGAAAGGACGCTTTTAAGGACCCACACATCGCCTGTCCAAGTGCGCTATATGGAAAAGAACAAACCCCCTCTAAAAATCATAGTGCCCGGAAAAACCTTTAGGAACGAAGCGACAGACGCCACTCACGAGGCGCAATTTTACCAAGTTGAAGGATTATCGGTAGGAAAAAATGTATCACTTTCCGATCTAAAGGGCACTTTGACTTTCTTTTTTAGAGAATTTTTTGGCGAGGACATAGAAGTAAGATTCAGACCGAGCTATTTTCCGTTCACCGAGCCATCGGTCGAGGTTGATATATCTTGTTATAAATGCAAAGGCGAAGGCTGTAATATCTGCAAAGAGTCAGGTTGGATTGAAGTATTTGGAGCCGGTATGGTGCATCCGAATGTTTTTAAAGCGGCCGGAGTTGACGAGACCTCACAGGGCTTCGCCTTTGGCGGTGGAGTAGACAGGCTGATAATGCTGAAATATGGCATTGAGGACGTCCGGCAATTTTATTGGGGCGATCTTCATTTAACTAATCAATTTTAATATGCTTATTTCCAAAAAATGGCTGCAGAGATATTTCAACGACGCCTTGCCGGACGACGACGAACTTAGAAGGCTCATTACTTTTCACGCTTATGAAGTGGAAAATGTTGAAAAGAAAAGCGATAACACTATTTATGACATCAAAGTTCTGCCGGACCGAGCTCACTACGCCTTAAGTCATGAAGGCATAGCGTATGACTTAGCCGCAATTATCCAGAAAAAAAAGAAAATACCAGACTTAGAAGAAGTTGATTTTAAGTATGATGGAGAGCCGAATATTCTAGTTGAGGATGGAGCCTGTAGGAGGTACATGGCGCAAGTTGTTGAAAATATTAGAGTCGAGAAATCAAGCGGTTTGATTAAAGACAGCCTTTTATCAATAGGCGAGAAGTCTATCAACAATGTGGTTGATTTAGCAAATTATGTCATGTTTGACGTCGGACAGCCCATACACGCCTTTGATCTTGATAAAATAAATGGAGAAATTAGAGTTCGTAAATCAAAATCTGGCGAAGAAATACTTACATTGGATGACAAAAAAATAGCCCTAGACAGCGAGACGCTGGTTATAGCCGATAGTGCTGGGCCAATCGCCATTGCTGGAATAAAGGGCGGTAAAAGAACTGAAGTTGACGAAAAAACCCGCCGAATTTTACTTGAAGTCGCGAATTTTGAACCTTCAAATATAAGAGGGACTTCAAAAAGATTAAGTATAATAACGGCAGCCTCCAAAAGGTTTGAAAATAATTTACCGCAATCGTTTGCGGACACCGCCTTGAAGCGTTTTGACGCCTTGCTTAAATCAACAATGAAAGGCTGCTCTATTTCAAAGACAATTGATATATATCAAAAGCCTCTTTTGCCAGTTGATATAACGGTCAATCCCTCTAAAATATCTAGCGTCCTCGGGCTTGAAGTTTCTAAGGAAGCCATCAAAGACTATCTTAGGCGACTTGAAATAGATGTGAGGGTTGAGGGGGAAAATTTTCGACTGACAATACCAAAATTCAGACTCGACCTAAAAATTGATCAAGATATTGCCGAAGAAGTAGCTCGACTGATGGGGTATCAAGCAATCAAAGCTAATTTTCCCGAAATGACGCAAGGCATTTCAATAAATAAGCAATTTTATTACGTGGAGAAAATTAAGGATGTATTAAACGACTTTGGTTTTTCTGAAATTCTAACATCGTCCTTCTCAAACGATGATTACCGCGAGATAGAAAATCCTTTAGCTAGCGATAAAAGATTTCTTCGATCGACGCTTAAAATAAAAATGAAAGATTCGCTAAGGAAAAATTTATTGAACGCGGATTTACTCGGCCTTCAAGAGATTAAAATATTTGAGATTGGAAAGATTTTTAATAAGGACGGTGAAAGCTTGTCACTGGCCGTTGGCGTTCGGGGCCGCCTTTTGAATAATACTAAACATGACGAGATTGAGTTAAGTAAAATCGAGGACGAGCTATCGAAATTCATTGGCGAAGTGAAGTGGGACAAAAGTAATATTAACGAAGGGATAATGGAAGTCCAAATTGATTCTATTTTTGACAAAGTCAGCGAGCCGCCGAGGTGGGATATAAAAGAACCTAATAGTCAGAATGTTAAATTCAAAAAAATTTCCGTCTATCCCTTTATTGCCCGCGACATAGCTATATTTGTTCCTGCTGGCGTTACCAGCGCGGAATTGTCTGAATTGATTGAGAGAAATGGCGGCAAACTGCTCCGGAGGGTCACGTTGTTTGATACATTTGAAAAAGATTCAAAAGATGGATCGAAAATGACCTCTTACGCTCATAGGCTCATTTTTCAGTCGGATCAAAGAACTCTGACTGATGACGAAGTCAATGTTGTCATGGACAAAATCAGCGAGGCGGCCAAAAAGAGGCAGTGGCAAGTCAGGTAAAAAAGTATTATCTCAAGCCTCGAATTTGGCGCATTTATTGTCTTAACAAACTTAATTTTCAAACAGCAGTCATTCTTAAAATCTAAGAGCGGAAAATCTCAAACTAGCTATATTTTAAGCCATATATTTATCCACTAAAATGTTTTCAGGCCTTTATTTTTAGCTATATATTTGCTATAATTTAACACGTAAAGCCGTGGGCTTTTTATTTTATGGCCAAAGTCAAAAAAGCTAAAGAAGAGAAAAAGAAGGTCGTCAGTCATCATTATGACGCCTCGTCCATTACCGTTTTGGAGGGACTTGAACCTGTCAGGAAAAGACCGGGCATGTATATCGGCACGACCGGATCGGACGGACTTCACCAGCTTATTTGGGAAATTTTTGATAATGGCAGAGATGAAGCAATGGGCGGATTTGCCGATCACATTGAAATAACCCTCCTTCCAGACAATGCCGTAAGAGTGGTTGATAATGGCAGAGGCATACCCGTTGATTTGCATAAGCAGACGAAAGTATCGGCGCTTGAAACCATAATGACCACACTTCACGCTGGCGGAAAATTTGGCGGAGAGGGCTATAAAGTTTCTGGCGGACTTCACGGGGTTGGCGCGTCAGTTGTAAACGCGCTCTCCATTTTTTGCAGAGTGGAAGTTCATAGAGACGGAGGCAAATACGCGCAAGAGTATAAGAAGGGTGAAAAAAAGGCAAATGTAAAAAAAGTTGGAAGTTCTAAGCTTCATGGCACAGTGACAATGTTTGAGCCTGATCCTGAAATCTTCAAGGAGATTAATTTCGACTGGCATAAAATTATCTCTCATATGAGGCAACAGGCTTATCTAGTTGAAAAGCTTAAAATAAGAATTTTTGACGCCCGTAAATACGAAGGTGATCTTGATTACGACGACATGTTTTACATTGAGAATTTATTGCTTGACGTGCCTTCAGAGACTTTTTATTTTGAAGGCGGATTGAAGTCCTTGGTGAAATTTCACAACCGATTGCTCAAACCTGTTCATAAAGGTATTTTTTATTGCAAAAAAAGTGAGAACGACATAGAGGGTGTGGAGATTGCTCTTCAATACACGGATGACATCCAATCAAAAATAACGGCCTTTGCCAACAATACTTATAACCAAGAGGGCGGCACGCATATAACTGGCTTTAAAACTGCGCTCACTAGAACTATAAACAGTTATGCCAGAAAAAATAATTTAGTGAAAGAGAATGAGGATAACTTTACGGGTGAGGATGTTTTAGAAGGATTGACCGCGGTTATTTCGATCAAATTGCGCGAGATTCAATTTGAAGGCCAGACCAAGGCAAAGCTCGGTTCTGTGGAAGCCCAAAGCATGGTTGCCAACGCATTTTCGGAAAGCTTCTCGGCCTTTCTTGAGGAAAGTCCCGATGACGCGAGACTGATTGTCAATAAGGTCAATCTGGCGCTTAGAGCCAGAAAGGCGGCGAGGGCCGCTAAGGATAGCGTTTTAAGGAAGGGCGCTCTTGAGGGCATGACTTTGCCCGGAAAGTTGGCCGACTGCCAGACTAAAGAGGCCTCTGAATCAGAACTGTTTATTGTTGAGGGAGATTCAGCCGGAGGAACGGCAAAAACTGGCAGGGACAGAAGAACACAAGCCATATTGCCACTTCGAGGGAAAATTTTAAATATTGAAAGAGCCAGACTGGACAAAATGCTCGCCTCGGAGCAAATAAAAAATCTTGTGGTGGCGCTTGGAACAGCTATTGGCGACACCTTTGATATTTTGAAATTGAGATATCATAAGATCATTATCGCCAGTGACGCGGATGTTGATGGAGCGCACATAAGAACGCTTCTTTTGACGCTTTTTTACAGACATTTCAAGCCTCTAATTGAGAGCGGATACATATATATTGCCGAACCTCCTCTTTATAAAATTAAAAAGGGTAAAGAGATAAAGTACATCTATTCAGACGCTGAAAAAAATAAATATATTGGTAAGGAGGCTAATGAGCCAGTGATGGCGGATACCGATGAAATAAATGAGAACGAAGACGAAAACGCTAGGGACGAAGAGGACGATCAAAGCAAAGAGCTAAAATCGGAAGCGAAAAATCCCAAAATTTCAGTTCAAAGATATAAAGGTCTTGGTGAGATGAATGCCGACGAATTATGGGAGACCACGATGGACCCGTCTAAAAGAACCCTAAAAAAGGTCACTATAGAAGACGCGGAAGATGCTGACAAAATATTTGACATGCTGATGGGAACAGATGTTCCCGCCAGAAAATCTTTTATACAGTCTAACGCCAAGGACGCCACTATTGATATATAAGCTATTTTTTTTTAGATATATTTTTTACAAGTTGCCAATGGAGATAGAGATAGAAGACTGATTAAAGATCCAAAATTATTTTAGCTTTAACGATGTTATTAGTTTCATTTGACTCACGGACGCTTGATATCGGGTCAACGTTAATTATAGCCTCAACTTGGCTTTGCAAAAGCACGGAGTCAAAACCGATTACATACTCAATCCTATCACCCGGAGCAAGAGCAATCTGACTTGGGCTGTGATAGATGTGCGAAGGGAATGTCGGCAAGACAGCGTTAAAGGTCCATTCTGGGGAGACTGCGTCCCCGATATTCTCCACTTCAAACTTTACCGCAATTCTCTCCTTAGGATTAACTTTGGAAGATGAAGTAAATTCATTGGTTGTGGTAGAGATAAATCCAGTCGCAATGATTCTTGGAGCTAGATCAACAGGACCTACTTTATTTGGCGGCTTGATGGGATCAACCTTTATTTCAAATAAATTCTCTGTCTTCTTGCCGGGTTGCCTGTTAACTGTGGTCGCTCCAGCGATAGGATTATTTGAAGTGACAGCGGTAGATTCAGAAAGCGAGTCATCAACTGAAGAAACTTTATTTCCGACCGTAACCAAGACTTCTCCTCTAAGCGCCGAAGTCTCATCCTTGCCATATGAAATGCTTATTGGCAAATCAATGTCAAACTCGCTATTTGAAAAAGCGGCGAGCGTCAACTGGTTGCTTGAGATGTTTAGCTCCTCTCTTTCATTGCAAACGACAACGTTATCTGAATCAATCGTAATTATTTCAATATGCAAATCCTGAATGCATGGATAACTGATGAAATAGGAATCGTCGCCTTTCTTTTTGTTCTCCCAGTTTATAGTGAAAGCTTCAGCTGATCGAACATTATATTTATCAGAGTAGACCTCAATAATATCCCTATCGCGACTGAATAATTTTGAAGTGATAGAAACCACGTTCGCGATAACCTTCTCAAAAACTGTTGGCGAATACTTTATCATAAATACCGTGCCAAAATACAATCCGACAATAAGGCCTATTACCGCCAAAGCTCGGATGAAGTTATCCTTAACTATTGCTTTTTTATCCTGCTCTTTATTTTGTGTTGAATTTTCCTCCATATTTATAATTCTTATTAAATTTACATTTGCATCTTAATCTATCAGATAATAATGCGTGCTTGCTATTATAATAGGGAACTATTAACTTGTCAAGTTAGAACACGCGCTTTGGGGTAATGTTTCAATACCTTCTGCGTGCATAAGGTCAGATACATATTGCACTCATTAATTAAATGGGCGCAAAATTAAAATCCATTGCAAATACGCAGGGATCAAGGATTTCAAACGGCACAAAGGTCTCGCCTCTGTTTATTCGGAAAGGTTAAAAAAATTTCTTTGTTCTTAGTGTCTATCTTGTGTCAGTAAACCTCTTCAAAACATTGACAAACATTACTTAATAAGCTACTATATTTAACATTGACGAATAATCATAAAAAATGCAGTATGCGACTGGAGGAGGATAATTTATCTGTCAAAAAAAAGGAATAACAAACTAGCAAGATGAGCAAATTAGGGCTATTAAGAAAATATTGGTTTGGCGCCAGCGTAAGCGGTGTTATTTTATACTTTGCTGTTATAGCCGTCCTATCTTACGCAGGCACTTTAAGCTACGGACAAAATACCCCGAGAGCCAACGATTCAAGCAAGGATAGGATATTAGTTGAGACTGTTTCGCCAAGAAGCTATCAGTATCCATCAAGAATAATTATCGGCAAAATTGGCGTTGATAGTGTCATCAACAATCCGAGGAGCGCTGAAATTTCAATTCTTGACGAAGAGCTTAAAAAGGGAGCCGTCAGATATCCCGGATCGGCATTGCTTGGAGAAAACGCCAATATTCTTTTATTCGGCCACAGCACCGGTTATAAGGTTGTCAGAAATGAAGCCTATAAAACATTTAACAAAATAAATGAACTAGCGACGGGCGACTTGATCGGAGTTAATTCTGATACTCACGCTTATGTTTACAAAGTAAGGGAGGTAAAAAAAGTGAACGCGGAAGAAGCCCTTGTTAAATTTGAAACAGGAAGAAAAGTATTAACTCTCTCAACCTGCAACACGTTTGGCAGGAAGCAGGAACGATTTGTAGTTACGGCTGATTTCGCCTACAGTCAGAGATTGCAATAAATATTTATTAATTTACGAAATAAAATGAATAAAATATATAAAAAAATAGTCCTAGCATCAATTGGTATTTTAGCAATACTGCCTTTTTTTCGGCTTCAGGCAGAGGGAGTTGAGGCGACTTCTTGCAAACTAGAAATCGTAAAGTCCGTAGATAAATCTCTAGCTCTTGATGGCGAGCTAATTACCTATACGATCAAATTTAAAAACATTGGACAAGCAAATTGCACTGGAAGCGGTGTTAAAGTTCAAGACACTATTCCAAGTCCTAAGCTAACATATGTCAGTGAAACTCATTCAGGAAATGTCCTTCCGGGTTATCCTTATCCTAGTTTGCCTCAATATGTTCCTGTTTATAACGCATCAAATAGAACGTTAACTTGGAATGCCGAAGTTTTGACTCCGGGAGAATCCGGCCAAGTAACATGGACGGCCAGATTAAGCACCGCGAATTGCCAAATGGAGGAAATTACTAATTTTGCCGAGATAACCGCCCAAGAACTAGGATGGAACTGGATTAAAAGCAATACTGTTCGAACTGAAATTAAATCAGACAACTGTGCTCCACCGCCAAAAATGGAATGTAAATTGGCCATTTCAAAATCAGTAGATAAAACTAATGTCAGCAAGGATGGAGAAATTGTCACTTACAAACTCAATTTCAAAAATGAAGGAGAGGCCGATTGCACGGGCGGCGGCGTAAAGATTGAGGACACAGTTGACAGCCATCTTCAATTTATAGATGAAACTCATACTTCAAATGTTGAGGCCGGATACAACTTAACGCCTTTGTATACTTCGGCTACCAGGGTGCTAGTTTGGAATGGAAAAGTTTTAAATCCCGGAGAAAGCGGAGAGATTACTTGGTGGGCCAAGGTAACCAAAGTAAGCTGCAGTTCTTATGACATACCAAACAAAGCAAGGATTAGCGCAGACGAGATAGGCTGGAAGTGGATAGAGAGCAATACTGTCAATACGAAAGTAAAGTCAAATGATTGCGATACACCAATGTTGTCCGGAAATTGCAAGGTCAATCCGTCCAAAGGCAAAATTGGCGATATTTTCAATTTTTCAGCTACAGTTTCTGGAGGCACTGGACCATATAGTTATTCTTGGACTGGCAGTGAGGGACTCAATAAGTCAACTGCTAATTTCACCAAATCATATTCATCTATTGGAACAAAGGAAGCAATCGTAACTATTACTTCAGGAACGGCTTCCATAACTAAAACATGCAAAGTAACAATTGAACAAATAGATGCTCCAGAATTTAACGGAGTGTGTTTGGTCAGTCCTCTAACTGGGAAAATCGGCACTGTGTTTAATTTTTCAGCATCGGCAACCGGCGGAACCGGTTCATACAGCTATGTTTGGACTGGAAGTGACGGCATAAGCGGATCAGGCCCCACCATAACAAAATCTTACAATACCGCGGGAGTAAAACAAGCTACAGCCACAATAACATCTGGAACCGAAATTATTAATCGAACATGTGAAGTAGCAGTCACTGATCTGCCAAATTTAACTCCGCCTATAGTCGAGCCATTTTGTGATGGCTTAGTATCAAGAGTGAATATTTCGTGGACCGAAGCCGAGCGGGGCAATCTTGGCTATGAAGTTCACATTGATAATGATAGTAATTGGACAAATGGCTACTGGAGAAAAAATGTGCCTACTGGCGCCCTAAACACTTCCTCCGAGAGCGGCTTCAATCCTGTAAATGGGGCAAGTGGAACGCTGACACTCGTTGGCAACAATACCTATTATGCCCGCGTCAGATACATAAAAACTGCCGAAAACGGGCCGGAAATTTCATTCGTGGGTTCAAAATGCGATGGTCCGCTTGTAGTTACTTGTTCGGTTAGCCCGAGCTCGGCAAAAATAAATGAACTCGTTAGCTGGAGAGCGACGGCTTCCGGCAAAACTGGTTTTTTCACATATTTGTGGACTGGCACTGACGGACTAAGCGGAACAAACAGCGAAGAGAAAAAAGCCTATAACTTGACTGGAATTAAAAGCGCCACAGTAGAAGTAAAATCGGGAAATGAAACTATCACCAGAACTTGCGCCATTGAAATAACCACAACAAATATTGGCTGTGTTTCAAATTGCGGAGGCGGAGGAACTAATCCGCCGAATGTTTATTTGACTAAAATAAACAGGCCCGATGACATTCCGCAAGCATCCGCTTATGTCTATTTAAGCCAAATTCCATATACCGGCGAGGATGACGGCTTAAGGCTGGTTATCTATTTCGCGTTAATGATAGTTTTCAGTTTTGCTATAGCTTTATATTTCACTTACAGAAAAAATGGCCATATCAAAAATTTATATCTAAAGGCGGCGGGCGATTTCGGTAATAAAATATTATTTGGTTCCAATATAGAAGATCATTACACGGCCAATGGCAATATCAAGAAATCCATACTGGATGAAGTAAGCGGCGAAGCTGTGGAAGACGGCAGTAAATTATGGAATTCCTACTCAAAAAAAATATACGGCGGGCAAATGGATAATAACGAAAGAGAGGCTCTAGAAGAGAAGCTTGAGACTGCGGCAAGAGATTCTAAAGTATTGCTTTCTTCATCGGCCGTATCAAAGATTATGAGTATGGCTAATCAAAGCGAAATGAAAGCTCGGGCTATTTTGGAAAAAGCGGTCAATAAGTCTAGATCTAATGTGGCAGCACCAGACGAGTGGATATCTATTAATGATAAGGATATATAAGTAATCTAAGCTAGACTTTTAAATTTCTCGGCCACAAGACTGATAGATCCGTTCCTGTGGGATATTCGTCCTCTGACCGCGACGCATTTATTTAATTCAAGCAAAGTTTTATATTGATTGTAGATTTTCGGAAACACAACTACTTCAATTGAACCCGTAAGATCGGCAATCTTCATAAACATCATTCTCTCCTCTCTCTTGGTTAATATATCTCTTAACTCTTCTATGATTCCCAAAACAGCGGTTACCATGCCTTCCTTCATGTGCTGTCTCGCATCATTAATGGTTATATCCACTTTCAAAAGAGATTTTTTAAATTTCTCAAGTGGATGGCCGGATACATATAATCCCAGGAGTTCTCGCTCCCACATAAGTTTGTCGTCAAAACTTGCCTGGCTTCCTTCCGCCAAATTTAATGCAGGCAGCGAACCGGCAAAATCGGCAAACAAGGAATTTTGAGCGTCAGGGGCGTCTGACTTTTTTTGTTTGTTGAATGACAGCAGTAAATCTATATTTGACAGCATTTTTCCCCTTTCCGAAAACTGATCCAGAGCGCCGCACTTGATCAAGGCCTCAAGGGATTTCCGATTTAAATTGCGATCCTTAATCCTAGACAAAAAATCCGCCAAAGAAGCGAACTTCCCATTTTTTCTTTCGTCGATAATTACGTTAGAGATACCCTCTCCGAAATTCTTTATTGTAGTCAGACCGAATCTGATTTTCTCGCCGCCGACTTTCTCTGGGGGATTATTTTCTCTTATAACCGTAAAGGTCGCGGAACTTTCATTTATATCGGGAGGCAATACCGGTATGTTCATTCTTTTGCATTCAGAAATAATTTCCGCTATTTTCTCAACATCGCCTGATTCAGCCGAGAGAACGCTGCACATGTATGCCGTAGGGAAGTTCGCTTTCATGTAAGCGGTCTGATAGGCCACTCGTCCGTAACTTGCGGCGTGAGCTTTGTTAAAACCATACGCCGCAAAAGGCTCAATCAGCCTCCAAAGTTTTTCAGCTATTTCCTTACTCATGCCATTTGATATGAAGCCGCTTATAAGCTTCTCTCTTTGCGCCTCCATTTCCTCCGGAATTTTTTTGCCCATGGCTTTTCTAAGCTTATCGGCTTCAAGCCATGAAAAACCGCCAAGTTTAATCGCTATCAAAAGGACGTCATCTTGATATGTGATTACTCCGTAGGATTGATCAAGAATATCTTTCATTCTAGGATCAAGATACCAAACCAGTTTATTATTGTGCTTGCGCTCTATATAAGTAGGTATCAAATCAATTGGTCCCGGGCGATAAAGCGCAACCATGGCGTTAATGTCAAAAATACTTGTCGGTTTTAGCTGTTTTAAATAGTTCGTCATACCGGTGCCGTTTAATTGAAATAATCCCGCCGTTTGTCCCGAGGCGAGCAATTTAAAAGTTTTTTCGTCATCGAGGCGGATTTTTTCAATATCCACATCCGCATTGTATAGGGCTTTAACGAGATCAACCGCGCCGGATAAAATAGAAAGATTTCTAATGCCAAGAAAATCAAACTTCAACAACCCCGCTTCTTCTATGGCATACATATCGTATTGAGTTATGACTTTTCCCTCGCCCTTAGGATCAAATTGCAAAGGCACATAATCAACTAGCGAGGTAGGTGAAATAACAACTCCGGCCGCGTGAACGGAAATGTGTCGAGCGCAACCCTCGATTTTTTTCGCCATAGCAATTATTTTTTTGGTGTCCGCGTCCCTTTTATAAGCCGCCTTAAATTCTGGAACTATTTCCAAAGCTCTATCAATAGTCATGGGAAAACCTTGTTGGCCGAACGGTATAATTTTGGCGATCCGATCTCCGATTGAGTATTCATAACCCATGGCCCTTGCCACATCTCTTACCGCTCCGCGCGCCATCATAGTTCCAAAAGTTCCGATCTGCGCCACTTTATCAGCGCCATATTTTCTTTTAGCATAATCAATCATTTCCTCTCTGCGATTATCCGCGAAGTCCATATCAATATCCGGCGCGGACGGCCTGTCGGGATTGAGGAAGCGTTCAAATGGCAATTTATATTCAATTGGATTTACGTTGGTGATGCCTGCTAAATAAGTAACCATAGAACCCGCCACCGAGCCTCTGATAGTAGTCAATATATCGTTTTCATGCGCGTATTTAAGCAAATCGTAAACTACCAGAAAATAAGGCGAATAACCTTTGCTAAAAATGACCGATAGCTCATGCTCAATCCTTTCTCTTATTTCCGGAGTTTCCTTCAAAGCTCTTTTTTTTAATCCTTCATGGACTAGGTATTTCAATTCCTGATCGTATGATCGTCCGCTTCGAACGACATAATTCGGAAATACCCACTTGCCCAGACTCAAATCCAAATCGCACTTATCTGCAATTTCAAAAGTGGCGGCCACGGACTCTTTATGATCCTTAAAAAATCGTTCAATTTCTTCGCCGCTCCTGAAAGAAAAATCCTCCTCGTCGCTATTCCAATCTCTGATTTCGCTATAATCCGCATTCGTTTGAATTGAGACTAAAGTATTTCGCGCTTCTCTATCCTCTGGATCAATATAATAGACATCATGGGTGGCAACCGTGGGTGTGCTAGTTTTTGCTGACAGTTTAAAAATATTTTCTATCAGACTGGTGTGGCCCTCTATCTCTGGGTGATGATTAACTTCTAAATAGACATTGTCCTTTTCAAAAAAATTCTTATACTTTTCTATTTGTTTTATTGAGTCATCCATGGCGCCCCTTTTAATGCCGTTTGTCGTGGCGCTGGAAAAGCTTGGAACAATAGCGATTAAATTTTGTCCGAATCTTGAAAGCAAGTCGTCGTCTATTCTTGGCTTATAGTAAAAACCCTCAAGATGAGCAAGAGTTACAAGCTGAATTAAATTTTTGTAGCCTTCTATATTTTTTGCGATTAGAACCAATCGGTTCCGCTTATTATCAATGCCGGCTTGCTTATCGGTTCTTTTTCTTACGGCCAAATAAGCGTCAATGCCGATTAGAGGCTTTATATTTTTCTTTTTACACTCTTTGTAGAATTCAATGGCGCCGTAGAGATTAGTGTTATCTGTTAAAGCCAAAGCCTCCATGCCCATTTTTTGAGCGCAATTGACCAAATCTTTTATTTTTGGCAGTGCGGAAAGAAGGCTATAATGACTATGAGTGTGTAAATGCACAAATTTAGATTTCATAGAGGAATTATAATACATAGCGCCCAATATTGCAGAGTATGTTAATTCAAAAAAAAAATGGCGAAATATATTGTTGGAATAGATGAGGTTGGCAGAGGTCCTTTAGCCGGGCCTGTCATGGTCGGCGCGGTATATACTGACAGCACAAATACCCGCCTTCTTAACAGAAAATTAAGCGGCATAAGGGATTCGAAATTGCTAAGCGCGGCAAAGCGGCTCTATTGGTATGAAGTATTGCGGAATATGGAGAAAGATAAGCTAATTTATATATGTATCAAAAAAGCAGAGCCCAAATCCATTGATAAAGAGGGAATTCAAAAAATTATTTTCAAGCTTATAGATAGGATTCTGACCTCAATCAGGGCTGACCCGACTTCCTCAAAGATCCTTCTTGACGGGTCGTTAAGAGCTCCACCTAAATTTTTAGAGCAAAAAACGATTATTAGAGGCGATCAAAAGATAAAAATTATCTCCGCGGCGTCAGTTGTGGCAAAAGTTGAGCGAGATAGAGTAATGGTCAATTACAGCAAGAAGCACTCAAAATATCATTTGGAATATAATAAAGGCTATGGCACGAAAATGCATATTCAGTCCATAAAAAAATACGGAATATCCGTTTTGCATAGAAAGTCATTTACCGACCACCTGACTTCAAAATAGAAGTTGCAGATCATCCTAAAGTGTTGCACTTTAATGTTGAATGTACCGCAGAAATGTTTGACGTAATAATATTTATATAATAATAATATAAAGGCTAAGTACCTTAACAGAAAGTACGAACAATCAACCAAAGTAAAGAAAAATGACTTCAAAAATAGGAGAGATTAGATTAGTTGTGAACATTGCTGATAAGGTGGTCAAATTAGTGCCGCGGAAGGATGGATACGTTGATCAAGCTATTGAAGCGTACGACCCATTTGAAAATCACCGGTCCATGCTATTGTTTTGTGCTGGCTTCCTCGACTCGGGCGGTGTGGAGATAAGTCTAAATGTCTTGATTCCTAAGGATTCCAAAACCAGAGAATCTCTTCCGTTTCAAAACGGTGCTGCTTATGTGGAGCTATACTCTGGCAAGTGTAGAATGTGCGGCATGCCAAAGTAGGTAAGTGACACGTTATACTCTGCGATCTGAAATATGATCGCGGTTTTCTTTTTTCTTTTTTACAAGGGGCAGTCTGTAAATTTGGAACAATGTTACTTCGCACACATCGAACTAACACGACCGTGAGCGTTCGATGTGTCTGACCAAATGTTGAGGTTCAACTTTGACGAGACGTAAGTGCGTCAACCTGCCACGTTGACGCAAGTCGTTCCTCGTAAGTGCGTCAACGTGGCAGGTTGACGCAGGGCGTTTCTCACTGATTGCTTGGTTTAATTTCGCCTTTGAGGCATATTTGCAAACAATTACAAGAAAAAGGTCTCAGATGTGCTGGACGGTGCATTACGCTGGGCTTGACAGAATAGTATATAAATGCTAGGATTTTCACAGATACTTTGAAAATGGCTTTAAATAGGTGTGCCATTGAACACCAGAACAAGGAAGCTAGTGCCCTTTAGACGAGAAAGAACGCTGGTCGTTAAAAGAAGCACTTTTGACGCCGGTGACCGATCTTCCGCCATTTGGGATCATTTGATCAAAGATGGCACAGTCGAACGCACATACCGAAAGCATGGAGTCTGTGGAGTGATGGCGCTTACTGGTTTGAAAAAGAGCCAGGCATACGCGCTAATCGGTCGAGCAGGGTTACATCGTTCCGTTCTTACGGAAAAAACAACCCAGCAAACCGAAACACTTCGACAGGAGGTTCTTGCAGCCAGACTTTTACACCTCAAAGAGACATACGATTGGATTCCTGGTCAAGAGTTCTGTCAGCTAAATGGAAAAGTCTACTCGTATGAGAACACTTTCCGATTAGGCGGCACTATTCTTACTGGTGGTCGGGAGCATTTCATTGCTGCTGTACCTAGTCAATCAGTAGTCGATTTCATGGTGGAGAGAGGTCTGAAATTTTTCATCATCAACCATAAGGTTGAACCGGTGAAAAATTTTGCGGGCCGGAAGCATGCTATCGCGCTTGTGCCAAAGTGAACTCGGTACTGAAGGATGATGCCACCTTCATCACAGAAGCATCTATTGTTGTCACCTTCAAAAGAAGCGTGAGCCTCGCATGCAGTGCGGGAAGCGGAGGAACCTAATTTCTCCATTTTATTGGGGACATGAACGTTGTGTCGTGAATCCACAGAGTCAACAGTTCAGTTCTTTGTTATGAATACTAAATCTCAAATTCCGATTCCGTGCAGAGCGAAAGTCGCAACTGAAAACGGTACCGTCCTCGGTCAATATGTTGGGGATGTGACTGTCTACGTCATCAATCATCCGCGAGGTGCGTTAGTCAGCAATAAGCTGGCAGAAACGCGCCCGACCGACGAGGAAGTTGCGAAAATCGGCGGCACGTTGGAAAAGATCGATGGCAATCCAAAGATTGTTCTCGACAACGGCGAAGTGGTTTATGGTTGTCAGGTGTGGTGGGAACCGCTCTTCGACCAAAACTGAATCGCGGTTGCGTGATTGTACTACGAAATGTGCACGTAATTCCGAGGGGTAGCTCCTTGGCGCTTGGCAAGTGGAAACTGCTGGAGAAATTAAATTTCTCCGCTTTATTGGGTTCGTAACTGAAGTTATGAATCCATAGAGTCTACAGTTCTTTTAAATCAAACGGCTTTATTTAGGTGCGCCGATGAGCACCAGTTCCGCATCACTGTTATGAAAACTTCCCTCCGCAGAGGTCAGATCCGTGAATTCCGTGGCGTGCAGTTCGTCTATGCGATGATGTGGCCCGAAGGACCTTGCGTCGTGCCCATTGTCGCGGACAGCGAGCCGCGTCTGACGACGGAGTTCCGGTCGCAAACTGGTAAAGGCAAAAAACTGATCACGCAATGTTGGAATGTTCGTAATATTTCCAACGATGTGGCGAGTCAGTCCACCCCGAGCAAAATCGGTCGACTCTCCCAAAAGGAAGTTGACCGGATGTGGCGGGTGGTACAGCACGCTTTTACTGGAGTCCGGGTACCCAAGCAAATCGCGAAAGATACTGGCCAGCCGATATTATCGGAGACTGGATGGCGCGAGATGACGAAGTACCAGGGCGAATGGGCTGAAAAAGTCCATCCAATTCAAGAAGACATTCTCCGGAAGTATTCTTGAAGGGGTGACGCTGACCGACGCAAACAGTTTGACGCGAAAGCGGGCAAACGGAGCTATTGTGAGGCTTGGCAACAGAAGCAAGTACTGCCGCAAGGCATGAACACACACAAAAATTTCCCGCGATCTGAAATATGGTCGCGGTTTTATTTTGTTTTTTTACAAGGGGCAGTCTGTAAATTTGGAACAATGTTACTTCGCACACATCGAACTAACACGACCGTGAGCGTTCGATGTGTCTGACCAAATGTTGAGGTTCAACTTTGACGAGACGTAAGTGCGTCAACCTGCCACGTTGACGCAAGTCGTTCCTCGTAAGTGCGTCAACGTGGCAGGTTGACGCAGGGCGTTTCTCACTGATTGCTTGGTTTAATTTCGCCTTTGAGGCATATTTGCAAACAATTACAAGAAAAAGGTCTCAGATGTGCTGGACGGATGCATATATTTGCATTATTTAGCCATGAAGTGTATATTTTAGCCATGGTAGTAAGAATGCGTCACACAAAATCTCATACAGCGAACAGGCGAAGCCACCACGCGCTTAGTGATGTGCGAATGTCGCTGTGCAAAGATTGCGGCTCGGCGCACAGGAGGCACCATGTCTGTGGCACATGCGGAAAGTATCGAGGCAAAACGGTCATTGATATGGTCTCGGTAATTGAAAAGAATAAAAAAAGAGCCGAGGCAAAAGCCAAGCAATTAGGCATTGAGGAAAAAAAGGAGGCGACACCAAAATAAGATTGGTGTATAGTATTGTTATAAGAAAATGGCAAATAGGCACCTTGCAAGAGCTACAGTTCTTCAGTCACTTTTTGAGTGGGATTTTGGCGGCTGCAATCCCAACAAAACTGATGAAATATTAAAACGAAACACTAAGGAATTTGCTCCCGGTATTGGCGATGACACTTTTCTAAAACAGCTCTTAAAAAACATTCTAGGCAAAAAAAAAGAAATTGACTTGATAATTGAAAAGGCCGCTCCAGATTGGCCATTAGACAAGATATCGATTGTTGACAGGAATATATTGCGGCTCGGCCTATACGAGCTTATTTACGCCGACCGAAATGAAGTGCCGGCTAAAGTTGCTATTAATGAGGCGATCGAACTTGCTAAAACATTCGGCGGGGAAAACAGTTCAAAATTTATAAATGGCGTGCTCGGTTCAGTTTACAAAGAGCTTGGGGAACCGGGAAAAGACAGCGCTCCCAGAGAAAAGGGACAAATGTTGGATAGAAAAAAAATGCCTATTGAAAAATTGGCTGGAGCGGTGGTTTTCGCTAGAAAAAACAATGAGATTTATTTGGCTTTGGTGCATGATGTTTTTGGACACTGGACTCTTTCTAAAGGTCATATTAACGAAGGCGAGAGCGACATAATCGGCGCAAAAAGAGTAATAGGCGAGGAAATCGGCTTGAAGATTGAACTTAAAGACGAACTTGGCAAAAATGAATACATTGCTTCCGACCCCAAAAAAGGTAAGATAAGAAAGCAGGTCAGTTATTATCTAGCGGAGACAAGCTTTGAGGATATAAAATTGGCCAAATCGGGAGGATTGGATGACGCCAGATGGTTTAAGTTAAGCGATATTCTTGAGCTTAACTTTTACAACGATATTTTGCCGATTGTCACAAAAGCCGTTCAAGCATTAGTCTCGCGAGGCGGCAATAAGAAATAAAAATAAATACTAAGGACACGAAACTAGTAACAGATAAATCAGTTTCTAGTTTGATGTCCCTACTAATAATGTGAATTACAGCGATTTTGAAAAAGAAATTGATATCCGATTTAATGATAAAACGCTTTTAAAACAAGCTTTTGTTCACAGGTCTTATATCAATGAAAATAAATCAAAAGTAGCCAATCATAATGAAAGGCTGGAGTTTTTGGGCGACGCCGTTTTAGAAATGATTGTTACCGATGACCTATACAAGAAATTTCCCAATAAAAACGAGGGCGATCTAACGGCTTTTCGGTCGGCGCTTGTAAATGCCGACACTCTTTCAGATTTGGCTTCAGAATTGAATATGGACAAACTCCTTCTTCTTTCTAAAGGCGAGGCTAAAGATAGGGGCAAAGCCAGAAGGTATATTTTGGCAAATACTATTGAAGCTCTGATTGGAGCGATTTATTTAGATCAGGGCTATAATGTAGCCACTCGATTTATTGAAAAAATTCTTATGCCAAAACTAGACTCTATTATATCAAGCGGCCAGTGGATTGATGCAAAAAGCAAATTTCAAGAAATCGCCCAAGAGAGGATCGGCGTTACACCATCTTATGAAGTTACGAAATCATACGGCCCTGACCACGACCGAATGTTTGAAATTGGGGTCTATTTAAACGACGTTAAAATTGCCGAGGGCTCGGGAAAATCTAAACAAGAAGCGGAGCAAGAGGCGGCCCGTCACGCATTAGAGGAAAAAAACTGGAATTAGTGGCTTGAACAAATTGTCAAACAGAACTTCTTTTATTAACACAAAAAAGTTATAATTTTCCGATGCATTTGAAGTCACTTGAGCTTTCAGGATTTAAGTCGTTTCCAAAAAAGAGCCTATTTAAGTTTGACAGCCCCATTTGCGCCATTGTAGGACCGAATGGCTCTGGTAAATCAAATATAGCTGAAGCCTTTAGATTTGTTCTCGGCGAGCAATCCATGAAATCCCTAAGAGGTAAAAAAGGGGAGGACTTGATTTTTGGCGGCTCTAAGACAACGGCTCGCATGAACAGAGCCTCGGTCAAAGTTTTTTTTGACAATTCAAAAAGAGCCATGAATATTGATTTTGACGAAGTGGTCATAGAGAGAATTGTTCACAGGGACGGCCAGAATGAATATCTAATTAATCAAACTGCCACAAGGTTGAAGGACATAATGGAACTTCTAGCCTCTTCCCACATAGGTTCGTCAAGCCAGCACATTATTTCTCAAGGCGAATCCGACAGAATATTAAACGCCACGGCTTCGGTCAGAAGAACGATGATAGAAGACGCTCTTGGACTGCGGATCTATCAATATAAAAAAAATGAAGCCATAAGAAAGTTAGAAAAGACGATTGAAAATATTAAATCTATTGAAGGTCTGCGAAGAGAAATCACACCCCATCTTAAATTTTTGGAGAAACAGGTAGAGAAAATTGAGAAATCAAAATCTATTAGGGATCAATTAAAACTGCATTACAAGGAATTTTTTAAAAGAGAATCTGTCTATATAGTTCATGGCCAAAAAAAGATTGAGACTGATCTTTCACCGCTCCTTCAGAGCATGGCCGCTTTAGACAGAGATCTTGATCAAATTAGAAGAAAAATTGACGACTCCGGCCAACATTCCAATGATTTAAAGAAACTCATCAAGCTAGAGGGCGAAATTGGCCTGCTATCGTTTGAGTCAAGCAAATTATCCAGGGAGCTTGGAAAAATTGAAGGCTCTTTATCAACTCTTGAAGATGCCATTAGCCGTTCTTTAGAGAATGAAGCTGAAAATACGGTTGACAGAAATTTAGTCCTGTCTATGGCAGAAAACGTTACAAACCTGACTGAAATAGCAAAAGGAGAAACTGACATAAACAGGATTAAAGAACTGATTACAAGCATTAGTTCGGCAGTCAAAAATTTTGTGGAGAAGATTACTAAAGGCGATAAAAAAGCCATCGGTTTGGGAGAGAATTTGAAATTTCAAAAGAAGACGCTGGAGGAAAATAAAAAAGAAATTGATCATAAAATAACCCTAAATCAAAAAACTCTTTCGGAACTTCAAAGTCAATCAGCATTGCTAAAAAAATCTTTAGAAAGCAAAAAAGCAGATAGCTTTGAGTCCGAAAAGCGCATTATTGATTTGATGACCGCGAGGCAGGATATGGGCGCTAAAATAAATGACCTAAAATTAAAGCGTGATAGTTTAAATTCGGCCGCCCTAAACTTCAAGAAGGAGAAGACAGAGGCGGTAATTCTTTGCGGTAAAGATATTTTGGATATAGATGATTACCAGATCGAATCAGCAAATGGAGAAAGATTAAGCGTTAATGACATTTTAAGGGAAGATCGGTCTATTCAGGAGGAAAGGCGGAGAAAAATAGAAAGGATGAAAATTCGATTTGAGGAATACGGCGCGTTTTCAGGAGACGATATTATGAAGGAATATAGGGAAACAAGCGAAAGAGAGACATTTCTTAAAAGCGAGCTTCAGGATCTCGATAAATCCAGACAATCTCTGGATCAAATGATACGCGAGCTTGAGGAAAAACTGGACAATCAATTTACTGAAGGCGTCCAGAAAATCAACAAAGAGTTCAACAATTTTTTCGGTCTAATGTTTGGAGGCGGCAATGCCAGCGTTCACGTAATAAAGCAGGAAAGAAAAAAGAAAGAGGATACGGATAGTCTGCTTCTCGATGAGGCGGATTTAAGTTCGCTTTCTGATGAAGTAGAGGAAGAAGAGGGGGGTCCCGCGGGAGTGGACATAACAGTAAATTTGCCAAAGAAGAAGATTAAAGACTTAGTGATGCTCTCGGGAGGCGAGAGGGCATTAACATCAATTGCTCTCCTTTTTGCCATGTCCCAAGTCAATCCTCCGCCTTTTATTATTCTTGACGAGACGGACGCCGCTCTAGACGAAGCTAATTCAAAAAAATACGGAGATATGATAGAAAACCTTTCCAAACATTCGCAACTCATTTTAATTACTCACAATAGAGAAACAATGTCTCGGGCTGGCAACCTCTACGGCATAACCATGGGATTAGACGGAATTTCAAAAGTCCTATTTATCTCTCTTGAAGAAGCCGAGAGAATTGCCAAATAGCGCCTAAGGTTAGAATTGGAGCGGGCCATAAAAAAACGGCTCACCACTTGGTGAGCCGCCCCATAACGAGCCGACCTATGAAGCATGCCAAGATATGTCAGTGACCTTGGCTCCGGATCGTTATAGTAGCGATGAACTTGTTTAATGCTATCAAAGACAAGAAAGATGTCAAGGAAAAATGTGGATAATCAGCATAGATTAAATTCGCTCAAGTCTGCGCCTAAATAACATTGTAATCTAGAAATCTTCTTTCCAGATCCGCCGCTACAACCTTAAATTTTACCTCATCTCCAACAGAATATTTTTTTCCAGATTTTCTGCCAATTGCCGAATATCCCGCCTTTGTCTTCTCATAATAATCTCCGCCAATATCCTTAAATCTCATCAAGCCTTCGCATTTCGTGCTCCGCTCCTCAATGTAAATGCCCCAATCAGTAACAGCGCTTATAGTTCCATCAAAAACTTGTCCAATCCTTTCACTCATATATTCAACTTGCTTAAATTTAATTGAAGCTCTTTCAGCTTCGGCCGCTAGAATTTCTTTCATACTCATAGTTAGGGCGATAGCTCTAATTTGAATTACCTTCTTGAACGAATCTAGCTTTCCGCCTTCAAGCAGACTTTCCAGAATTCTATGAACCACAAGATCAGGATACCTTCTTATGGGGGAAGTAAAATGCGTGTAAACAGAAAAGGCCAAACCGTAGTGGCCGATATTATCGGTGGAATATTTCGCCTTAGCCATAGATCTGATTGCCGCGGTTTTAAAAATATATTCCGATGAAGTGCCCACTGTCTGACTAAGAATTTTTTGCAATGATTTTGAAGTTACTTGACCCTCATGAGATTCAAGGTCGTAACCGAGGGCCTTGGCAAAAACCACCAAATCTTCAATTTTCTCCGGATCAGGTTTGTCATGAATCCTATAAAGCGCCTCTCCTTCTGCAAAGCCTTTTTGTTTCAGTCCCTTAATTAAAAAGGCCGCCACTTTTCTGTTTGCCAAAAGCATGAATTCCTCAACAAGTTTGTGAGTATCAAGGCGTTCTTTTTTAAAAATAGAAATAGGTTTTCCATCGGCAGAGAGTTTGAAGCTGATTTCCTCACCCTCGAAATCAACAGCCCCTCTATCAAATCTTTCTTTTCTTAATTTTTTTGATATGACGTTTAAAGTCCTCAACTCGTCCGCAAACTGTCCGCCATTATTTATGGCTGATTGCGCCGCCTCATATGAAAAGCGCTTATCCGAACGGATAATTGTTCTACCATACCATTCCTTCTCAATTTGCCCCGTCCCGTTCATTTCAAAGACTGCGGAAAAGGCCAATTTATCAGTCTTTTCATTTAGACTGCATAAATCGTCTGAAAGTTCAGCGGGCAACATGGCAATTGTGCGGTCTACGAGATAGACGGAAAAACCTCTTTTTAAGGCTTCTTTGTCTATGGCTGTATTTGGCCGAACAAAAAAAGAAACATCGGCAATATGTATGCCTATTTCAAATTTGTCGCCTCCCAAAATTTTCAAAGAAAGGGCGTCGTCAAAATCTTTGGCGTTCCCCGGGTCAATTGTGAAGGTGGTTGTATTCCTGAAATCTCTCCTTTTTTTTGCTTCAGACGCTATTGCCTCTTTAGACTGCTGGTAAATTTTTCTTGCCTCGGCGGCCACAACGGCATCGAAATTGGCCGAAAATCCCTTGTCAAGAGCTATAGAAAGCATTTCTGTCTCGTTTAGGCCTTTTTTACCAATAATCTCTTTTATTGTTCCTTGAGGGAACGAACCAATATCCCACTTTTTTATTTGGACTAAGACTTTGGTCTTGTCGGCAACTGCTCCAGTAGGAATTTTGTCCACAACTATGTCCGCGTACATTCTTTTATCGTCAGGAGTAACGGCATATCCATTGCCGGCTTTTACCAATGTTCCGACAAAAGTCTCTCTTGATCTTGTGATTATCTTCTCGACTTTGGCGTATGAGGCCTGATTTCCTCTGCCGCGCCCAAGGATTTTGAAAAGAACCCGATCGCCATCAAGCGCGGTGTTTAGATTATGGCTCTCAATTTCATACCGGATTTTTGTTTCGGGCCAAATTGCGTATCCGAAGCCTTTTCTAAACACGCCAATGACAGCCTCAAAATATTCAGCCTTGCCGTGTTCGCCTTTTTTTCTGCGTTTTCTCACTTATGTATTTATTAACTAAACGATATCAGATTTGACGATAAGTATACATGCCTATGTATTAATGTGAAGGTCTGAAGACATCTCCTACATTTATTTTATTTTTGCAAATACATATTAAATTTAGCCTCAGTCAAATTTGACCAGCCTCTTAGACTCTGTTAATATGCTTTTCATGTTAAGAATTAGAATGCAAAGAGTAGGCAGAAGGAACGATCCAAGTTTCAGAATCGTTATCACAGATTCACGAAATTCCACTAAGAGCGGGGGCTTCATTGAAGTACTTGGAAATTTTGATTACCGCAAGAATTTAACTGGCGATATAAAAAAGGATAGACTGGATTATTGGCTCTCTGTCGGCGCCAAGCCAACGGATTCGGTGCACAACTATCTAGTTTCTAAGTCTCTGATAAAAGGAAAGAAGATTAACGTTTTGCCTAAAAAAAGTCCGATTGTAGCTGACAAAGGCAAACCAAAAGGGATTCCTAAAGAGGGCACGGAGGATAAGGGCGAAAAAATCGCTGAAAATACTGACACGGGAGTCGGCCAAAAATTAGCTGAAAATCAAGAAATCGGCAAAGCGGACCATTCCAAGAAGTCACCAGACTCCAAAACCGATAGCGCGCAAATTGAAGACAATAAAGAAACAGATTCAAAGCTGACAATGGCGCCCAAATAAACTGGCGGTTTTACTCGGTCAACGTAGCAGATTAACCGAGTGTTTAAGGTCCTCGGAGGCTTTAAAGTTTTTGGAGGCTTTTCCTCCAAAAGCCCCTACTGCGTCAACGTGCTACTGCGTCAACGTGGCAGGTTGACGCAGTAACTCTTGGCGCTACTAAATAGTCACATTGGACTTTCTGGTCGCAATATCCTAGTATATTTATACCAGTATGATAGATCGGTCGAGTTACTGCGTGGGGACACATTGTGCTCACTAGATTAGAAATTACGAATGATTTTATGCAAACAGAACAGGACGCACAGTTTCTAGATCACGTCGTTAAATCGCTAGTTGATAATCCTAGCGACGTGAAAATAAATAGGACTGTTGATGAAATGGGAGTTTTGCTTACGCTTATGGTAAATCCGGCTGACATGGGCAAGATAATTGGCCGAACCGGAAATACGGCGAAAGCAATTAGAACTTTGCTTCGAGTGGTTGGAATGAAGAACAACGCTCGAGTTAATCTAAAGATTAATGAACCAGAGGGAAGCACTCGCCCAGAAAAATCATCAAAGACCGTTGATCAGGCGATGGAGGATTTGAAAATTTAATACGTTCTAATAGACATATCAAAAAATCCGTGTTATCTTTACAACACGGATTTTTTGATATATGACATTCCACGTAATCACACTTTTCCCCAAATCATTTGACTCATATTTGAGCGCTTCAATTTTGGGACGAGCTATTAAAAGCGGTCTTATCAAAGTGAAGTTCTATGACATAAAGAGCTTCACTGCTTCTAAGCGCCAAAGAGTGGATAACAAACCCTTTGGCGGAGGACCGGGCATGGTCATTGAAGCTCTGCCAGTTGTAAAGGCGGCCAAGGAGGCAGTCGGTAAAAAAAAGAATACTGACATTATCTGGCTCTCACCATCGGGAAGTTTATTTTCAACAGAAATGGCTAAGAAAATTTCTAGGAAAGAAAATGTCGTCATTATATGCGGACGCTATGAAGGTATTGATGAAAGAGCCAGAAGAATATTAAAGGCGCGAAAAGTTTCCATAGGCAATTATGTTTTAAGCGGAGGCGAGCTTCCGGCAATGTGCATTATAGACACTGTGTCAAGACAATTGGCGGGAGTGTTAGGAAAAATAGAATCCCTTGAAGAGTCGAGAATTTCATCAGACGAGGTCTATACAAGGCCAAGAAAAATAACTTTCCAAGGCAGAAACTACAATGTGCCTGGAGTCCTTTTGACAGGCCATAAGGCTAGAATAGATAAGTGGAGAGCTGAAAAGCGAAAAAGTAACAAAATCAAATAGCAGCTTGCCCTACTTAGCATTTCCCTAAAAAAAGTTAGTTATCCACATTTGACAAAATATAAAGAGTAGTTTAAGCTAACAAATTATTGCCTGATTGAGTTAAGGCGGAGATGATTGATTATTAAATCTGTTTATCCTACAACCACTAAATGGCGTTGTTAGATTTTTTTTGTTAGCTACGGATGGAGCTTGGTGGCTTTTTAAATGCGTCTAAAATATAGTAAATTTTGAATAATTTAAAAACAAAAAAATATTTCTCCAAATATAAAAAGCCTTTGACCGAAGTCCCGAATTTGGTTGAATCCCAAGTCAATTCATTTAATGATTTAATCAATCGAGGCTTCGACGATGTCTTTTCAGAGTTCTCATCCATAAAAGATTATTCTGAAAAAAAATTCGAATTTAAATTTGTTGATTTTAAACTTGGAGAAATTAAATGTGACGAGCACTACGCCAAGGAAAACAAGCTGACATACGACGCTCCCCTAAAAGTAAAGGTGGAATTGAAAAACATACTGACTGGCTCTGTAAAAAAGCAGGAATTGTTTATGGCTGATTTCCCAATGATGACAAGTCATGGCACTTTCATTATAAGCGGTATTGAGCGCGTTATCGTTCCGCAGTTAGCTAGATCATTTGGCATATTTTTTACGGAGCAGGAAATTAAGGGCAAAAAATACTTCGGGGCCAAAATTATTCCTTCAAGAGGCGTCTGGATAGAAATAGAATCCGAGGCTGACGGCGCCATTTATGTCAGGATTGACAGAAAAAGAAAGTTCCCTGCAACTTCCTTGCTTAGAATATTGGGAGCTAAAGACGATAAGGCCATATTCAATCTTTTCCCGCCTGCCGATAAGTCTCTTTTTAATATTATAAAAACTTCACTTGAGAAAGACGCCGCCAAGTCAGTGGACGAATCTTTTATTGAAATCCATAAAAGACTTAGAGACGGAGACTTGGGAACGGTGGACAATGCCAAATCATTTATCAGTTCTCTGTTTGGCCAAGACAGGTATGATTTGTCGAAGGTCGGCAGATTCAAGTTCAATCGGCGCTTCAATAAAGGCGTTAGCGAGAAAGACATTTCAAAAAAGATTATTGATTTGGAAGATTTGGTTTTGATAATTACTCATATATCCGCTCTCAATTCAAATCCCAACGCCTCCGCAGATGATATTGACCATCTTGGCTCAAGAAGAGTTCGCTATGTTGGAGAATTGATACAGCAAAAAATTAGAGTCGGAATGTCGCAAATAAAAAGAAATATCCAGGACAGAATGTCCACAATTGATCCGGATGTAACCATGCCCGCTACTTTTATCTCACCCAAGCCTCTCCAAGCCAGGATTAAAGAATTTTATACGACAAACCAGCTTTCGCAATTTATGCAACAGGAAAATATATTGCATGAATTGGAGCACTTAAGAACTTTATCTGCCCTAGGCCCGGGCGGGTTAACGAGAGAGCGCGCTGGTTTTGAGGTTAGGGATGTGCACCCGTCCCACTACGGAAGGCTTTGCCCAATCCATACTCCCGAGGGCCCGAATATCGGACTTATTTTAAGATTGTCCACTTACGCTAGAATTAATGATTTTGGCATAATTGAGTCGCCATACGCCAAAGTGGAAAATGGCGTAGTTACAAAAAAAATATTGTATCTGAACGCGCTTGAAGAGGAAGATTATAAAATTGCCCACGGCGCCACTGAATTAGACAGCGATGGAAAAATTATCTCTGATGAGGTTCAAGTAAGATACAGGAGCAAGCCAAATTTGTCGCCTAGAAATGAAGTTGATTTCATTGACGTAAGCAGTAATCAGGCTTTTTCAGTGGCTACTTCAACCATACCTTTCCTAAATCACGACGACGCCAATAGAGCATTGATGGGAACAAATATGCAGAAACAAGCCACGCCGTGCCTTATAGCGGAGGCCCCTCTTGTGGCTACAGGCATTGAAGAAGTGGCCGCTAGAAATAGCGGAAGGCTAGTTATCGCTGAAGAAGACGGAATTGTGACTAAGGCCGAAGCCTCCGAAATACGCGTAAAAAACGCCAAATCAAAAGAGAAAATATATAAATTAATAAACTTTTCTAGAACCAATGGTTTTACGGCCCTTCACCAAAGGCCGAGTGTTTCGGTGGCGGATAAGATAAAGAAAGGGGCCGTCATCGCTGATGCTTCATCTTCCGACAATGGCCAAGTGGCCCTAGGCCAGAATATTTTGACGGCCTTTATGTCTTGGTCTGGATCGAACTATGAAGACGCAATAATCCTGTCGGAGAGGCTTGTTAGAGAAAGCAAATTTGCGTCAATCCACATGGAGGAATTTTTTGTCAACGTCAGAGATACGAAATTAGGTCCTGAAATTACCACTCACGACATACCAAATGTCGGAGAAGCTAAACTTAAAAATCTGGATGAGGACGGTGTTGTTATGATAGGAGCGGAAGTTCGGTCAGGCGACATTTTGGTCGGCAAAATTACTCCGAAAGGGGAGAGCCAGCTTACTCCAGAGGAGAGGCTTTTGCGTTCGCTTTTTGGGGAAAAAGCAAGAGATGTCAAGGATACTTCAAAGCGACTGGAGGGCGGAAAGAGAGGCAGAGTGATAAGCGTCAAAACTTTTTCAAGGGAAAGAGGCGACAAGCTTGAATCGGGAATTATAAAGAGAATACACATTGAAATTGCCCAAGTCAGGAATGTGTCAATAGGCGATAAACTAGCGGGGCGCCACGGCAATAAGGGAGTTATATCTAGAATTTTGCCAATTGAGGAAATGCCATACATGGCAGACGGCACCCCTATTGATGTTATCTTAACTCCTCTTGGCGTTCCGTCTAGGATGAATCTTGGACAAATACTCGAGCTTCATCTTGGCTTGGCGGCAAATACATTGAACTATCAAGCCATTGCCCCTCCATTTGCCGGCGCCACCGATGCCGAAATTAAAGAGGAGCTTAAAAAAGCTGGTTATCCCGAAAATGGTAAAATGAAATTATTTGACGGCAGAACGGGGGAAGCTTTCAATCAGGACATTGCGGTCGGCTACATGTATATCATGAAGCTTCATCACATGGTTGAAGATAAAGTCCACATGAGATCAATCGGCCCGTATTCGCTTATCACTCAACAGCCGCTTGGAGGCAGAGCCCAAGGCGGCGGACAGCGCTTCGGTGAAATGGAAGTCTGGGCGCTTTTGGGTCATGGCGCGGCTTATACTCTTAGAGAAATGCTGACCATAAAATCAGACGACATTGTCGGCAGATCAGCGGCTTTCGACGCCATTGTCAAGGGCGAAAAAGTTAAGCTCTCAAATATACCGGCTTCGTTCAATGTATTAGTCAATAACCTAAGAGGTCTGGCGCTTGATGTAGATATAAAATCTCCGGAACTAGGCGGCGAAGTTTCTTAAATATTATATGAAGATAAAAAACATAGAAAAAAATACATTTGACACCATCACTCTTAGAATTGCTTCGCCATCGAGGATCAAGGAGTGGTCCCGCGGAGAAGTTATCAAGCCGGAGACTATCAATTACAGAACTCAAAGGAGCGAAAAAAACGGCCTCTTTGACGAGAAAATTTTTGGCCCGGAAAGAGACTTTGAATGTTACTGCGGAAAATACAGAGGAATAAGATACAAAGGCATCGTTTGTGAAAAATGCGGAGTTGAAATAACCAGATCAATCGTCAGAAGAGAGAGAATGGGTCATATAGAATTGGCCAGTCCAGTTTGTCACATTTGGTTTTTAAGAAGCATGCCTTCCCGAATTGGCATTGTTCTTGGAATGAGTACGGCCGATTTGGAAAAAGTAATATATTTTGCCGGATATATCATTACCCATGTAAGCGCGGAGGAGAAAAAAAGCATATTAAAAGATTTGGATTCGGAGTATAAATCAAAAGTCAAGAATCTTACTGATGAAAAAACCAAGCTTTCAATGCGGGAATTACTGCTAGCTACGAAAAGAGAGATTGAAGGCATTACCGAAGGCACGGTTTTAGACGAGGTTGCTTTTCACGGTTACTCTGTGAAATATGGAACTTTATTTGAGGCGGAGATCGGCGCTGAAGCCATATATGAATTGCTAAAGAGAGTTGATCTTGAGGCGTTGCTTTTAAGACTTGAGGCAAGCGTAGAGAAAGCAAGCACTATAGAAAAAGACAAACTTTACAGGAGAATAAGTGTCATAAAAAGCATGTACACGTCAGGCATGAGGCCGGAGTGGATGTTTTTAAATGTTCTGCCTGTTATTCCGCCAGCTCTTCGGCCGATGGTCCCACTGGATGGCGGCAGATACGCCACATCGGATGTTAATGATTTATACAGGCGCGTCATTAACAGAAATAATAGGCTTAAGAAGCTCAAGGATATAAACGCTCCGGACGTAATTTTACGAAACGAGAAAAGAATACTGCAAGAAGCGGTGGATTCGCTTATAGATAATTCCATAAGGCACGGCAATTCAAATTTAGGCGCGGTTGGCCAAAGTCAAAGGCGCGCCTTAAAGTCTCTGTCCGATAATCTTAAAGGAAAACGAGGACTGTTCCGGCAAAATTTGCTTGGCAAGCGAGTGGATTATTCAGGCAGATCCGTAATTGTTGTCGGTCCAGATTTGAAATTAAATCAATGCGGATTGCCAAAACACATGGCTCTTGAATTATTCAGGCCTTTCGTCATATCAGAAATATTGAAGAGAGAATACGCATTCAATATAAGAGGCGCCGGCCGATTGATTGACGAGGAGCTACCCGAGGTTTGGGCTATTTTAGAGGAAATAATCGCCAATAAGCACGTTCTTCTAAATCGAGCGCCGACCTTGCACCGACTCGGTATTCAGGCTTTCAAGCCAGTTCTTATCGAAGGAAACGCCATTCAGGTGCATCCTCTGGTATGCACGGCTTTTAACGCGGATTTTGACGGTGACCAAATGGCAGTCCATGTGCCGCTTGGAGACGAAGCCCAACTTGAGGCTGAACACATAATGGCGTCGGATAAAAATATATTGAAGCCCGGAAATGGAGAGCCCATAGTGTCCGCGAAACTGGATATAGTTCTAGGATGTTATTGGATGACTAAATCTGTCGATGGAGAAACAGGTCAGGGTAAATTTTTCCAGAGCCCGAACGCCGCTATAACCGCTCATGATTTTCAGGCAGTATCATTCAGGGCAAAAATTAAAGTTCTTGGCACGGATTCCGCAAAATACGCCGAGTATAATGGAAAAGTATTTGACACAACGGTTGGACGGCTGTTATTTAACGGAGCTCTTCCGGCCGACTATTCTTATATAAATAAAGAAATACAAAGAAGGGATATGTCCGCACTTGTGGATGATTTGATTGAAAAATACGGAATCGATCACGTTTCAGGCATCTTGGATAAAATCAAAACTTTTGGATTCAAATATGCCACATACTCCGGCATTACTTGGGGCATAGACGATATTAAGGAGCCTAGCGAAAAAGGCGGTCTGGTAGAGGCGGCAAAAAAAGAAATAAAGCTTATTCACGAGCAGTTTGAGCAGGGTTTTCTCTCTGAAGACGAGCGATACAGAAAAAGTATAGAAATTTGGCACGGTGTCAAAAATGCCGTTGAAAAATCAATTCCAAAAGAGTTGGATAAAAACGGTTCAGTTTTTGATATGGTATTTTCAGGAGCCAGAGGTTCATTGGCCCAAATAACCCAAATGGCCGGCATGAAAGGGCTTATCCAAAATACAGCCGGAGAAACTATTGAGTTCCCGATTATTAGCTCAAATAAATTGGGATTAAATCCTATTGAGTATTTTATTACAACTCATGGATCAAGAAAGGGTCTGGCCGATACGGCCTTAAACACGGCAAGAGCCGGATATTTAACCAGAAGACTGTTTGATGTGGCTCAAGATGCCATCATTACTGAAGAGGATTGCGAAACCAAAGAGGGAATATCTATAACCAAAGAAAGCGCCTCTGGAATGGACATATCAATAGCTAAAAATATTAGAGGCCGAGTATTGTCTCTTGATTTAAAATCAGCAGGCGGCCAAGTGAAGTTTGAGAGGGGACATCTTATTAGCAAATTTGACGCGGAAGCTATAGAGAAGGCAGGAATTTCATCCGTTTTGGTCAGATCTCCTCTTTCATGCAAATCTCTTAAAGGCATTTGCGTCATGTGCTACGGCTATGATCTTGGGAAAAATGAGCTTGTGGCCATCGGTGAAGCGGTTGGCACGGTAGCCGCTCAAGCTATAGGCGAACCCGGCACTCAACTAACCATGAGGACTTTTCACTCCGGAGGCGCAGCCAGTGTCGGCGGAGATATTACTCAAGGATTGCCAAGAGTAGAGGAAGTTTTTGAAAAGAGGCATCCAAAGAATCCGGCAATAGTCAGCAAAGTGGACGGAGTAGTTTCTGAAATAAAAGAGATGGGACGGGAGAAAGTAATTGTGGTAATGCCGGAGCTTACTTCCAAAGCCGCAAAGAAGAAAGACACCATAGAATATCTTGTTAATTATAAAAGAACCGCCTTAATAAAAGCTGGCGATAAAATAAAGAAAGGCGACATTATAACCGATGGAAGCGCCGATATTGACGAAATATTTAAATATGGAGGCAAGGAACAGACTCAAAATTACATAATCAGCGAAGTTGGCAAGTTGTATGAACTTCAAGGAGAGGCTGTCTCAAGAAAACATATTGAGGTTATAATTCGTCAGATGTTTTCAAGAAGAAAGGTCAAAGATTCAGGCGATACAGATCTCTCTTTGGGCGATACCGTAAGCGAGTCCTACTTGATTGAAGTCAATTCAAAATCCAAAAATGAGGAGGCTAAAGCCGAAGCGGTGGTAATGGGCATTACGGAAGTTTCTCTGACAAGAAGAAGTTTCCTTTCAGCAGCCTCATTTCAACATACTACTCGAGTGCTAATTAACGCGGCGGTTAGAGGAATAGAGGACAGATTAATCGGTCTAAAAGAAAATGTTATAATAGGCAGATTGATACCGGCTGGTACCGGTTTTCCTGAAAGTCCTAAAAATAAAATGATAGCTAAATTGACTCCCGATATGCGTGATTTTGACGGCCAGCGCAAAAACTGATTCAAGGCTGATGGGGCCGCGCGGGGCGACGGCGAAATATTTTCTAATAAAATAAATATGGCTTCTCATGTGGAAAAAATAAAAGAGCGGCTGAATATAGAAAGCGTCGTTGGCGCCTACATCAAGCTTGATAAGGCGGGGGTGAATTTGAAGGCTAAATGCCCTTTTCACAACGAAAGGACGCCTTCCTTTTTTGTCTCTCCGGAGAGAAATAATTACTACTGTTTTGGATGCGGAGCCAAAGGCGATATATTCAGTTTCGTGCAGGAATTTGAGAAAGTTGATTTTCTAGGCGCACTGAAGATTTTGGCGGAGAAAGCGGGAGTTTCGCTCAATTTTGAAAATTCAGAACAGAAGTCAAGGAAGGAAAATATAAGAAAATGTTTGGAAATCTCTACTAAATATTTTGAACATTGTCTCCATAAAACAAAAAATGGGTTAAGGGCGATGGCATATTTAAAGAAAAGAGGCCTAAAGGAATCTACTATTGGCGACTGGAACGTGGGTTATGCCCTCGAATCGTGGGATTCACTATATTTATTCTTGAAAAAGAAGGGATTTGACGATCAGGACATAATTGACGCAGGTCTCATCACCACATCATCTAAATCAATTAAGTCAGCCAAAACATACTATGATCGTTTTCGCTCAAGAATAATTTTTCCGATATTTGATACAGCCAATCGGGTTATCGGTTTTTCTGGTAGAATTTTTCCGGATAAAAACGATTTGGCAAAATACATCAATAGTCCGGAAACCATTCTATTTGAAAAAGGCAAGATATTTTACGGTCTTCATAAGGCCAAGGGGGCGATATTGAGAGAAAATAACGCTGTTATAGTAGAAGGCCAGATAGATCTTATCTTGGCGCATCAGGAGGGATTTTCTAATACTGTTGCCCTTTCTGGAACAGCTTTCACATTGGATCAAATTAACATGCTAAAGCGATTTTCAAATACGATAACTTTTTCACCGGACGCCGATGACGCGGGAATGAAAGCCGCCATTAAATCCGCTAGTTTGGCGTTGGAGTGCGGCTTGGACGCGAAAATCGTTTCTTTGCCGCTAAAAAAAGATCCTGCGGATGTAATTAGCGCAGATCCCAAACTATGGAAAGAACTTCTTTTAAAAAGCGAAAACCTAATATTCTATTCTATCAATAAGGCAATTAGTGGGGCCAGTGACAGGAAAAACTTAATAGAACTTATACGCGCGGAAGCCCTGATGTTAATTGCTCGAGTATCCGGCGCCATGGAGCGCGAATACTATGTAAAGGAATTGACAAGGAGAACGGGCATTTCTGAATTATCCATAAATCAAGACATTTCAAAGTTAGCCTCAACGCGCGCTCTTGACCAAAATAACTCCGTGCCGCCAAAAGAAATAGAGTCCACCCACTTCTTGGCGAGACTCTCCGAAAGCGTCATTGGATTCATATTCTGGCAAAAGTCTCTAAAAAAACCAAGTATCGATATTTCAGATATCAGCGACAAGCTATCAGCTTTTATGGGCCACAAGATTAAAGAGATGGAGAAAATTGCCGAGAGCAAAAAAAATGAGCTCGTATTGCAGGCGGAAATTGCCTTTCGATCCTCCGACGATCTGGCGAGCCATATTAGAGAAATGACAGACAATCTTATTGAGCTTAGCCTAAGAGAAGATCTCGAAGCTCTAATAGTCAAATTGTCAGTGGCCGAACAAAAAAAGGACAAAGCCACGGTTCAAGAAATACTAAGCCAGTGCAGAGAGATTTCAAAACATATTATAAGTTTAAAAACAAGCGAATGAAGAGAAAGAAAAAAAATAAAAAAAGAAAATTGAAATCACGCAGGCTCTCAAAGAAAAGACGGCGCGTCAAAAAAATTGAAAGAAAAAGAAAGAAGAAAAAGTCTAATGTCCAATTAGGCTTCTCAAAAAAAATTTCAAAGAAAGTTGCGATTCTGAACAAGAAATCAGATAGATTGATTGCCAAAGGCAAAGAACGAGGCTTCGTGACATACGATGAGATTTTAAAGGAATTCCCAACTATTGAGGATGACATTCTCTTTCTGGACGAATTATATTCTAGATTCTCCACAGCGGGGATAGATGTCCTTGAAGGAGGCGGAATGTTGAATCTGACCGAAGTTACGCCAAAAAAAGGGGCAATGCTTCAAAAATCCCAACTTTCCTACGATTCAATACAGATGTATCTAAAGGAAATTGGCCAATATCCTTTAATTCACGCCCACGAAGAAAAAGAATTGGCAAGAAGAATAGAAGCCGGCGACATGGAGGCCAAGAATCTGCTGGCCAGAGCCAATTTGCGCCTTGTGGTATCCATCGCCAAAAAATATGTAGGAAGAAGTCCGGATTTGACATTGCTCGATCTCATTCAAGAAGGCAATCTTGGACTATTTAAAGCCGTGGACAAATTTGACTGGACTAAGGGCTACAAATTCTCAACTTACGCCACATGGTGGATCAGACAGGCCATTACTAGAGCTTTAGCGGATCAATCCCGCACTATTCGCGTGCCAGTTCACATGGTGGAAACCATTGCTAAATACAAGCAAGTGGTTCGCAGATTGTCGCAGGATCTCGGCCGAGATCCTCTGCCGGAGGAAATAGCCGTTGAAATGGGATTAGATGTGGATAAAATCTACAGCATTGAAAAGATTGACCAAGATACAGTTTCACTAGAAAGTCCGGTCGGCGACGATGGAGATGACGGCAAATCTACACTAGGCGATTTCGTGCCTGACGATAAATTACTATCTCCCGATCAGGAAACATCCCGGAGAATACTTTCGGATCAAGTTAAAAATATATTAAACGACTTGTCCGAAAAAGAGAAAAAAATTCTTGAAATGAGACACGGCTTAAATGACGGCATTACTCATACCTTGGAAGAAGTGGGGCAGATGTTCGGGGTTACCAGAGAGAGAATAAGACAGATCGAGGCTAAGGCCCATGAAAAAATTCGTCAGCACGATAAGGCTGGAAGATTAAAAAATTACTAATTCTCTTTGAACTATTTTTGATTGCGTGCTTTTTAATGGACGATCGCTTCAATATAAAAATCGCTCTCGAGAAGACGAGTAGCGATTTTACACATTTGCTTTAGGATAATTTAACCAAAACGCGTAGCACGCGTAGAAAAGTAAAGCCAAGCAGATCCATATTTTTTCTCCCATTGCCGCTAATGTAGCGTCGCCCACGATCACCGCCGCAAATAAAATGTTCTGCAAAGCTCGAAGCTTCATTTTAGGAGCTACAAACATTGAAAAAAATATAATGCACAATACGAGCCCGATCGATCCAAAGACTAATATCGAAAATGAAGTCGCTACAGCGCTAAGAATTACTACGAAAGTAGCATATTTTAGTATGGAGTGAGAATTGCCTTGAGGCCTTTGCATTAATGTCCCTTCTATTTCTTTTGACAATTTAGCATAAAAAAATGATTTAGCCAAATAAAAAAAACGGCGGGCAAGAAACAACTTGCCCGCCGGAAGAATGCCCACGCTTCTAGCAATCAGAAATTCTTGGCTCTCAATATGTTTGATGGCGTAGTGAAGTATCCATTGCAGTTTCTACTTCTTTTTGCCCAAGAATTCCTCCTTAGCGAAAGCAGTCGCGCAGGTTTGAGTCTACTATTCTCATCATAACAACGAGCGTTTACCGCGTCCACTTTCTGGCTTGTCATTCAAACATTAAGGACATTAAGAAAAACACCAACAATACTAATCCTCACGATCGTTATTT
>CAYJVZ010000001.1:0-47935 GCA_964373765.1 uncultured Candidatus Saccharibacteria bacterium | reverse complement strand
CATTGGAATGCGGCAGTCGTTTCGGTATCGTTTTGTATTGGAATAGACTGGCCCTTGCGAAAGAGATTTATTTATGCTAGTATCATAACGCAATGTTAACGAAATCTAAAAAAACAAAAATTATCAAGGAAACAAGAATCCACGACACTGACACTGGTTCTCCTGAAGTTCAAGTGGCTATTTTAACAAAAAGAATCAATGAATTGGCGAAACATTTGAAGAAAAACATTAAGGATAAACATTCAAGGCGGGGGCTGTTACAGATTGTGGCCAATAGGCAAAATCATTTGAATTATCTGAAGAAAAAAAGCACCAGAAGATATAATGCTATAATTAAAAAGCTTGAAATTAAAAAGAGCGTGTAAGAAAGTTCAAGCCACTGATAAATCGCTTTCGGCTAGAGAAAAATTTGATAAAATTAAAATAAAATAATGCCTGTAATTAGACACAAAGAGCAGAGAGTAGGTGTTTTTATTGACACTCAAAATCTTTACCATAGCGCTAAAAATCTTTATCGTTCAAAGGTTGACTTTGGCCAAATCGTCAAAGATACGCTTGCCGGCAGAGCTTTAATCAGAGCGGTGGCCTATGTCATAACAACAGAATCGGGCGAAGAGAAAGGTTTTTTTGAAGCTTTGGAGAAAGTCGGCATAGAAACAAAAACAAAAAATCTGCAAATTTTCGCGGGCGGTTCAAAAAAGGCCGATTGGGATGTCGGCCTTGCGGTGGACGCAATCAAGATGGCTCCTAAATTAGACACTATAGTTTTGATTTCAGGCGACGGCGATTTTGTGCCTCTGGTTGAATATTTAAAGGAAAATGAAGGCTGTCAAGTCGAAGTTGTTTCCTTCGGACGATCGTCATCGCAAAAACTCAAAGAGGTGGCGGATCAATTTATCGATTTGGACGAAAATCCAAAGAAATATCTCATAGGTCAAAGAAGAAGATAGTACTTTTTTTAGCTCTCATAATCTGATAGTATGAGGCGATTAGCGATTAATCGTCAGTTTTTCATAGGTAGATCAGAAACTTTTTTCGTTTCTTTTCTAAAATGAGAAACTGACCTAAAACTTATGGTCAAAAGGGAATATTCGATAGAAGTGGCTGGTAAAAAGTTGACTGTTGAATTCAATGATTTGGCAGAAAACGCCAATGGTTCGGTTCTAGTTCGATATGGGCAAACTATTATTCTGGTAACGGCCGTAATGTCATCAGAAGCTAAAGAGAGCGTTAGTTTTTTTCCTCTGACTATTGATTATGAAGAAAGGTTTTACGCCTCGGGGAAAATCTTGGGCAGTCGCTATGTAAGACGAGAAGGAAGACCTTCGGAGGAAGCAATCCTTTCAGGCAGAATAGTGGACAGAACCATTAGACCCCTTTTCGCCCAATACATAAGGCACGAAATCCAAATAATTATTACAGTCTTGTCTCTTGGCAAGGACGATCCTGACACTCTCGCCGTCATTGGCGCGTCCCTTGCTCTTGGTGTTTCAGACATCCCGTGGCAAGGACCGGTCAGCGCAATTCGTATAGCCCAAAACAAAAAAGGTGAACTGATTATAAATCCAGATTACGAAATAAGAGAAAATCCGGAAACAGAATTTGAGACAATTTGCTGCGGCAAAGACGGCCATATAAATATGATTGAACTTGCTGGAAAAGAGGTCTCAAAAAAAACCGTAATGGAAAGCTTTAAAAAAGCAAGTCAAGAAATTGAAGGTCTGCAAGACTTCCAGCAAAAAATTATTAAAGAAATCGGCAAGAAAAAAAGAATCATAGAAGAACCGGAGACCACCGCGGGCACTGAAGATTTATTTATCAAAACTATTTCAAAAAAAATGAAGGGGACGATTTTTTGCAATCGCCCGGGCAAGAGCCATATTCACCAGTTGAGAGAGGAGTGGCTGGAAATTTTCATGAAAAAATATCCGGAAGGAAATATAGGTTCGGCGGCGCATATATTTGAAGAGGAACTAAATAGATTGCTCCACCAAGAAGCCATCAATAATGATTTAAGAGCGGACGGCAGAAAAATGGATGAGGTTCGGCCAATATTCGCCAAAGCTGGTGAAATGTCATCCATTCTTCACGGAACAGGAATATTTTATCGAGGGGGAACTCACATCCTTTCCGTTCTTACCCTTGGCGGACCGGGCGATTCTTTGATAATAGACGGCATAGAAGAAAAAGGCGATAAGCGGTTCATTCATCATTACAATTTTCCGCCTTTTTCTTCGGGTGAGACAGGAAAATTAGGCGGTTTTAACAGAAGAATGATTGGTCACGGGGCTCTAGCTGAAAAAGCCCTTTTGCCTTTGATTCCGCCTAAAGAAACTTTTCCCTATACAATTAGAGTAGTTTCCGAGGCTCTTTCTTCTAACGGATCTACATCTATGGGTTCAGTTTGCGCGGCTTCTTTGGCTCTTATGGACGGAGGAGTGCCTATCAAGCGGCCTGTGGCGGGCATTGCTTCTGGCCTAACGCTGATTAAAGAAGGTAAAAATTATAAATATAAAGTTTTAACCGATATTCAGGGACCGGAAGACGAACATGGCGATATGGATTTTAAAGTGGCCGGCACAAAAGAGGGTATTACTGCGATTCAAATGGATGTAAAAGTAAGTGGCATTCCGATAAATATTTTAGATGAGGCTTTGGACAAAGCCCAAGCGGCAATTTCTCAAATTATTGATAAAATGAATGAAGCCATTTCGTCGCCCAGAGAAAATATTTCAGATAACGCGCCAAAGATACTGACATTAAACATCAAAATTGATCAGATCGGCCTTGTCATCGGGCCTGGCGGGAAAACAATTAACGGCATTAAGGATAAAACGGGGACAGAAATAGATATTGAGGATGACGGCGCTGTCTTTATAACAGGGCAAAAAGATAGCGCAAAAAAGGCTAGGGAGATAATTCTTGCTCTTACAAAAGAATACCTAGCGGGCGAGAGATTTGAGGGCGAAGTCGCAAGAATTATGGATTTTGGAGCATTCGTAAAGATTGGACCAAACCAGGAAGGATTGGTGCATATTTCAGAAATAGCCTCTTTTAGAGTTGACAAGGTAGATAAATATTTGGCAATCGGCCAGAAAGTTCCGGTTGTAATAAAAGAAATTGATGATAAAAAAAGAGTTAATTTGTCAATTAAAATGGCAGATCCTAATTTTATAAAGCAAAAATAATGGAAAATAACAAAGAAAATGAAAAAATTGAAAATCCTGTTGATCCGCCACGCCTTGATCAGCCGTCTATTGACCAGCCACCTATTAATCCGCCGCCAACCATCAATTCAATAAACGATCTTCAGTCTGAAGTTCGAAAAATTATTTCTAAAGATAATGCTGTTAAAACAGAATCTCCTAAAATGGAAAAACCTTCTTCGGAAAAAAATCAAACTCCAGAATTCGTAAATATTATACCGAAACCTCAAAAGCCAGACGAGATTGGGAAAGAAAAAATTATTTCTAACCAAAATTATATAAATCCTCCGAGCGCTGAAGAAATTAGGCAAAGTGTTGAGGCAAAATCGCAAAAACCCATTCCAAATGAAAGACAATCAACGAAAATAGAAAGTTCAACGCCGAATGTTTTAAATAAAGAAATAAGCCTAGAAGAAAAGAACCGTCGTCTAGGTCAAATAAGTCCGATTCATACATTCAAAGAAGATGTTTCAAAAACTGTTAGTTCTGACAATTTAACACTTTCAAAAATCGTCATGGCGGAACAGAAAAATAAGCCTTCCTTCAAAAGAGTGAACGAGAGCCGCTTAAAATTTAATTCATTTATTATTATAATCAGTATATTACTCGTATTTTTCGGTCTTTTGACAATTGGTTTAATTTTCTTCCTATCAAAAAACAGTAAAAACCCGGAAGTGGTCATAAAACAAGAGGTTATTCCGATTATCAGCACTGATAATTCTGAAGAAATCTCTACAAGCGGTAAAAGTCGTTTAGACTTAGCTAAAGATTTGGCCATTGAAATTGAATCAAATATAATTGGCGGAAAAATAAATCGGTTGATATTTACGAGTGGAGAAACTCCCAACAAAGAGAGGATAGATACAAAAGAACTTTTAGAAGTTTTTGGGGGCGAAAATATTCCACCGGAATTATCGCGAGCCTTAAGCGACAATTATTTACTTGGAATTTATTCCATAAATGGCAATCAGCCGTTTTTAATAATCCCAGTCAATTCTTACAGCAATGGACTAGCCGGCATGCTCAAGTGGGAAAGAGCCATGATGCCAGTTTTCATAGACATGTTCGCCCTTGAGAGAATCAGCAAAGATTTTTCAAATAGCTTAAATTTTGAAACAAGAAGCGACCGTGTTTTCAAAGACGGCATTGTTCAGAATATAAATGTGAGATTTGTAACCAGCCAAGAAGAAATTCTGATATTGCTATATGCTTTTATAGATAAAAATACCCTGGTCATAACCACCAATGATCTGGCTTTGATAGAAATAGTGAAAAGATATAAATCAAACAAACTAATTCGCTGAAAAGATTTAATTTTACAAAAACCCATTTTCTGGTATGCTTTGATTATAAAAATATGGAAAAGTTAGACTTTAATCATTACAAAAAATTGCTGGAGGACGAGTTGGCCAAGCTTGAGTCCGAGTTGAAAACTATTGGAAGAATAAATCCTTCAAATAAAAAAGATTGGCAGGCAACGCCGGCTAAGTTTGAAGTGGAGAAGTCAGACAGAAACGAAGTTGCCGACACTATAGAAGAATATGAAGAAAATTCGGCTATTTTAAGAGAACTAGAAATTAGATTAAATCAGGTTAAAGCGGCTCTTTCTAGAATGGAACAAGGTAAATATGGAATCGATGAAATTGACGGAGGGCCGATAGAAAAAGAGAGACTGGAGGCGAATCCGGCTGCCAGAACAAATATTAAAAACAGAAATAGAGAAAAGGATCTGCTGTAATTTTTATCCGATTATAAAAAAATAAATCTAATGAGTTTCGCGAAGGTATACAGCGCTCAAACTTCGCTTCTCAAAGCTCACATAATTGACGTTGAGGTTGATCTCTCAAAAGGACTTCATAATTTTGCTTTAGTCGGCCTTCCTGATAAAGCCGTTGAGGAATCTCGAGACAGAGTTTCGGCCGCCATAAAAAATTCCGGTTTTAAATCTCCCAAGAATAAAAATCAGAAAGTGGTCGTTTCTTTGGCTCCTGCAGACTTAAAAAAAGAGGGCCCCATTTTCGATCTTGCTATCGCTTTGGCATATTTATTGGCCAGCAATGATATAAAATTTGACGCTCATAAAAAAATTTTCTTAGGCGAACTCTCGCTAGACGGAGAACTTAGAAAAATAAATGGTGTTTTGCCTTTAGTGGAGATGGCGAAAAGAGCTGGTTTTGACGAAATATTTCTGCCTGCGGAAAACGCCAACGAAGCGGCTTTAATTGGCAAAATTGATATTTTCCCAGTCAAAAATTTAATTGAGGTAATAGAGCATCTAAACATAAAGCGCGACGAAGACGCTCCTAGGTCTGAAGTAAAAAAAATAGAAGTTCAGCCCAGAACCAAAATCAAATCTTCCGATCATCAAACGATAAATGATTTTGCTGATATTAAGGGGCAAGAGGCGGCAAAGAGGGGCTTAGAAATAGCGGCCGCCGGAAATCATAATATCGCCCTTTACGGCCCTCCCGGCACTGGCAAAACAATGCTTGCCAAAGCTTTCTCCGGAATTTTGCCGAGTCTTAGTTTTGATGAGATATTGGAAGTTACTTCCATTCATTCCGTAGCCGGCCTTTTAACTCAAGATCTAATAACCAAAAGACCGGTGCGTTCGCCTCACCATACATCTTCTTACGTATCTTTGGTTGGAGGAGGAGCTGTTCCAAAACCGGGCGAAATTACCTTAGCTCACAGAGGAGTTTTGTTTCTTGATGAATTTCCAGAGTTTGAAAAACGAGTGCTAGAAACATTGAGACAGCCTCTTGAAGACAGAATTATCAGCATCTCAAGAGCAAAAGGTTCGGCTCATTTCCCGGCTCACTTTATTTTAATTGCCGCCATGAATCCCTGTCCTTGCGGCAATATGGGCATAAAAAATAAAGAGTGTGTTTGCTCGCCGTCAAATATCATGCGCTATCAGAGAAAGTTATCCGGTCCGATAATAGACAGGATCGATCTGTGGATTGAAGTTCCTCAAGTGGAGCACAAAAGATTAAGCAATAGTGAAGATAGAACAGAGCCGACTTTTTCAATCAAAAAAAGGGTGGAAAAGGCGCGTAAACTGCAAGAAAAAAGATTCCGGAAGTCGGACAGAAAAATTAAAACCAACAGCGAAATGGGCGCCAAAGACATTCTCTCATTTGTCCCTCTAAAAGAAGAAGTGAAAAATATCCTAAATGAAGCGGCTCGGAAGTTGGATCTTTCAGCTCGCGGTTATCATAAAATCATTAAGCTCGCCCGAACCATTGCGGATTTGGAAGGGGGCGATGAAGTCAAAGATCGCCATATCCTTGAAGCTCTACAGTACCGGCCAAAATCTTTATTGTCTTAAACTACTCTAAGGGAAAAGGCGGAAATGAAAAACCGCCGAGCATTACAGACACTTGGCGGTTGAAAATTGGAGAAAAATTTTTCTGGCAAAAAAGGATTAGAGCATTAACCTATGCTCTACAAGCCACATACCGGTAAGCAGCTTGAACAGTTGTTCGTAACGAGTGGCTGTCTTTTCGATTAGCCAATCGGGGTAATGATGATTATGAACTTTCGCAATCACTTCACTTGTAAGTGGAGTGGCCGCCCCAACGCCAAGATGCTCCTCTACGTAGTCCCGTATTGGTTGTTTATCAAACGATGGCGGTTTCTTGCCTGTTTGCCGCGCCCTCTCCAGATCATCAGGATCAATAAACCGGCTTGAGTCAGGCGTAAGAATTTCATCAATAACCGTTAGTCGCCCATCTTGGTCTTTTCCAACTTCAAACTTTGTATCGGCTATGATAACTTTCTGGTCCTTAGCGATATTCATGCCCCGCTCAAAGAGCGGACGGGTCAGATCTATCGGCCCCTGCCCAAACCGCATGATGAAATCTTGAAGACTCATGTGTTCATCGTGTCCATCCGGATCTTTTGTGGTTGGCGTAAAAGCCGGAGGATTGAGTTCATCCCATTCCTTGAGACCATCGGGAAACTTCTGTCCGCACACACACCCATTATCCTTTTGGTATCTTTTGAGCCCAGTACCCGTTAAAAGCCACCGATAGATAAGCTCCGCGGATAGCGTTTCGCAGCTTTTAATGACGCGCGCGCGACACTGCAAATCAGCATTGCCTCGCAGAGACTTAGGTAAATAAGGATCTATCGCGGGACCGATGGCGACCATATCATGTCTAATATTAGGAAACAGTTGCCGCCATAAATGATCAATGAAGTTGAGAATTTCACCTTTATGGGGAATGTGAAAGGGTAAAATGATATCGTGGACACTCACTCTATCCGAGACGACCTTAAGTAGATGGGGGCTGTCTGGAAGATGGTAGATTTCGCAAACTTTGCCGCGACGCGAGAGCGTAAGACCCGGCACTAAACTTGGTTCTACTTGTTTGGGGATCGGTTTCATTCAGTATACTCCGTGGTTTATTGTTCTATATTTCAAAAGAGGTAAGAATACCTCTCTGTCCAAATGTCAGTCTAATGAATTAAGAATATTTTGCAACTTACTAGGTGAGATTAACCCCGTATTTACTATTTAAATAACCAAGTCAGAATGAGCCTCACGATCGTAAAGTCTATTCTGATTTGCATTAGCTATTGTACTAGGCATACCAATGTTGGAGACCTACGTCAAAGACGATGCCCCCAAAATTGTTTTCAAGGTCATCAATATTAGGCTTTCAATATTGTTTTAATGTTCGGGTAAAATGTCTAGAAAGGATTTTTAGCTCCTCGAACTTCAAAATGGACATGTGGTCCCGTGGATTTGCCTGTGCTTCCGACATAACCTATGACTTGGCCTCGGACAACTCTTTCGCCGCCAAAAACTATGTTCGCGCTGTTGTGAGCATAGAGCGTTTGAGTGCCATTGTCATGGTTGATTACAATATAAGTTCCGTAACCTCCGTTCCATCCGCCAATTTTGGAAATTATTACAACACCGCTCGCAGAGGCTACGATAGGCGTTCCATACAAACCAGATAGATCAATTCCGTTATACCCGTGCAAGCTCTGAGTTTTCCCGCCGGCAATTGGTCTAATGTAGTAACCTTCGTAAGCTGGACCAGTTGAGCCTCGAAGCGGTGATGTTGATAGATAGGCTTTAGGCGCGTCAATTTCGCCATCTGGGATGGTTATTTCCGTGCCGGCGGCAAGAACAGTGTCTTCATCTAAATCGTTGAAACTAACTATATCTCCAATATCAGCCTTATATTTTTTAGCTATAGAAGCTAAAGTTTCTCCTTTTAGAACTTTATGGAGCACTCCGGAAATTGGTAAAATTATTAAAGTGTCACCTTCATGGATAACGCTCGATTTTAAATCATTGGCCCACAATATAGTGTTGACCGAAACTCCAAACATTTTTGCTATTGATGAAAGAGTGTCATCCTGTCGCACCACATAGACGCTAATTTGCTGGTTTATAGGTCTTTCGATAACTGCGCCAATAGTGCCGGCCGGACCGATTTCAGGCGAAATAGCGCTATTATCAACTATGACTATTTCCCCACCGCCTCTTGCTTCTAATAAATCTATGCTTGTAATAGCCTTCAAAAGCTGCATATTTTGAGAATTTGTTTCAGAAACAAAGTTTTTTTGAATATTTTCCGCCACGTTTATTTTATCCGCAAAAAAACTTGATATCAGCGAAATAATATTGGCTTCTGCTTTTATTGGAAAAATTAGTGTTGATGATAACAAAATACAAGCGATAACAATCGCCTTTAAATATTGTCGCTCGTATGTAGCCTTGTTTCTCTTGGTAGAATTAGTACGAAAAGAATCAGGGTTATGTGGGGTTTTTAAAATAAGCCGATATTTAGTGGTAGTTATCTGATTTACTGTTTAATGGCTATATAGAGCCATATTAGAATCTATCTGGCAATCCCTATTGCGGGCAACTTGGAGAGTATATCGGTCTTGGCACGCCAAGTCAACGCAAAAAAGCAGACCTGTGGATAGCAACATAATATCCATCTTGTAAAGCTAAAATGTCATTTTAATTGACGGTTTATTAAATAAGTTGCGTTAATTATGCCTTCAATACCTTCCTTAAAAACCCTTCAATATTTAAAAAAAGAATTTGATTATAAGTTTCCTTTAAAACAAAGAAACTGAATTTTTAGTGTAATATAGATGTGCCATGAGTTATTTAGACGGACTAAATTTCGAACAAAAAGAGGCTGTGCTTCATACCAAAGGGCCTCTGTTGATTTTAGCCGGCGCCGGCGCTGGCAAAACTAAGGTCCTAACGCACAGGATTATCCATATTATAAAGAGCGGGGAAGCCAAAGAAAATATCTTGGCAATAACTTTTACCAATAAAGCGGCTAAGGAGATGAGAGATAGAGTTAATAATTTAATCAGTAGCGAAATTACAGAAAACCTGACGGTTTTTTCGGATCTTTCCGAAATTCGCCCCTTTATTTCAACTTTTCATGCTCTTGGCGTAAAAATCATCAGAGAAAACGCTCATCATCTTAGTTTAAACAGACATTTTACGATATATGATAAAAATGATTCTATTCAGGCCATAAAAGAGTCAATAAAAAAAGCCGGTTATGATCCGAAAAGTTTTGAACCTTTAAAAATTCTAAAAGTTATATCTAGAAAAAAGGGCGATATGGTTACATCAGAAGAGTTTGGGGTGGAAGCCGTTAATGATTTCTTTTTAAACGTTGTCTCTGAAGTCTGGGAACAATACGAACTTATTTTAAGGAAAGAAAGAGCTTTGGACTTTGATGATCTTTTGCTTAAAACCGCCATACTTCTTCGCGATCATCAGGAAATTTTGAGTAAATACCAAAAAAAATGGAAATATATCCACATAGACGAGTATCAAGACACAAACAAAGTTCAGTATGAAATTTCTCACCTGCTGTCAAAAAAAACAAGAAATATTTGCGTTGTCGGCGATATGGATCAGAATATTTACGCTTGGCGAGGAGCCAATATAAAAAATATTATGGACTTTGAGAAAGACTATCCCGACGCAAGAACGGTTGTTCTTGAGCAAAATTATCGCTCCACTAAAAATATTCTTTCGATGGCCAATACGGTCATCAAAAAAAATAAAAGGAGGAAAGAAAAAAATTTATTTACCAAAAATCCGGCTGGAGAAAAAATATCCATCTTCGGGGCTTATGACGAAGTTGAAGAAGCTCATTTTACAGCCGCTAAATCAAAAGAGTTGTGGCAATCGGGAACCAATCCAAACGAAATAGCTGTTTTATTTAGAGCAAATTTCCAGTCAAGAGTGATGGAAGAGGCTTTTCTCTCTCATGGAGTTCCTTATCAAGTTTTGGGAGTTAAATTTTTTGAAAGAAAGGAAATAAAAGACGCCCTTTCCTATCTAAAGGCTAGCATTAACAGAGATTCGCTCTCTGATATTAAGCGAATTATCAATGTTCCGCCGCGCGGCATAGGCAAAACATCAATACTAAAAATTTTTGCCGGCCGAGAAAACGAATTAAGCAAAAATATTAAAAATAATCTAAATGATTTTTATAATTTACTGGACAAAATAAAAAAATACGGAGAAAGTCGTAAAATTTCTGAAACATTGCGGTTAATCATTAAAGAATCAGGAATGGAAAGAGCTTTAAAAACCGGCCTTGAAGATGACGCTGAAAGATTGGAAAATTTATACGAATTGGTGACTCTTTCGTCTCGCTACAATCATATGACGCCACTTGAATCGGTTGAGAAACTTTTAGAAGAAGCGGCTTTAGCCACCGATCAGGATGAAATAAAAGATGATAAGCTGGCCGTAAAATTAATGACCGTCCACGCCTCAAAGGGGCTTGAATTTAAAAATGTTTTTATTACGGGCCTTGAACAAGATTTGTTTCCGCATCAAAAAATTACCAGCGACGATATATCGGAAGAAGAATCGGAAGAAGAGAGGCGGTTGTTTTATGTGGCCCTTACCCGCGCCAAGAAAAAAGTTTTTTTGACCTTTGCCGGCAGCCGCACCATTTTCGGAAATAAAAAAATGAACGTTCCTTCAGAATTCTTTTCAGATTTAGACGATGATTTGGTTGAAACAACAGAAGAACCGCCAATAATAAAAGAAAAGATTAAAACCATTTATTTGGATTAATCAAAACATTTTAAATAGATTCAGCTTATCTATAATTTTATAGTTCGACGAGATGTTTCAATATTCTTTGCGTTAGCGCACCCTGCGTCAACGTGGCAGGTTGACACAGTAGAAGTATTAGTATTGAATAGAGCAATATGAAGGGGGATATAGCACATTTATGCAATAGAGGAGTAAATAAACAAAAAATTTTCAATAATGGTTATGACTATCTAAGATTTATCGAGTGTCTCTATAAATTAAACAACAGAAAAGGGGCACTTCAAAATAGACATTTCGATCTTGCGCAGAATGACACCGCCCGCGAAAAACTTGTTGAAATATTAAAGTGGTCATTGCTACCCAATCATTATCATCTGCTCCTAGTTGAAGCAATTGATGGGGGTATTGTTGAATTTGCAAAACGACTAGGCAACAGTTACACAAAATATTTCAATATAAAAAACAAAAGAATAGGCTACTTATTTGAAAAGAAGGCCAATATCATAATTGGGCATGAAGATTCATATCTTCAATATTTACCATACTATGTAGAAATAAATCCGCTCGATTTATATGATCAATCATGGAGAAATGGCGAAATCAAAAATGCTAATCGAGCTATAGACTTTTTAGAAAGATACGAATGGAGCAGTTATCGAAATTATGCTGGGAAAAAAAATTTTACAGCAGTTATCAATATAGATTTATTTTTCAAGCTCTTCGATAGTGATCAGCTCAAATACAGAAAAGAAGTAAAACGTATGATAAGTTCCGAGATGTTATTAACCAACAAGTGGGCAGAACTTGAATATTGAATGGTGGCTTAATATAAGGCTATTATTGCGTCAACCTGCCACGTTGACGCAGGGAGGGGGGATTTGGATGTAGTGGTATTTATGTATTTATGAAAGCAAATAAGACCTCGGGGCAAAATTTTCTCAATTCCAGAATTATACTAAATGAATTAGTAAAAGCTGCCAGTTTGGAAAATGGTCAAAAAGTTTTAGAAGTTGGGCCGGGAAAAGGGTCTTTAACTAAAGTTCTTTTGGAACAAGGAGCTGTAGTTACGGCGGTTGAAAAAGACAAAAGGCTAGCGGAGAATTTAAGGGAAAAATTTGGCCGATATATCGCTGAAAAAAGATTAGAAATAATCGATGCTGATGTATTGGGTCTTGATTTTAGAGAAATAGGATTGTCCAATCACTCTTTCAAGATTATCGCTAATATCCCTTATTATATCACTGGAAAATTTATAAGAAAAATCTTAGAGAGTGATATTCAACCCGTGGTGGCAGTATTAATGCTCCAAAAAGAGGTAGCTAAGAGAATTACGGCTAATCATTCCGGAAAAGAAAGCCTTTTGTCACTTTCGGTTAAAGCCTATTCGGTTCCTAAATTCGTTAAGAAAGTCAGCAAAAATTTTTTCATCCCAAAACCAAAAGTGGATTCGGCAATATTATTGATGGAAAATATCTCAAAAGATTTCTTCATAAATATTGATGAGAAAAAATTTTTCGCAATACTAAAAAAAGGCTTCGCCCACAAGCGAAAATTATTGGCGTCTAATCTCGGTCTTGTCGGCGAGAATAGAAGTATTTTTTTTAATAAAGTCGGCATAAACGAAAAGGCAAGACCGGAAGATTTGGCTCTTGCTGACTGGAGAAAAATATATCTATTTTTAGAAAATAACTAGAGAGAAGTGCCCATGATAGAAACTGTGCCAATGGCCGGAATTGTAACTTCGCATTCAGATGAAATGAGCGAGCAGGCTCCGCCCGGGCTGGCATTTCCTAAAACATAAACACCGCTTCTGAAAAATTGATAGAAAGGGAAGATGATTGAACCGGGTCCGACTAAATAGAGTCCGCCGACCGGCGGACCAACTTGAAGCAATATCCCGTTGCAGCAATACTCAACATGTGTTACAAAGCCCCCGAAAGGAATGCCTGTTTGAGCTTGAATTTTTTTATAGGCCATTGCAGAAAAAATCAGTATAAAAGCGATAATCAAGGCCGCTAGAGAATAAAACCATGTTCTTTTTTTATCCAATATAGATATCATATTTTTATTTTAAATTGAAGCTGTTCCTTTGAAATACCGTTTTTATTGACCACGTAAACCCAAGCGGGCATTTCAAAAGTAACATTTTTGCCTTTATTTTTTAATTGGCTTAAAGTCAGCAGCTCCGGCGTATCTATAGTAAAGCGCAAAGTCTGTCCGTCAAAAGAAGAAACCGAGGGAATAATGCCAAAACTGGTTCTTACCTCATTGCCTTCTTTGCTAAAGCCGCTTCCGATAATGGTCATTTCGGTTTTATATGTAGCTTCGGCTGGAAGAATATTTTTAATCACCGGTGGAGAAGAAAAGCCGTCGGTTATGACGAAAAATTGATTTTTGTCGCTTTGTCCGTTTTTGTTTGAAATCCAAACGCTGTAATTTGCGGGCGGTATACTTTTATCCAAATTGACAATTATTTTGTTAGGCGAAGAACTTTGAATATCTTGGATCATATAGGCTTCGCCAAAATGAATTGTGTTTCCGGAAGGCAAAAAGCCTGTGCCGTAAAAAGATATTGTTTCATCGAAGCTGCCCGAATGGCTGGATAGAAATATCAGTCTAACCGCAGGGTCATTTTCTTGGTACACATTTTTTATAAGCAATTCACTTACATCGGCTACTTGAGGTATTAATCGATCCTGCAGTTTTCTCTGCTCTTCAGTTCTCATTTGAGTTTGGCTTGTTTCGGCGCTGGTTTTTACAATATTGCCACTGCTTGAATTAGCGCTTTCCGATAAAGAAAGTTGGGTCGGCCGCAAAGAATTCAACCAAGCTCTTGTTTTTAAGCCGACAAATCCGGTTCCGTAATCAAGGTCAATCGGCCTTAAAATTTCATCAGCGTATTTATTTTGAAATCGGATAACGGCATCTTTGGTCAATGGCCCGAAATAATCTGTTTCGTTTCCCTCTGATCCAAATCCAGAGTTGGAAACAATCGTGTCTGGATCAGTGTTTAGAAATCTTTGTAAGACCAGAACGTTCGAATTCCTGTCGCCCTGCTTAAGATTTTGATTAAAACCGCTAAAGCCGAGTGGCTCGACATAGCGGGCAAGAACTATAAGGGGAAATATTTGAAAACTAAAAAAAACAATTACCAAAAAACCAAATAAATATAGAGTAAGATTTTTCATTGCTGATATTGTAACATATGACGCATTCTAAAGTCATTCAAGTCCCAGCCGGTAACTCAATGGCAACTCTTAAAAGAGCCGCTTGGACGCCGCGCCCCTGTCCAAGTGGCTCTTTTCCGCGTCCAAATGGCTTTTTTGGCGTGTCCAAGCAGTAGAGCTAAAGGAAGTATAGAATTACTATGATATAATTTTCACTATAAAAATGGCTTCAAAAAAAACCTTTATAATTTTATCAGTGGCCGCCGCTTTATTTCTCATTTTCGCCGTATACAACTTTATAAATAAAAATGAGGCGGGTAATGATCAAAGTTCTCTTATAGCGTCAAGAGAAAGCGGCGACTCTTTGATCGTTGAATTGGATTTGGACAACGATGGACTTAAAGATTGGGAGGAAGTCTTGTGGGGAACGAAGCCAAACGAAGCGGATAGCGATGGCGACGGCACAAGCGATGGAGAAGAAGTTAGGCTCGGGCGCAATCCAACCAAAAAGGGCCCGAATGATAAATTTGACCGCGATCAAAATTCCATATCAGAAAGTCTGGCTTCTTATTCAACGGAAAATCTAAATCCAACGGATAAAATCGCCAAAAATCTTTTTGAAAAATATTTAGCCTTAAAGCAAGGCGGGGCAGAGCTTACCAAAGAAGAGGAGCAGGCTTTAATCAGAAGCGTGATAAGCGCGAATTTGGCGTCTTCAAAGACCATAAAGTCTTACACTTTGGCTAATTTAAAAATAATATTTGAAGACGACGAAAAAGCCCTTAGAGATTACGCCAATAATATGGGCAATATCCTATTTGATCCTTCCTATGAAAAAACGGAACAGGAATTAGTTATCATTGAGCGATCAATTTTAAACAATGATCCCGACGAATTAAAGAAAATTGACGCCATTGTCAGAGTTTATAAAAAAATTATAGAGAGATCGCTTATTGTTTCCGTGCCCAAAAGCCTCTCAAACAAGCACTTAAACTTGGTTAATAGTATGGAGAAAGTGGCTCAAACTATAAACAATATGAAGGAGATTTACAGCGACCCTTACTCGGCCATTACCAACTTAAGCGACTATAATCGCAGCGCGGAGGAGTTCAATTTGGCATTGCGCGACATTTCCATTTTTTTTGAAGATTCGGCGGTGGCTCCGGACCAAAATTCGCTCGGCTATGCCTTTCTTCACATTTATCAATAGTATAAAATTATGGCAAAGCGCTTAGGCGCAAGGAGAAAATAATGCTAAAAAAAATAACAATAGCGTTTTTAATATTATTGATACTAGGCGGACCGATAATGTTTTTGCGCCCAGAAAAGTCATACGCTCTGGCTTGCCCATTTTTTGCGGCTCCACCAGTGCCAAAAAGCGTTTTTGTGCCGGTTTATGACACGGAAAACGCGGCAGTTAACACCCAAACGGCTTTAGCCACAAACAACAATTCAATCAAGGAGTGTATTTTGGACAAAATAGTGAAGACTTTGATGAGAACGCTGGTCCATCAGCTGACTACCTCTATTGTTGATTGGATAAATCGCGGATTTGAAGGCGGACCGACCTTTGTTACAGATCCGGCTGGTTTTTTTGCAGACATAGTCGATGAAGAGTTTGGAAGAATAATTGACGGAAGCGCCCTTGGTTTTTTATGCGATCCATTTAAGGCTCAAATCCAATTTGGCTTTCTTTCCCAGCACGCCCGCTTCAGCCAGCCCGCTCGTTGCACTATTACCGGCATCATCGCAGGCTTTGACGATTTTAGAAATGGCGACTTTAGCCAGGGCGGCTGGGATGAGTGGATTATCATGACTCAAAATCCCGAGAATAATCTTTTCGGCTCATATATGGTAGTCCAAAATTCGCTTAATAATCGTATAGCCTCAAGAACGACTCTAGAAGACAAAATACTTGGCTGGGGAAATGGTTTTAGATCCCTTACCGACCCTGAAACAGGGGAAATAAAGACGCCGGGAACTTTAATTAACGATCAATTAAGCAAAGCGGTCGGAAACGATTTAGATTATCTGAATCTTTCTCGTGAATTTGACGATATTATTTTAGCCCTTGCTAATTTATTGGTAACTAAAGTTATGACTGGCGGATTGGGACAATAAAATGAGTAGTTTTAAAAAATATTTTAATAATTTCTCCGGACCACTTATTTTTATTTTCATATTTTCTATTTTATTTTCTCTAAACGCCAATACCATATTCGCTTCTAGCGACACTTCAAACGCTATAATTAACCCGAATTACGAAATTCTTTATGAAAAAGGCAATCTTAACAAAATTGATGAATCAAGTTCTTTATACGAAAGGCCCTTAGCCGGGCGCGCCGAACAGCAAGCGGCGGCTAGTGTGGCCAGAGAAGAAAGGGAAAAAAAAGAAAGGGAAAAGAAATTGAATGAGAATCTAGAAAAATCATTATCGTGGTGGCAGTATTTAAATCCGGCAAATTGGATTCCTATTGCTCTTCAGTATATTGGAAACATTATATTAGCTTTTGTCTCTCTCTTTTTGGCGCTTACTGGGTTTCTTTTAAACATTGTGCTGGATATAACCGTCGCCAGTATGGCTAATACTATTGATAAGTTAAAGGTAATTGATTCAGCTTGGGGTGTTATCAGAGATTTCGCCAATATGCTATTTATATTCATTCTTCTTTATATCGCCATTAGCACAATTTTGGGCCTGACAAGCGTCAACACCAAAAAATTATTAATGAATCTGATTCTTGCCGCAATTTTTATAAATTTCAGCTTGTTTTTCACTAAAGCGATAATTGACGCCTCCAATATAATCGCCCTTGGTTTTTATAAGCAATGGCCGGATCTTGGTATACAGGATTTGGGACGAATAGAAAAAAAAGATTATTCAAAAACAGGCGGTTCAAACACAATAATGAATGCATTGAGTCTTTCTAGTCTATATGGAGATTTAATTGAGGCAAATGCGACAAATCCTCTTCGTAACCTTAACCCCGCTCAAGTTGCAGCTGATAATCTTTCAGTTCCGATACGTATGTTTACAGCTGTTATTATGGGAGCTGTACTGATTCAAGTGGCCGCATTTGTCTTTTTGGTGGCCGCCATATTATTTATTATCCGTTTCGTCATATTGATATTTTTAATGATCCTTTCTCCATTAATGTTCGCCTCGGCTATTTTGCCGCAGTTTAGCGGCCTTACGAAAAAATGGTGGCAAGCATTTAATGAGCAAATTTTATTCGCTCCCGCCTATATGCTCCTTACTTTGATTGCTTTTCGCATTCTTCAAAGCGATGGATTTAGATCTATTGTGCCTAAAACGTCGCAGGATGGCCAGCCTTTAACATTGGTTCAGTCCTTGCTAAACACGGGACAAACCAGTATGACAATAGTAGTTAATTATGTCATCGTCATGGTTTTTCTTCTTGGCGCTATTGTAATCGCAAAGAAATTGGGAGCTTGGGGAGCCGACGCCGCCGTCAATTGGGGAGGCAAATTAACTTTTGGCGCGGCCGGTTATGCTGGCAGACAGACTATAGGCAGAGGAGCGGCGGCCATAAAAGACAGCGAGATGATGAAAAATTTAAGGAGAGATAATCCTATGCTTGGCAAATTAGCCACAAAAGGTTTGGGCAAAGTTGCCGGATCCAGTTTTGACGCAAGGGGAATAAATAAAGATCTCTCCAAAAATCTAAACTTGGGCAAACCAACAGGAAAAGGCGGCTATAGCGCTGACGCTGAAGCAAGATTAAAAGCGGAAAAGGAATATGTGTCTGATACATATATGGATGACATAGAACAGGGCAAAAGAAGAAAGGCCGACGCCAATACAGCTTTGGTCAATGCTAAAGAAAGAGAGAAAGCGATAAATGATCAGGCGGAAGAAAATGTTGACAGAAACAGAGACTATGACTATCTAAAGGTAAATATTGATGACACCCAAAAATTAATTGATGAAGCAAAACTAAGAAGAGCTAGAGCGCCAACTGATACGGAATCGGCTGAAATTGATTCTGAAGTAATGGATTTGGAAGAAAAGCTGGCAAACTTTGAAAATAGACGAAATACTTTAATTACTGACGAGAGAAACAGATTGGCAAATGCTGTTGGAACAACAATGGGAAACATTGTGGGAGATATATCAAATGCCCAAGACGAGCTTCAGAGGGCAGACGAAGCCCTTTCAAAATCGGAGAAAGACAAGACTGATTACGCTTCTAATTTGGAGGGAAGAAATATTGCCCAAAGGGGCATTGCCGGAGCGTGGTCAAAAAGTGAAAACCAACAAATAGCCGAGGAGATAAGGAGAATGAATAAAAAAGTAAAAGGCAAAAAAAAGGCGAGTGGCGATGAAAGCGTTGAAGACAGGATAAAGAAATTGGCAAGAGACATTGCCGAAGATGAAGGAACGGCTGAAGAACCACCCGCAAGTGAAACAAGTTAATGTAAAGAAATTTAAATTCAATGCCAAATATAGCAAATTTAATAGAACAAAAACTGAAGGCCCTGCCTGAAGATATAAGGCGTTCGGTGGCTTCGCCTGAAGTGCCGAGAAAAATTGCCGAGATTGCCAGAAAACACAACATTCATTTAGACAGCATCGCAGATATAGAAACGGAAGTGATGCTTATTATGCTCGGCCTTCAGGATTCTAAGGATTTTATGAGAAATTTAAGCTCCAATGCGGGACTTTCAAAAGAAATGACAGAAGCGGTGGCGCTTGAGATAAATGAGCAAATTTTTCAGCCTATAAGAAATTCATTGATAGGCTTAACTATCGCTCAAGAAAGTAAAGAAGAGAAAACTGAAAGCCGAGCTCCGCTTAAACCAGAAGGTTTTACAGGCCCATACGGCAATAATATAAAAAGCGGAAATCAGATAAACGCGCAGGTTTCGAGAGCCGAAAAAGATTCGCCCACTTCAAACATTTCTGTAGCGGCTAATCAGGGCAAGAGCTTTGGCGCTCTTTCGCTGAAAGCTGATAATCTGCCGGCAGAATCCAAATTAAGCATCGTTGAACAAAAGCTAAATGCCGTTGTATCCATTCCTAAAGAGGAAATAAAAAAAGAAATACCGCCCATTGAAAAACCGCTGATCAAAAACCAAAACAGAGGATACTCCGTTGATCCTTACAGGGAGCCGACTGTTTAATTGGCTTGCGGCCGAAATACGCCTTCTCTAAACTAGCCCTATTCTAGAGGAGTTTCCGCTTTAAACTAAATTGCGTTGAAAAAGTCGTTGGTAACGCGCTTATCCTGCGTTATAATTATAATATGCGTTTTCAAGTGCCTCAATTTACCGATGTTGAAGATAAAATAATCGGGCCGTTCACCATAAAACAATTCGTCTATTTAGTTGGCGGAGGGGCAATCAGTTTTATCGCATATCGCTCATTGCCTATTTTCCTGTCAATCTTTATAATCCTGCCCGTTGTCGTTTTTTCCATCGCTTTGGCTTTTAGCAGAATCAATGACCGCCCTTTTATTTTAATTCTTGAAAGCGCTTTAAAATATTTCATAAATGCAAAGTTATATTTATGGAAGAAAAACGAGATAAAAGCCCAAAAAAGAGGCGCGGCGCCCAAGGCCAAAGCTCTTCTTAGCGTCCCTAAACTAGGCGACAGCAAGCTAAAAGATTTGACTTGGAATCTGGACGTTAATAAAGAAGCCTTAAATCCAGTAACCAAAGACCAGTCCAAAAAAACAAGAATGAAAGAAGATTACGAAAAAGCCTTAATGAAGGATTTATCATAAAATATGCCAACTCAAGCGAAATCATCTCAAGAATTCGTACCGATAGAAGAAATCCGCGACGGGGTCATCATTTTGAAAGATGGCTCAATTCGGGGAGTTTTAATGACGTCCTCTCTCAATTTCGCCTTAAAGTCGGAAGAAAACCAAAGATCAATTATTTTCCAATTTCAAAATTTCATGAACTCCCTTGATTTCAGCATTCAGATATTCATCCAGTCGCGCAAATTAGACATAAGACCCTACATCGCTCTTCTTGAACAACGATACAAAGAACAAAAAGGCGAGCTCTTTAAGCTTCAAACCAGCGAATATATTGATTTCATAAAAAATTTTACTGAAAACGCCAACATCATGACAAAAAGCTTTTTTGTCATAGTGCCCTACGCCACAAGCGTGGTCAACAAGAAAAAAATAAATTTTGCCAGTTCTCTTTTTAGAAAAAAGAATAATGAGGAAAGCGCCCTTTTAAACACTCAAGCCAATGTGGATAAATTTGACGAGGCTAAATCACAGCTTTCCCAAAGGATGAGCGTCGTTGAACAGGGATTAACTAGAAGCGGAATTAGAGTGGTTAGGCTTGGAACGGAAGAAATCGTAGAATTGTTTTACAGAATTTTTAATCCCGGCGATTCTGAAAAACCTCTTCAAGTTTAAAAATAATTTAAATATCTTAAAATGGGAATTCTTGATTCTATATTCAAAAGCAAAAAAAACAAAGACTCCAATGAGTCTATTACCGCCATATTGCCGAATGAAATATATGAATCGGCTGTTTTAGAATTAAGAGATGTCATCGCTCCATCGGCCCTTAAGGTCGGTCCGCGCGAATTGAATCTTGGAGGAAAGGTGGCTAGAACATTTTTTGTTATTTCCTATCCGCGCTTTCTCTCTGAAGGATGGTTCTCGCCGATAATCAATTTGGACAAAGTTTTTGATATCACTATATTTATTCATCCGATTGAAACGGCAAAAGTTTTAAGGCAATTTCAAAAGAAAGTGGCCGAGGTTCAAAGTCAAATTCATGGAAGGGAAGAGAAGGGTTTGGTCAGAGATCCTAAATTAGACACGGCTTATCGGGATTTGGAGCAACTTAGAGACGATCTCCAGCAAGCCCAAGAAAAATTGTTTGAGGTGGGACTCTATATCACTATTTACGCCGACAATATTGCTGAATTGGACAAATTGGAATCGGAAGCAAGATCTATACTGGAATCCAAATTAGTAAACATAAGACCGGCTCTTTTTCAGCAGGAGCAGGGCTATAAAAGCACGCTGCCTATCGCCACTGATGAATTGATGGTTCACTCAAGGTTAAATTCTTCTCCGCTTTCTAGTCTTTTCCCGTTCATTTCCTTTGACCTGACTTCAGATAAGGGAATTTTGTACGGCATAAACAGGCACAATTCGAGTATGGTGCTGTTTGATAGATTTTCGCTTGAAAATTACAATTCAATCACTTTCGCTAAATCCGGCTCCGGAAAATCATACGCCACCAAGCTTGAGATATTGAGGACACTGATGTTTGAAACAGAAGTGATTGTTCTTGATCCCGAGAGAGAGTATGAATACATGGCGCAGGCAACGGGAGGAAAATATTTTAATATTTCGCTTAACTCCTCAAGCCACATTAATCCATTTGATCTGCCAACGCCAAGAGAGGATGAATCCAGCGCCGACGTCCTGCGTTCAAATATCATAAATCTTGTCGGTATTTTCAGAATTATGATGAACGGCCTGACACCGGAAGAAGACGCTATTGTTGATCGGGCCATCACTGAAACATACGCCTTAAAAGACATTACGGCTGATTCAGATTTTTCAAAAATAGAGCCGCCTTTAATGTCGGATTTTGAGCTTGTCTTAGCCGGAATGCAGGGAGGCGAGTCCCTTGTCCAGAGGCTTAGCAAATACACAAGGGGCACTTGGGCGGGATTTTTAAACAAGCCGACCAATGTAGATATAAATAATAAATTTATTGTTTTTTCCCTACGCGACATGGAAGATGAATTGAAGCCTGTCGCCATGTATATTGTCACTCATTACATTTGGAATGCCGTTAGAAAAAATCTAAAGAAAAGGCTTCTGGTTATTGACGAAGCCTGGTGGATGATGAGGTCTGAAGACACCGCTTCATTCTTGCTTAGCATGGCCAAACGAGGAAGGAAATATTATTTGGGGCTTGCCACCATAACTCAAGACGTGGACGATTTTCTAAAATCTCCTTACGGCCTGCCAATCATCACCAACTCATCCATTCAAATACTTTTGAAACAATCCCCAACCTCCATTGACCGAGTTCAGCAGACTTTTAATCTAACTGACGAGGAAAAATATTTGCTTTTGGAATCAGAAGTGGGCGAGGGATTATTTTTCGTCGGTCTTAAGCATGTGGCTATAAAAGTAATCGCTTCCTACACCGAGGATCAGATTATTACTTCCGACCCATCGCAAATTCTAGCCATTAAGCAAGCTAAAAAAGAACTTACTAATAAATAGAAAATGGAAGCTGGTAAGAAGGAGATGAGAATAGACTGGATAACGGGTTTTTTAATGATTACCACTGCTGTTTTTTTTGATCTTTTAAGCTTAATCCCTATCGTAAATATTTTTGTTGACGTTATCGCCGCTTTAACATTCGGCTTGTGGTTCATTTTAAAAAACGTTCCTTTGATAAATCCGCGCAGATTGGCTACCGCCCTTATCGCACTCATCATTGAAGCTGTTCCGGCCATAAGCGCCCTGCCGGCAATTACGATTGGCGTCATAATAATTATTCTGACCGTAATAGTGGAAGACAAAACTGGAATTGAGATTCCGCTTTCAAAAAAGCCGATTGGCAAAGGCTCGGGAAAACCGCCGATAATCAAGTAATTTTAAGATCGCGCGGTTTTTACGATTTGACCGGTATTGTGCTAAAATTAGCCGATGAATTGGACAATATGAAAAGATTAGCGAATAAATTAATTCCCAAACTGGCAATTTCAATTTGGCTAACGATATTTTTTTTCCATTCTGGACCGGTCTTTGTGGCAACTGCCCAAGTCCCGCTTAGCGAAGAGGAAATCAGAGCTTTGTATAATATCCCGAGTGATCAGGAACTTTTGGATGAAGCCACAAAAAAACTTCCTCTTGTCATAAATATCAGTCCCAAAAATCCTAACCCAAATGAAAATGTAAATATATCAATTGACAGTTATTACGCTAATTTGGACAGAAGTTTTATAACTTGGACGCTAAATGGCAGGATTATAAAAAGCGGCAATGGGGAAAAGAGCGTCAGTTTTACGACCGGAAGCCTGGGCAACGTATCAAACATATACTTAACTATTGAAACGATTGACGGCAAAACCCACAACGAATCAATAAGAATCGTGCCATCGGAAATTGATTTACTTTGGGAAGCCGAGACATATACTCCTTGGTTTTACAAAGGAAAAGCTCTTTTTTCGCGAGAAGCGGTGGTTAAGGTCGTGGCTGATGCCATATTGCCAGGCCCCGGCGGTCAGATTTTGAGCAATTCAAATGTTTTATATAAATGGAAGATAAACGGCAAAATCAGAAATGATTTGTCTGGTTACGGAAAAAATGTCGTTTTTATCAAAGGGACAATATTAGCCGAATCAATAAATGTTGAGGTGGAAGTGAGCGATGTCTCCGGCAGTATTTCAGCTTTAAAAAGAAGAACAATTCCGGTATCTTCACCTGCGGTAATAATATATGAAGATGATCCGCTTGAAGGCGTTTTATTCAACAAGGCTGTATTTTCATCATTAGATCTTTTAGGTAAAGAAGTGGCATTAAACGCTTATCCTTTCTTTTTTGGCGAAATCGCGGATAAAGACAAAGACCTTGAATACCTCTGGATAATTGACGGCAAAACCGTCGCCGGAAACCTGACTTCCAAAATAATATTGAGAAACGAGAATGTCGGTAGCGGCCAAAGCGCGGTTGCTGTCAATGTCTCGCATAAAAAAAGCATTTTCCAGAAAGCGGGATCGTCTTTTAGGATATTTTATGAAAACAATAATGACTCATTCTTCAATTTCTAATATGCAAAAAAGGAAACTGTTTTTTATCAGTTTTGTTTTAATAAGTCTTTTTGGAGGCGCCCACTTTGCCTATGCTCAAGTTGGAGCGCTTAAAAATATAACATACGAGCCGCTGGTGGAATTGCCGCTTCAGCCAGATAAATTTTTTACAAGCGGTGTAAGCAGTGAAACCGGACTGATAAAGTATCTGACTAATATTTTTAAAATAGGAATCGGCATAGCCGGACTTTTGGCGGTTATCATGATTATGTACGGAGGAATCATTTATATGAGCACTGATTCTTTCACGGGCAAAAGCGAGGGTAAGGAGATAATAAAAAACGCTTTGCTTGGATTAATGCTGGCTTTGATTTCATGGCTGATTTTAAATACTATTAATCCAGATATTCTTAGTTTCAAGCAATTAGATCTTCCCCTCAACGAACCAAGCGCCGCTAATACCAGTGGCGCTAATACTAGGCCATTATCCTTAACAACTCCAATAACTTTTGACCCGAGCGCCCCGCAATTACCTGTTCCCACTGATAATTTGGGTGTTACAAACAGACCGCAAAGTTCTAATCCCCAAGTTCAGCCTTAATTTATGCAAAAAAATAAAGCCATTTTAATAATTGTAATTTTTATACTCATCGTTTTTAGCGTCCTTGGTGTTTTTTATTATTCTAATTTCGGCAAAAGCGGCAAATTGAGTCTGGATATCGGCGATTTGATTAATTTAGACTTTGGTAAAGCCAAAGACGCGAGTGACAATGGCAATATCAAAAATGAAGTGGATAATTCTAATCAGTCCGGCTCTTTGAATGAAGAAGCCAGTCTCGCTAAGTTTAGAATAATAAGCGAGAATGCCGTGTCTGGATCAATTTTTGTTGAAAGAGACAACAGAAATTACATAAGATACTTTGAGAAAAAATCCGGTAACATTAAAGAAGTTGACATAGAAACGAACGAGACTGTCCTTCTTTCCAACGATACTATACCGAAAGTTTATGAAGTTCTTTGGCTTAATAACGGCGATTCTTTAATGGCCCAATATCTAAAGGAGGAAACCGGTCAGCCCCAGCTTTTAAGCGCCACTTTGGTTAAAAGGGAAGTTAGCAAAGAGAATGAGGCCAAATTAGAATCAAGAAGCGAACTTGAACAAAGTCCGTTTCAGCTTTCGGTAAATTTTTCAGTTGATTCTATTTATGGAATCAGCGCCCCGCCGGACATGGATAAAGTATTTTACTTTACTCTCGACGCAGATTCGGTCATGGGGTCGGTTTCTTCGGTCAGCGGAGCAAAGAAAACAAAAATTTACTCATCTCCTCTAAAAGATTGGCTGGTTTCTTGGCCGTCTAAAAACATTTTAGTTCTTACGACCAAACCATCCGGACTTGAGGCGGGTTTTTCCTATTATCTAAACGCCACGAACGGCAAGCGGTCAAAAATTATGGGCGACATTTTGGGTCTTACTGTTTTGGCTGATCCGGATTTAAAAAATATTTTGTATTCCGAAAGTAATAATAATAGCCTAATTTTAAAAGTCAGAAATAACGATGGCGCTAGGGATCTTAATTTCGGCACATTGCCGGAAAAATGCGTTTGGAGTAAAAAAAATGATGGCGTTTTTTACTGCGGAGTGCCAAGGGTCATCCCCAAGGCTTTGTATCCGGATTTATGGTACCAAGGCTTTATATCTTTCAGCGATGATCTTTGGATGATTGACATAAATGACAAAAAAACAAAACTTCTGCTCTCAACTGTGGATGAAATTGAAAGAGCCGTTGATATTACGAAGCTTAGTTTCGACAGCCAAGAAGAATTTTTGTCTTTCGTTGATAAAAAAGACGGCAAATTATGGCTAGTTGATATCAGAGCGGACTAAATCGGTTTTAGATACTTTATTACCACTCTTCTTTCCACGCCTACGCCTTTTGAAAATGTTTCAAACTCAAGGCTGTCGGAAAAAAAAGAATGAACTATCATTCTTTGATAGGAATCCATGGGCTCCATCTCCACTTCGGTATTCATTGATTTTGCTCTTTCGGCTAATATCTTAGTTTTCATTTTAATTTTTTCTATCTGCTCTTTTTTGTAATCGTTTATATCTATAGAAATCTTAAGATCTTGATTGGCCAACTGTTTAGAGATAACCCGTTTAAGCAAATGATGGATGGCCGAAAAATTTCTGCCCTCCTTGCCGATAAGCAAGCTTGAATCTTTTGTTCTTATCAGACAGGAAAAATCGGCGTTGTCTTCTTTTTCTGAAATATCAATAGAATCGGCGCTTAAACCCATTTTCTCAATAAATCCGTTTATGCTGTTTCTTATGATTTCCCGATTCATATTATTTGGCATTGTTTTGGTGTTCTAAATTTATATCTTTTTCCAGTTTTCTTCTGACGACCAATTCCTGTCCTATGGCAAAAATATTACTGGTTACCCAGTAAAGGGCAACCGCCGCCGTGACATGGTAAGAAACGAAAAAAATAATGACTGGCAATACGTAGCGCATTTGCAAATGCATGGTTTTAGCCAGATCATTTTTGATAGATTTGCTGCCGTCTGTTTTGGGCATTGCCGGTATGGCGAATTTCGCTTGAAAAAATTGCGATAAGCCGGCAAGAAAAGCGAATACATAACTTTTTTCCGACATATCGGCGCCAAAAAATGACATGCTGACCGCTTTTGGCGCGGAAACAAAGTTGTACAATATTTCTAGATTTATGTCTGGCAATCCGCCAAAAAGAAAAATCCTATAGAGGGCGATTATAATTGGTATTTGAATTAAGATGAGCAGAATGCTGGAGAAAGGATTTAGTTTGTGCTCTTTATAAAGTTTCATCATTTGAATAGATTGTTCTTGCTTGTCTTTTTTATATTTTTCCTTTATGCCATTTATTTTCGGCTCGAGCAATTTCATTCTTATCTGGGTTACTATTGCCATTTTGGAAAATGGGAAAAGTATCAATTTAATAATTATGGTAAAGATGATAATGGCGATACCGACGTTCATCCACATCGGAAAGAGGGATAACAAAAAAACAAGCCCGTTATAAAGAGGCTCGTAAATGGCGCTGTGGTAGATGGCTTTAATCATGACTTCATTCTATTCCAGAAAGGGCATTAGTTCAACATTTGCAAAAATTACATTTTATCCATAAAAGCCGAATTCCAAAAAGGCTTTTTCAAGATCTATGTCTATGAGCGAAGATTTCTTATATAAAGATTCTTTATTGGGATAGATTATGAGATAAAAATTTTCAAATTTCAGAGCGGTTAGTTTTTTTTCAATTAAACTATAATATTTTCTTTTAATCCTGTTTCGGTCTGTGGCTTTTTTCAGCTGTTTTGAGGAAATGACTACCGCGAACTTCGGCCCGCCGATTAATTTGCCGCCTTTTAGGTTAAAATCTTTAAACCGCAGATTTCTGCTTGTTTTATTTGAGATGCTTTTAAAAGTTTTGGCATCCAGTTTATATTTTCGCGCCAGCATGCCTATAATAAATTATAAGGCTATAATTTTTCTTCCCTTTCTTCTTCTTCTCTTTATGACATTAGCGCCGCTCCGGCTTCTCGATCTGACTAAAAAACCGTGAGTTCTGGCTCTTTTTTTCCTCTTTGGTTTATATGTTCTTGACATGAACTGTTATTATATGAAAAAAAATAAAAAATACAATAGCTCCGACCAATTGAAGAGATTTCCACACCTTATCAACATAGTTATAAGTTAAAGACAAGTTTAAATAGAAGTTTCGGGGTATATAATGTAAATGTTTTGATACAAAACCATTTTATGATCGACAATAAAAAACTTTGGGACAGTGTTTTGACAGAAATGGAGCTGGATGTTTCTAAAGCCAATTTTAATACTTGGTTTGGAGACACTTACATAATTAAGCAGGAGGAGGGCGCGGTCTGCGTTAGCGTGCCGAATACTTTTGTCAGAAATTGGCTTATCAATAAATATCATAAATCTATATTGAGGCTATTGAGGACCTTTGGTGAGAGCATCAGATCTGTTGAATATGTGGTATCAAGCGATATAGCTAGAAAGAAAGAGTTGGAAAACAGCAAAACTATCAGTTTTATGCCTGAATTGCCTCTTCAAGACTATTATATAAACAAAGATGACAATCTAAACCCTCGCTACACGTTTGATAATTTTGTAATCGGTCCTTTTAACGAACTTTCTCACGCCGCTTCTCAAGCGGTCATAAAAAAACCCGGCTCTGTTTATAATCCTCTCTTTATATACGGCAACACCGGGCACGGCAAAACTCATTTAATCCAAGCCATCGGAAATTACATTAAAAAAAATATAGAGCCGATGAAGATATATTATGTTACTTCGGAAAAATTCGCTCTTGATTATATTAATTCTTTGCAATCAAACAAAATAAACTATTTCAAGGAAAAGTATAGGAAGTACGATGTTTTGATTATGGATGATATTCAGTTTTTTTCAAATAAAGAAAAAAGTCAGGAAGAATTGTTCCACCTTTTTAATTATTTACACGAAAATAACAAGCAGATAGTTTTTTCTTCCGACAAACATCCAAACTTCATACCAAATCTTGAAGAAAGGCTGAAATCCAGATTCGCCTCTGGAATGATTGTGGATATTCCAGCTCCAGACAAGGAATCGAGGGCGGCTATAATAAAATCCAAGGCCAAACAAAATAATTTTAGCCTTAAGGATGAAATCGCGGATTATCTTGCCCAAGAAATCGAAGGCAACATAAGGGAGTTAGAGGGAGTCTTGAACTTAATTGTCTGTCAAACCCAATTAAAAAACAAAGATTTATCTATTCTTGAGGTAAAAAATCTGATAAAAAACAGTTCCAAACCTAAAAAAATTATTTCCGTTAAAGACATCATAAAAACTATTTCGGATTTTTATAATATAGAAGAGGCCAGTATATATGATAAAACAAGGAAAAAAGAGGTTGTCAGGCCGCGGCAATTGGCCATGTATATATTAAGGGAAGACTGCAATGTTTCCTATCCTTCCATAGGACAAAAATTAGGAGGCAGAGATCATACCACCGTCATTCATTCATGCGAGAAAATAAAAAGAGAGCTGAAGGTGGATCATTTATTAGAACAGCAGTTGGGGCAAATAAGAGCATTATTGTAAAACTGGGGAAATCTTGTTTGAATAGCAATAATAAGATCAAGATAAACTGTGCGTAAGATATGGAAAAATAAGCTTATTGTGAAAATATAGAAAAGTTATCAAATTTGACCGCAGCAATATCAACAGAATGTAAAAAAGTTTATTGTTTTCTAAACCTTCAAATATGACTAATTTGTAGTTTTACACAAATCCACAGTAATAATAATAGTAATAATATTTATATATAAATTATGAAAATAGAGTGCTTAAAAGAAAAACTTGAAGAAGTAATCAAAATGGCGGAAAAAATAACTTCCAAAAACATTTCATTGCCTGTTTTGAAATGCGTCCTTCTTGAAGCCAAGGAAAATAATTTAAAAATAAAAGCCACCAACCTTGATTTAGGCATAGAGATAAATTTACCAGTAAAATGCGAAAGAGAGGGAATAGTTGCCGTACCAGGAACAGTCCTAAATAATTTTCTTCAAAATATAAATGATAAAAATATCAAAGTGGAGCAAAAAGGCAATAATCTAATCGTTTCAACGAGCAAAAATTATACTTCCATCAAAATATTTCCAAATGAAGATTTTCCGACAATCCCAGAAGTCTTAAACAAAAAAACTTTTTCAATTTCAAGCCGCGATCTTACTCAAGGCTTGAAATCTGTTTTTTACAGCGCCTCAAATTCAAATATAAAACCAGAGCTGGCCAGCGTCATGATATATTACGACGGGGAATATTTAGTCTTTGTGGCCACAGACTCTTTTAGATTGGCGGAAAAGAAAATAAAAGCTAAAAATATAAATGAATTAAACAATATCTTAATACCTTACAAGAACGTTCATGAAATAATAAGAATTTTAGAACCAGTCAATTTTGACGTGGAAGTTAATTACAATCAAAATCAAATTTCCTTTTCTATTAACAACATTTTTCTTACCTCAAGAGTGATAGAAGGTTCATTTCCTGATTATCGCCAGATAATTCCGAAAGATTACAAAACAGAAGCGATTGTCCTAAAACAAGATTTAATAGATACTCTGAAGATTGCTAATATTTTTACCGACAAATTTAATCAAATAAATATTAAAACAAAACCGGCAAAAAGAAGTTTTGAAGTCCTTGTTAAAAATAGCGACGTCGGGGAGAATACCAATCGGACCGACGCCGCCCTTTCTGGCGAGGAAGCTGATATTAATTTTAATTACAGATATATATCTGATTGCTTCCAATCTGTTTCCAGAGACTCGGTTTCGCTTAGGTTTTGCGGGGTGGGAAGGCCTCTTGTAATAAGCCCGGTCGGGGACAAATCATTTTTATATGTCGTTATGCCGATGAAATGAATACCGTAAAATGTTTAACATAAAATCATTTCTAAAAAAATATGAAACAAATATTGATAGAATTAGTAATATAAAAAATATAATCAACGTTGAACTGCGAACCTTTTTTGATATTAGCGAGAACGATTATGCCTTAAAAATAAAAAATGGCGTTATTTATGTCCAATCAGAACCGTTGATAAAAAACGATATCTTGATGAAAAAATTAGATGTCATAGACGCTATAAATAAAAAAATTGAATCGGCTAAGATAAGTTATAAAATAACAGACATTCGCTGACTAATCGCTCAAACTAAAATTTATAATAGCCTCGCCTTTATTTAAAACCTCATCATAAACAACGGCCTTTAATTCATTTATTTCCGATAGATTATCGAAATTACTTGGCATAAAGGAAAAACTGTATGGATGGACGTCCGAGAAGCCTAAATACTTTCCATTTACAAAATAATCGGCTCTTACGGTTTTGAATTTAGATGAGGAAATGTTTAAATTTATCAGAACTTTTTCATTTTTTAACAAAGTCTCTTTATCTTTAGGACTATTAAAAATTATTTTAGGATAGTATTCGGGTTTATGAACATCATCAAAATCGGTTGGTATGACACTTTCTTCTTGATCAGCGTAACCCATTTTTTCTGCCCATTTTCTGACTGAATATTCCCAAAATTCATATTGGGGATCCTTTTTTGGGTTTTTTGGCATTTCTCCCGTTGGATCATTTTTGTCTAACCAATGCAATATAGAATGCACTGATTGAATAACACGTTCTTCCCTGAGCTCGTTCGGGGTGAACTCGGTTGCCAACTTGCCGCTAATTTTATCAATTAAATATGTTTGCCCGCCCGTCCATACGCCTTTTAGCGCCGGTTTTAAAGATATTTTATCAGAATCAGAATTTTCGTCTGGTAATTTTTTAAATTTCTCATCATCTATTTTTGTTAAAGCGTACTGCATGAAAGCATTCCACATTGGCGTGATGACCAAACCAGCGGTTTTTTTGTCGATAGATGTATTATCGTTGTTACCGGCCCACGCTCCAACGGAGAGATTCGGGCTGTAACCGATAACCCAAACATCTCTGTAATCATTGGTGGTGCCTGTTTTGGCGGCGACGTCCCTGTTGGCAAAGTAAAGAGTAGAATTAGGCCCCATCAAGGGTGTTCTAGCGACGTTATCAGATAAAATATTATTTATAGTTAAGGCGATTTTCTCATCTAAAACTCTTCTAGAATTATCTTGATATGTCTCTAAAATATTGCCGTCTTTGTCCTCAATCCTCAATATAGCTTTGTAAGGATTTCTGACTCCATTGTTGGCAAATACGGAGTAGGCGCTTGTAATATCCAAGAGCGAAACCTCGCCGCCTCCCAAAACAAGGGTTAAGCCGTATTGGTTCGCATTGCTAAGAGAGCTTATTCCCATGTCTTCAGCCAAACGAAGCGAATCACTAATTCCCGCAAGATACAAAACTTTAATGGCCGGTATGTTTACGGATTGGGCGAGGGCGTTTCTAAAAGTTATCGGGCCTCGGTAAGAATCATCATAATTTACAGGCACATAACATTCAACTTCGAAACCAGCCTTCGGTTTTCCTTCCTCCGTGCATTCTGAAGAAAAATTTGTTTCTAAATCAAAAATAACGGTTTCCGGAGTATAACCTTTTTTAAATGCGGCGGCGTAAACAAAAGGCTTGAAAGCTGATCCCGGCTGTCTATGAGCCAAAGTAACATTAAAATTTCCGTCAATTTCTTTGTCAAAATAATTTCTTGATCCAACCATGACCAAAATCTGACCGCTTTTTGGATCAACGGCAACCAAGCTCGCATTAGTGGCGTTAAATTTTTTGACGTTCTGAAGGGCGTACTCTTCTGTAATTTCTTCTGCTTTTTTTTGGAGATCATAATCAAGAGTGGTAATGACCTTTAAGCCTTTCTCCTCAATTGTTTTTTCGCCGTATTTACTGGCCAGATATTCGCGGACGTATATTACGAAATGAGGAGCCTTGATGCCTCTTTCTTCAGCCTTGTTAAATTCCACTTTTTCCTTCAAGGCTTTTTCATAATCTTGTTGGCTTATAAAGGTTTCTTCCAGCATTCTCTTTAAGACCAGATTTTTTCTTTCATCCAGTTTTTCTTTATTGTTGCCGTAGGGAGAATAATAAGTCGGCGCTTGTGGAAGAGCGGCGATGTAAGCGGCTTCGGCCAAGCTAATCTCGCTTGATGTTTTTGAAAAAAAAGCTCGGCTGGCTTCCTCGACACCGTAAATGTTGCCGCCGTAAGGCGCTTCGTTTAGATAAATTCCCAAAATTTCATCTTTTGTTAAAACCTTTTCCAACCTTGGCGCCAATATCCACTCTTTTAATTTGCGCGAAATTTTCTTTTCGGAAGTTAAAAATGAATTTTTTATGACTTGTTGAGTTATAGTCGAACCGCCTTGGCTGAATCCAAAATCCGTCAAATTTACCACAATAGCTCTCAAAATAGAAGAAATTTTTATTCCCTTATGAATGTAAAATTCGGCGTCCTCAATAGCCACGGTGGCGTTTTTGAGGTAAAGGGATATATCTTGATAAGGAACAACTGTTCTCTTTACATTCTGATGCACGTCAAAAAGCAATATCTCACCGGTCCTGTCGTATATTTTTGTGGACTGGCTAATTTTTCGGTTATCAAAGGAGTCTAAATCAGGCAATTTAAGGGTGCCGGCTAATATTACCAGAAAGCCGGCTATTAAAATACCCAATGATATGAAAAATATAACCAGATCGCGCAGCAACCTTCTTTTTTTTCTAGCCATTTCAAGATGTTAGCATATTGCCATCTTTTTGTTTATACGCTGTTTCAAACTTCTGGCGCCTCAAAGGATTAAAAAATATGATTGAAGACAAAATTTTGCCAATATGGTAAATTGTTCAAATGGCCACACCTATTCCAAAACCGAAGATTGATGAAATTTTATGGCGCGGGGTTGAAACCTTTATAGATCCAGATAACAAATTTAGAGAAAAGCTGGAAAAAAGTCCGAATCAAATAGTCATAAAAATCGGCATTGACCCAACGAGGCCGGACATTCATCTTGGCCACGCCGCCATTTTAAGGAAATTAAGACAATTTCAGGACCTCGGCTCTAAGGTTATTTTCCTAGTTGGAGATTACACGGCTCAAATCGGCGACCCGACAGGCAAAAGCAAAGTCAGGGCGGAAGTAGAACAGGCGGAAGTTGAAAAAAACATGAAGAGCTATGTTGATCAAGTCGGCAAAATATTAAGCACCGATAAACAAGTCTTTTCATGGATTAGAAATTCCGATTGGTTTTACAATCCGACTGATTTATCTTTTGGACAAGGAGCGAAAGCGGCCATGAATTTTAAGGACGATAAAGGAAACACGACATCCATTCCGCTCGATCCGAATTCTTTTTTGGGCAAGACGGCTCTTTATGAAAATTCCAGAATGCAGAAAACTGACCTGGGCAACACCGCCACTTTTACAATCACTCTAAAAAGTTTGCTATGGACCCTAAAACATATAACCCACTCAAGGCTTATTGACAGAGATTTGTTTCAAAAAAGGCTGAAGAAAAATGAAGAACTTTACATGCATGAGATGCTCTATCCCGTCTTACAAGGCGTGGATTCATATGTTATTTCGCAAATTTACGGATCATGCGATCTTGAAATCGGAGGCTCTGACCAGACATTTAATATGTTGATGGGGCGCGATGTTATGAAAATCAACAATGTTCCATCACAGTCAGTCATGTCTATAAAGCTTTTAATCGGCACCGATGGCAAAGAAAAAATGTCAAAAAGTCTGGATAACTATATTGCCATAACAGACCAACCCCACGATATGTACGGCAAAATTATGTCCATACCAGACTCGCTTATAGAAGACTATTTTATTCTCTGCAGCTATACTCCGATTGATGAAATTAAAGATATGGTCAGCGCTTCAACAAGCGGCAAAACTAATCCAAAGGATTTAAAAATGAGACTAGCGAGAGAGATAGTAGAAATTTATCACGGGGCCAAGCGGGCTAAAGAAGCCGAAGATTCATTTATCGGCACTTTTTCCAAGGGTGAAATTCCCAAGAACCTCGAAGAAGTTGAATTAAGACAAAACCAGAATAATAAATTAATGGATTTGCTGATTTCCCACCGAATGGTAAGTTCAAAAACGGAATTTCGCAGGTTGATTAAAGATGGGGCCGTTAGCGATCTTGAAAGCAAAGAAAAGATTTTAGATCCGGAGTTTAAAATTACCAAAGATACTGTAATAAGAATTGGCGCCAAAAGGTTCATAAAAATTTCCGTTAAATAACTGCCGCTCGCGGCTTCGCCTAGCTGTTTTGGCAAATATTGAAAACAAAAAACCCCGATTATAAAATCAGAGTTTTTTGTTAAACGTCATTTATTCCTCCCACTTGCTTTCAAGATCGTCAATATCAGAATCTTCCTCGGCGGTATCGTCTGCGTCTTCCAACACCTCCTCGTCCTTTTTATTTTTCCGATCCTCGATTTTGTCATCAAGATTGGAATCAAAGTCCCAGTGTGACATATTCTATAAAATAACTTATTTGTAATTCCAGCGCCTCTTAGCGCTATCCGGAAGTGGTCGACCTCCGACTGGCATAGTTGTATCAATACCGAATATTTTTTGCAAGCGCCAATAAGGCTAACTGTGGAAAAATCTACCCCGAGCTTTTTTAAGTGATTTTAAAATGGGCGATACAGGCTAAACCAGTGGCGATAGCGTCATACTCGTCATCCTTAGTTTTCCTATTTTTTTCAATTTTTATCAACTTAACCAGCATAGCGAGCATTTGTTTCTTGCCGCTTCTGCCATAGCCGGTTATAGCCATCTTTATTTGTAACGGCGTCAGCTCTCTAATTAGAAGACCGGCTTCTTTAGCCAAAAAAATAATGGCGCCGCGCACTTCTGAAACTCTCATGGCGGTTTTTTGATTGGTATTAAAAATCAGTGTTTCAATAGCCAGTGTTTCTGGCTTGTAAAGGCGGATTATTTCTTTTACCCTTAAACCAATTGATTCTAGCCTGTCAACAAAATCTTTTTTTGAGTCTGTACGATAGCATTCAGAAAATATTAAATTTTCTTTATCGTTAATTTTTTCTAAAACGGCGATTCCCAGACGCTCATAACCCGGATCGATAGCTAATATTTTTGTTGGCATGTTATTCCACGTTCGTAAAAACCTCCTGTACTTCGTCATTAGATTCCAGTTCATCAATAAGAGATTCTAATTTCTGAAGATCCTCCTTTGATAATTCTACCGTCGTTTTAGCGGTCCAACCGTCGGTTGATTTAACAAATGCCCATTTAGCTGATCCTACTTCCGCTATAAAACAGCCATGTTTGGAAAGAATGAATTTTATTTCCTGACCGGCCTTGTTTCGGTTTTGGGTCAAAGCTTCAATAACCAAAGCCGCGCCACCCGGCCCGTATGCTTCATACGTTATTTTTTCCATGGCGGCGGATTTATCAGATATGCCGCTTTTTATGGCTCTTTCAATATTGTCGTTTGGCATATTAATTTCTTTGGCTCGAGCTACGACTGCTTTTAGAGATGGGGATTGCCTGTTGCCACCGGACTTTTTAACCTCCGCCGCAATTAGCTTTGCGAATTTGCCGAAAAGTTTACTTTTGGCCGCGTCGGTTTTGCCCTTTTGCCTTTTTATTTGTGTCCAACGATTATGTCCTGCCATTTTTTAAAAAATAAAAGGATGACGATTTATTCTAAATAAGTTTCTTTTGTATATTTTCTGGAACAGATAGATTCAAATGCCGATAGCCGTGCTCGGTAAGAATTCTGCCGCGCGGAGTTCTTTCTATAAAGCCGATCTGCAGCAAGTAAGGTTCATTGAATTCTTCAATAGTTGACTGCTCTTCCTGAAGAGCGGCGGCTAGGGTATTTAAACCGACCGGACCGCCGCCAAATTTTCCAACTATAGCGTCCATAATTTTTCTATCAGAATTATTTAGCCCTTTATCGTCTATTTCAAGCTTTTTTAGAGCTTTTGCCACCACATCCTCGGTCAACTGACTTTTACTGATTACTTGCGAATAATCACGGCATCTTTTAAGCAGAAAATTGGCAGTTCGCGGCGTATAGCGGCTTCTTTTAGCGATCTCGTAAGCCGCCTTGCCTATTATTTTAACATCAAGGATTTTTGCCGACCTCTCTATTATTTTTTCAATATCATCATCGCTATAGAATTCAAGCCTAAAGACGCCGCCCGAGAATCTTGAACGCAAAGGCGATGATATCAAAGCCAATCTTGTGGTTGCGGCTACTAAAGTAAAAGGCGGAAGTTCAAGTTGGATTGATCTTGCGGAAGGGCCTTTGCCTATAATAATATCAAGAACGCCAGACTCCATGGCCGGGTAGAGAATTTCCTCCACGGTTTTGTTTAGACGATGAATTTCATCAATGAAAAGAATATCGCCAGCTGAAAGATTAGTAAGAAGAGAAGCAATATCGCCAATTTTCTCCACAGCTGGGCCAGAAGTCATTTTCATTTGAGAACCGGTCTCTTTTGCTATCAAATGGGCTAGAGTGGTCTTGCCTAATCCAGGCGGCCCATAAAAGAGTATGTGTTCCGGAGAGTGGTTGCGTTCCCTGGCCGCTCTAAGTAGAATGTGCAAGTTATCTTTTATCGAATGTTGACCGATATAATCATCCCATTTGCTTGGACGAAGGGTTTGATCTAAATGTATATCATCTTCAATTTGTTCATTTTGATTACCGTCAATCGCTTTATTTGAAGACTTTTGTTTTGACTTATCTATTGACATATAAACTAATTCATGCTAGACTTTTGCTTGGATTTTAATATTTTCCAGAGCATGAATCTCTAAGCAATTGAGCTCTAACGAGCTTATTAACTTATCCACGAGGATTTTTTGGCGCTCTTGTAGTTAGCTGAAATTCTCCTTAGGGTTAAGCTAGACTTTTGGTGTGAAAATTAAAGGTATTGCTTAGAGATTTATATTCTGGAAATATTTTCTCTGATTCATTCATTATCTTACCCTCCGTTTTTTGAAAGGCAAAGGAAAACTATTTACTCAACAAAATTTTTGAAAGAGCAATAAGGACTTCCATATAAGCTAAAGACGTGTTTGGCTTATGGTTTTTATGAAACAGGGCCGTGATTGTAAATTTCGAATTTTCGTTGATTAAACTATTTAGTTTAGATCTATAACTCTCTTTAATTCATCAAAAGAGGTAACGCCTTTCAAGATTTTCAACACCCCGTCTTGTTTCATGGTTAAAATCGCCTGAAGTTTGGCGGCTTCCATTATTTCTGTTTCGCTTGGATTGGATATTACAACACTTTCTATTTTATCATCCATTTTTACGCCTTCGTATATGCCTATTCTTCCCCGATAGCCGGTATTGTTGCATTTCTCGCAAGAACCGGCCACCCAGATATTCTTTATCTCGGTCATGTACGATTTATCAACTATAGAATTTAAGATTTGCTCCATTATTTCACGAGTTTTTCCTTCAACAGCGATCTCTTTTTTACAATGCTCGCAAAGTCTTCTAAGCAATCTTTGGGCAATGGCGATATTCAAGGCCGAACTAATTATTTTTGAGTTTACTCCAAGATCAATAAGTCTTGGGAATGAGCCGGCGGCGTTGTTGGTATGGAGAGTTGAAAAAACCAAGTGTCCCGTTAACGCGGCATTGATGGCAATTTCAGCCGTGTCACGATCTCTTATTTCGCCAACCATGATAACATCGGGGTCTTGTCTAAGAGCGCTTCTTAATCCATGGAGAAAACTATAACCTTTCTCATCATCGGTTTGGGTTTGGACAATGCCGGGAAGATGATACTCTATAGGGTCTTCTATAGTAATTATTTTTATGCCCGGAGTGTGAATTTTTTTCAAAAAAGCGTATAAAGTCGTGGTTTTGCCAGAACCAGTTGGTCCCGTGGTCAATATCATTCCATTTGGTCTAGTTACTTCCTCCTCGAGAATCTTAAGCAGTTTCAAATCAATGCCAAGTTCCTCAAGCGGCACGGCTATTTTTTCAGGGTTTAAAACCCTAAGAACTATGGATTCACTGTAAGCGCCGGGTAAAACAGAAGTTCTAATCTCAATGTTGTTTTCATTTAAGTTCACGCTAAAACGTCCGTCCTGGGCGTCGTCTTTGATGTTTAATTTCAAGCCAGAGAGAAGCTTTATTCTAGAGAGAAAAAGTCTGTAAGTGTCGTAATTAATGTTAATCAGATTATTCAAGACGCCATCTAGCCTGTAACGAACTCTAATGTCTTTTTCTTCGGGTTCAACATGAATGTCGGAGGCTTTAAGGGCGATAGCGCCGGCTAAAACAATTTCTAAAATTTTTGAAATTTTAAATCCTTTGCCTGAACTTAAAATTAAGTCCATTTCTTCCTTTACGTCATTTTTATTTTTTATCTTTTTTATCTTTTCGCTGATTTCAGTATTGGATATTTCAAGCGATCCGGCTTTAGTTTCAAAAGCGTAAGAGAGATCCTTATACTTAGCCCAAGCCAGCTCCAAACTATCTATCGAGGCCACCGAGATTTCAGGCAAGTAACCTCTTGATTTTAGATTTTCTATTTCTTTTAGAGTAATCTCATTTCTCGGAGAAAGTATGGCCACTTTGATTTTTTTATCAATCATGTCAAAGACGGCCGCTTTGGCCTCCCTTGCTTTTTCTTCGGAAAGAAGCCTCAAAGCGTCAATGTTCAATTGGGCGGTGGCTAAATTCGTATATTCCAATTTATAATGTTCAGCCAATGTCTTTGCCAGATTCTCCTTTTCTTGTTTTTGAAAAGTTCTCAATCTTCCTTTTTGTTTTGTATCGTCAAATTCGAGCATAACTTGCTATTACTTGAAATTCTAGCTTTTTTCCTCCCGCATAACAAGAAAATTCATGCGCCTCTCACGATTGACATTTTATGAAAACATGATAATATAAAAAATGGCAATGGACTGCCTTCTAAATTAAAACAAACCAAAAAAGAAAGGCAGAAATGAAAATAGTACTTATTGACGATGAACCTGAAGTCAGAAAACTTTGCTCCGATTCGCTAAGGCATAGCGGTTTTGAGGTCATAGAGGCCAATGGGCAATATCAAGGTGCGGCAGCCATCAGCGCCAATCCGGATTTCGGAGTGCTGATAGGGGATTCTGACAGTTTGACTGAAGGATTAGTCAAACTTGCCAGAGAAATTTCTCCCCGCGCGAAAATTGTCAGTTTCAGCGGCCGAGTTCATCCTCCGAAAGTTAAAGTTGACGCGGTTATTCTAAAGCCGATTCAACAGGATAAATTTGTATCGGAGGTCCAAGCTCTGGTTGAATAAACTAGGTGAAAGGGCGATAGCCAGCTTCTTTTAAGAGGCTGGTTTTTCTTTAACAGATTCCTAGCGTCTCAAAATGCGCAAATCAAAGAATCATTCATAAACATTCTAAAATTCCGCGAAATAATCAGAAAAGCTTTTTACAAGAACGCTCCAACTACACTTGGACACGGCCTGCCCAAGTAAGGCGCTTACAAGTACAAATGACAAATATCGGCAAAAATGACACGCACATCGAACAGTCACGGTCGGATAGTTTCGATGTGTTTGGAAAATGCTTAAAAATACGTGGACCTAGGAGACGGCGATGTGGACTTGAACACGGAGTGTCCCAGATCCACGACCAACCTCGATATTTGACGAGATTCACTCCACCCCTCTCCATCCTCGGCATATTAGGGTTATTTGTGCCCGCCACGCACATGAGCCATATGAGTTGCAATTGATTGTTGAACTCGGGTAAAGAGGGGTTGCAATTAGCCTGCAAACTGGGTTGCATTTAGAATGATAATTCAGGGGCGGACGATTTGACAGATAAAACTATATATGATAGAATAGCACAAGAACATAAAGCTGGATTTGGAAATTCAGCGATAAACAGCAATCAAAAGGTTCAAAATGCGTAAATTCAGTTCATTGTTAGTTTTGTTTCTGTCTGCCTGCTTCTCTCTTCTGGCCGGAAACGTCCCGATTTTTTCTGGGCTTGTCGTTCAAAAGAATGACAAAGTCCACGAGTACAATCAGGGGCAATGGGCGCCGGAAATGAAGACTGATCTTGGCCGGTGGTCGGGTCAGCACGAAACGGATGCCAAATGGTATGTTCCGCCGGAACAAGACCGCGCTTACAACAAAGAGACCTACGACGAAGAGCGGCGGCAAAAAGCTCTGCTTCGCGAGCAATACCGCCAAGCGCAAAGAGTAACGCGCTACGGAAGCTACGGAGGTGGATACGGCGGTTATGGCAGTAGCTACGGAGCAAGCGGCAGTGGTTACGGAGGTGGCTACGGCAATTATTGCGGCCAATATCCGCAGCAAGGCATCTACGGCAGTTTCCATAACATCGGCGGTTACGGTTCCCTCGGAATATACCGCCCAAGTTATGGATACGGCTATAGCAGTCATGGCTACCAGCAGCCCATAGTTATTGATACATACAAATCAGTGGGCGGCAGTTTTGGAGCCGGTATCGGGTGGAGGGGCGGCGCTTACCACACCTACCAAAGAAACCTGCGCAGGCATCGCCATTAACTGGCTGATTCGCCTCGCACAACGCAGTCTCGAGAGGGACTGCGTTTTTGTTTTTTCTGACTAGTGATAGAATTTGTGCATTATGAAAATCATCTCAAAAAGTCCAGAAGATACCGCTAATATCGGTTTTGAATATGTCAGGAAATTATCGCCCCATTCCATAAACGCCACAGTCATTGGATTAAAGGGTGATTTGGGTTCGGGCAAAACGGTTTTTATGCAGGGAGTGGCCAAGCATTTCAAAATTGATGAAAAAATCACCAGCCCCACTTTTGTATTGCAAAAGATTTACAGAATTGAAAATAAATTATTTCGCAATTTAATTCACATTGACGCATACAGACTGCATTCGGGCCACGAGCTTAAATATCTTGGATGGGACCATATCGCCTCCGAGCCGAGCAATGTCATTTTTGTTGAATGGCCCGACAAAATCATGGATATTTTCCCGCAAAATTCCAAAACCATCCGCTTTAGAAGCGTCAATGAAATGACGAGAGAGATAGAACAAGATTAGGATGATTGTTTCTAAGGAAAAAAGCAGGCGACTGGTGCTCCTCGACTCCCACGCTATTTTGCACAGGGCGTATCATGCTTTGCCAGACTTTTCTTCAAGCAAGGGCGAACCCACGGGCGCACTTTATGGACTATCGGCCATTTTAATAAAGATTATCAATGAATTTAAGCCTGATTATCTGATTGCCTGTTATGACTTGCCGGAGAAAACATTCAGGCACGAAGCCTATGAAAATTATAAAGCGGGAAGAAAAAAAGCCGAAGACGATCTTATTTCTCAACTTGAAAGATCGCGCCATGTGGTTAGGGCTTTTGGAATTCCTATTTACGATAAGCCTAAATTTGAGGCCGATGACATTTTAGGCACTATAGTTGAATTAACATCTTCGCTTGAAGATCTTGAAATAATAATCGCTTCCGGAGACATGGACACTCTCCAACTTGTCCAAGGGAAAAAAGTCCGCGTTTTCACTTTAAAGAAAGGCATAAACGACACTATTATCTACGACGAAAAAGCGGTGATTGACAGGTTTGGATTCAAGCCAAAGCTATTGCCGGATTACAAAGGTCTTAGAGGCGATCCTTCGGATAATATTATAGGAGTGCGGGGCATTGGTGAAAAGACCGCTTCACTTCTTATCCAGAAATTCGGCGCTATAGAACAAATATATCAGAAATTAAAAAAGGGAGATAAGGCTTTTTTGGACGCGGGTTTTAAGCAAAGAATCATAGATCTTTTGCGTGAAAATGAAGAGGAGGCGCGATTTTCCAAGACTTTGGCCGAAATCAGGAAAGACGCGCCTATAAACTTTAAACTGCCGGAAAAAAGGTGGGCCGAATCAGTTCAAGCAAACGAAGTTGTAAATCTTTTTAAAGAATTGGAATTCAGGACTCTAAGCCAGAGGTTGAAAGATCTTCTTTTAAAAAATGGCAAGGCTGATTCGCAAAAAAGTTCTCTTGAAGAAAAAAGAGAAATCAATCAGGAAGAATTAAAAAAGACCGCTCTGGCTCTTTGGGTTGTGGATTCAAATATTACGAATCCCGATATAGAGGACATTTTAAATTTCGCCAAAACTGACGATTTTGAGAAAGCCAAAAAAATTATTTTTGGAGAATTGGATAAAAGAACATTAAAAACTGTTTACCAAGAGATAGAACTGCCTCTTTTAAGCGCGGTTGATGAAATGAAAAATCGCGGAGTTAAAATAGATAAACAGTATCTAAAAGAGTTGTCCAAAAGTTACCATCAAAAACTTTCAAAACTTGAAGAAAAAATATACAAAAGCGCGGACCAAGAGTTTAATATAAATTCTCCGAAGCAACTAGGGGTCATTTTATTTGACAAATTAAAACTAAAAACAGCTTATATTAAAAAAACGGAAGGTGGGGCCCGCTCAACAAGGGAATCTGAACTGCTCAAATTGAAAGACGAGCATAGAATAATTAATCTAATACTGGAATACAGGGAATTGCAGAAACTTCTATCAACATATGTTGACGTTATTCCTGAATATCTGGATAAAGCTTCAAGGCTTCATGGCGATTTTATATTATCGGGCACGACCACTGGTCGAATGTCCTCTCAAAATCCAAATTTGCAAAATATCCCAAAAGGCGTTTCTCACGAGGGTTCCGTGCGAAAAGCTTTTATTGCGGAAGATGGATTCAAGCTAGTCTCTTTTGATTATTCGCAAGTAGAACTTAGGATAGCGGCAATTCTCTCCAACGATCAAAATCTCATAGACATTTTTAAAAAGGGCGAAGATGTGCATTCGGCGGTGGCATCCAAGGTTTTTGATATCGCCCTTGATGAAGTAGATCAAGAAATGCGCCGCAAGGCTAAAATAATAAATTTCGGCATTATTTATGGAATGGGCATCAACGCTCTTCGGCAGAATTTAGGCGGCACAAGAAAAGAAGCTCAAAAATTCTACGATAGCTATTTTACTAAATTCTCTAAATTGGCCGACTATCTTGAGGAAATAAAAAAAAGCGCCTCGGAAAAAGGATACACCGAAACTCTATTTGGCAGAAAAAGGCATTTTGAGGGCATAAAGTCAAAAATTCCTTACATTAGAGCTTCTGCCGAGAGAATGGCTATCAACGCGCCTATTCAAGGCACGCAATCGGACATTATTAAAATCGCCATGAGGAAAGTCAATGACTATATAGAGAAAGATAATTTGAAAAAAAATGTTTTTCTATTGCTTCAGGTTCACGACGAGTTGGTTTACGAAATAAAAGACGATCTGGTCAGTTCTGTTGTTAATGATATTAAAAAAATCATGGAGAACATTTTAGACCAGAGCCAAGCGAAAGACGTGCCGATTATTGTGAATGCCAAAGCGGGGGATAATTGGGGGGAACTTAATTATGTTGACTGATAAAGTTTTTTCATATTATAATAAAAGACAGACCACATTAGATACATAAATCCAAGGAGATTTTCCGCTAGCATGTAAAAAAGCCTAAAGAAGTTCGTCCTTTGTAATTTAGCGGTTAAAAATGTATCCCCCCAAGCTGTTCTTGGGGGATTTCTTATGATTATTGATTTTGGCGCTGATATTTTATATTATGAAATTCCTCCTTAAACGCGCCAATTCAAGGAGTAAGCATGTCTTAAGATTAGTGTCACAGTAGTTCTTATGCTTCTGAAATGGTATACACATGCGATGAGCGCGTAATCCTCCAGACCGTTTCTGGAGGATTTTTATTTTCTAGTATTTAGTTATACTTAATGACGTTAATATCATGATTTATTTACTTTATGGATCGGACGCCAAAGGAGCTAGAAACAAAGCGCGCCAATTGATTAATTCTCTGAAGGAAAAAAAACCAAATGCCTCATTTTTCCGTCTTCACAGTGAGAATTGGCAAAAAACTCTTTTTCAAGAATATATTGTAAGTCAAGGTTTGTTTGAAAATAAATTTATTGTTTTTTTGGATAATTTACTGGCGCGAGAAGACTCCAAAGAGGATATCTTGAGCAATCTTGAAAAAGTTTCAAATTCAGACAACATTTTTATTTTTCTTGACGGAGTGCTGGCTAAACCGATACTGAAGGCCTTCAACAAACTGGCGAAAATACAGGAATTTATTCTCGCAAAAAAGTTGCCAAAAGAAGAATTTAATATTTTTGCCTTCAGTGATTCATTTGGAGCAAGGAACAAAAAAAATTCATGGATAAATTACAACAAAGCCAAATTGCAAGGCGCCGAGGCGGAGCAGATCCACGGAATACTTTTTTGGACTGTTAAAAACATGATTTTAGCCAGAGAATCGTCCAAAGAAAACAGCGGATTAAATGGTTTTGTCTACAGCAAAGCGAAAAAATACGCCTTGAATTATTCAGGCGATGAATTAAATAATTTTGCCTCTAAATTGGTTGACATATACCATGACGCGAGAGTTGGCAAGATTGAGTTGGATATTGCTTTGGAAAAATTTGTGTTGAGTATATAAAAATGCCGCAAAAGTTGTTTTTTTGCGGCATTGCATTCCATAACTATTTTTCCATGCTCCAAGCGATTGTTTCTCCAGCTCCATAAGGTTCTACTATCCATGATCCAACATTGTATGAATCAGGAATAATAAAAGGAGTTCTGACAAGAGTAACGAAGCGTGAAGATTGCGGCAAATTATGCAATTCCCGTGCATTGCGGCTTGTGAAGTTAATGTATGTCTGCGTCCTCTTTTCTGTCTCGAATAGCTCGTCTAAAGCATGCGCATATAAGGAATGTAAAAACGGAGAGGTAAAAGCTCCGCAAGAACATTGTCCTTTTAAGACATGCTTTCGATTTCGATCATGAGCTGCATCATCCGGTCCCGCCATAACCCACGAGTGATCCTCAGCTACTAGTTGCACAAGATCTCCGCGATCTCGTTCTGTTTTGATCAGAGGCCGACAGCGTTTTCGAACATCTCCCGAGGCAATGTCCTCATTTGACGCAAGATGATGAGCGGTCAGTGTTACAAAGAACTTACCTGTCTTGGCGAATTGTTTCCAAGCCGGAATACATCGCGCATCTGACCCGTGTTCCCAAATTATCGTGGCGCTTGTTTCTTGAAGGAACATCTCCACAAGAGGAAGGCACAAGTACTCGCAGTCGCGGTCAATGTATATGGCATTCGGATGCTCAAAGTGGCCATGCACTTTAACACCTAGTTCTCCGCACCACTTCACCACCTCAAGTATTTTTCCATAGCGCCTTATTCCATGGTCTGACTGCGTCGTTCGCATGTAGGGATATATTTTCCCATCAACAATTTCCGCTTTAATACACGAAACAAGCATATCTCTTGTCGTGTTTTCAGTAAGCATAACTATAGGCATCAAACACAACCTAAGTTTCCAGAGTTCGCAAAAATCTCTGGCCTTATTAATATAATCAGTAACCAATTCGGCGCTGATAAGAGGCTTAATAGTGTTTGGCATTGGAGCAAGAATGTCCGCGCCACCGCTAATTGAATGCGTGATAAGGGCGTTCATTATTTCGCCACATTCGCGACCGTGCCAGTGAATGTTGGCAAGCGCTTGGACGGCAACTCTTTTAATGGGACGATTTCGCTCATGTTTTATTTTCACAAGGTCCTTTTTTGTTTAAGTGTCTGTCGGCCATAGTACATCAAAAAATATGGAAAGCAAGAAAAGTCATAAAAGTAAGAAAAATGCGCCCCCATGATAAAGGAGCGCAGAATTGTTAATCAACAAAGATCGCTAAGAAGATTGGCGCGATTTGAGGAGTTTGTTCGAGTTTTCGCAGTAGCGAGTAACTTCGCTAATAGTTTTTTGAACCTGTGTCGGTGCGAGGAAGGCTATTGAGCCAAGCGATATTGAATCAGCTCCCGATCCAATCAAACGAAATGCATCAATGCTGTTTAGGATTCCGCCGCCGGCATTAATAGGTTTTTTGAGTCCGGCGTTTCGCGCCGTAGCGATCCATTTTTGAAGACGCTCAAGAAGCGGGGCGCCAGAAACGCCACCCGGAAATTTTTCTCCGAGGTGTCGTATCAATGGAGAGATGGTCGAGCCGAAGTAATAAATCTTCTCGCTATCGGGAAGTTTATTCCACGGAAGCGTATTAAAGACCGAAAACCCGTCCAGCGCCGGATGTTTCTCAATCTCAAGTGCGGCCTCAATCGAAAGATCGGGTCCGAACTTGGCGACGATCGGGACTTCAAGTGGCGCGAAAATATCGAGGCAGGGTTTAACCTCCTTGATTAAGTCCGCCGGATTGATTCCTCCGTTAGGACATGAGAAATTAACCTGAATTCCAAACGGAGCTTTGAAGCTAGGTTTTTCTATGCCGAGATGAACTGCGCAAGTGCTTAATTCTCTGCGTCTTTCTGCCGCTGTTTTTGCAAGCGACATAAGTGAGATGAAAAACGGCTCTCGTCTCTCTTGCCATTTATTCGACGAGATGAGAGAAGTTAATCCTGGACCAGAGAGGCCAACAGCATTGACGGCCGCGCGCGTTTTTCTGTTTACATGAATACATTTTGGCAGAAGTTCTTTTGGCGTAACGCCATCTTGTTTCATGGGCATATTCCCAAGGCGAACATCTAATGTGGTTGTTTTAGCAACGAATGTCGATCCACTAAAGTCCAGGCCAAACATTTTAAGCCAATGATGGTACCACCAGCCTTGCCCGTAAAAATTTGTGGCGCCCGACGCTTGCCAGACATGACCGAAATCAATTCCGCGCAGAATCATACTATTCCTTTGTTTGTGTGAATGTTCAAGTCTGACTCGATACTATCAATATGAAATTTTAAAAGCAACAATCTGTCACTATAAGGCGTGTCACTAGGTCGCACTGTCACTATGAGGCGACGCCTCATAGTGACAGTGCGACCTCATAGCGCGATATATTATTTAGTTACGATCGTAACTAAATAATATTTTCTACTGAAGTTAAAATCGAGTGTATTTTTTCAAAGCGCTAAAAAAACTATCGAAGGTTTTCAAGTCCTCTCTCATCTCGCAAGCAAAGCAGTTTGCTTGCTTAGTCGGACCCAAGCAACCCAAAAAGCCCCAAGGCTCTTAGGCTGGGGCTTGGGTGTGCTAAACGGGTCCGCCCGCGAGGATTCGCCCTCGACTAAACTTTTGCCGTCGCAAAAGTTTGTCT